>JBNJEM010000082.1:0-17531 GCA_051745935.1 Planctomycetota bacterium
GCGAAATCTTCCACTCTTCAATCAAGCACGCGCGACAAACTCGGGACAACCCACTTGTTCTATTTTGTCCGATTTTCGGGTTTTTCATCAGCCCACCCCGTGGCTGGGCTGGTCAATAGTCGGGAAGCTGAATGGGATAGCGCAAATGCGCAGTGCGAGTCTGTTGCGCAACTTGTTATTTCACTGGGTACGCCAAGAGCTTCAACACGATAGACACCTTCCGCCGTAACGTCACCTACGCCGAACACAGAGGCATCCTCAAATGCGCGACAATCACCTAAGAAATTGACCACCCCAGGGCAACGGGGGGCTCGGCGAGGCGCGAGATCCCCCGTCTCGGCTCGGGGAGGCAAGCGATCCGGTCGTATCGAACGAAGACAACCGCGGCCCCTGGTTTCCTTTTTGGGGCTTCAGTGTAATTCCCATGCGACCAGCAGCTCGATAAGATGCACGCCAAGGGACGGCTCAGAAACAACTGCGGCGTTTTTCGGAGGGTGGCACTGGCTGAGCGAGCGGCAAGACGCGTGCCCTCTCCAAAAAACGGGGATCGCGAGCGGAGCCAGTGTGCCGGACGATTCGGAGACACGTTGAATTGCGAAGTTATTCTTGAGCGATCCCTAAGCTGGAACCGCACGCGAAAACGAAAACGGGCGGGGGGCCGCGAGTGCGGCTCACGCAAGGAGGGACGGCGCGGAGCCTCTTTCCTACCGGAGGATTCCAGCCAACAACGGTATGGATCGAGACACTCACTGTTCGTTGCTATGGGATGCAAACACCATGCAAAGTCGAGGACTTTTCGCGAAGAAGCCATTGGACATTCAGGAGCGGGTGCGAACGATCGAATCGCCGGGGGTCGACGACGTCATTGTTCAGGTGCGGGCGTGCGGCATTTGCGGAACCGACGTTAATTTCGCTCGCGATTGGACCGACGATCCCATGCCACTGGGCCATGAGATTTCGGGGGAAGTCGTCGAGGTGGGGGGATGCGTTACTCGGGTGCAACCCGGCGACACGGTCATCGTGGAAGACTGTACCATGTGCGGTGTCTGCGAAGATTGCAAGAGCGGTCAGCCGCAACTGTGCCGGAACATGTATGATCTGCAAGACCAGCCGGGAATCGGCGACTACCTGCGCGTTCGCCACAACAGTCTCGACCGCTATGAAGGGCTGGACCATGTATCGGCCAGTCTAACGGAACCGCTGGCCGTTTCGCTCACGGCCGTCTCTCACGCGCGAATCCCGGTGGGAGGCAGCGTGGTCGTGCTCGGCCCTGGCCCGTTGGGTCTGATGAGCGCTCGCGTGGCCAAGCTTCAAGGTGCCGGATATGTCGCAATCACGGGACTAGCCGCTGATACGCCGCGGGAACAGGCCCGCCTTGCGCTCGCGCCGCGATTTGGGTGCGACGATGTCTTCGAGGTCGGCAAGGACGATTTTGAACGCGAGATCAAACGCAAGTTTCCTCGCGGCGTCGATCGCGTCATCGTGTCGGCACCGCCGCGCAGTATCCCGGACGCTTTGAAGGTGATTCGATTTGGCGGCATTATCACGTTTTACGGCCTCGATTTCGGTGCCGGCAGCTGCGTGGAAATCGATATCAATGAACTGATTTTTCGCAAAATCTCCCTCATTCCCACGTTCGCCGAGCCGGCCATCAACTTTCCCGTGTCGAATCGACTTCTCCGCGAGGGACTTGTTGACGCCGATGCGTTAATCACTCACCAATTTCCCTATGAGGAAACCGGAGACATCATGCGGAAGATCATTGATGGCAGCGCGCCGATCGTCAAAGCCGTGATGGTGGGCGAGTAACCGCGATTTGGTTTCCGCAGCCGTTGACGGGTGCCGTTACACGGCGTGGATCCGGGAGTCCGCGGCATGTGCGCCTTGACAAGTCGTCCTTCAAGATGTGCGATGGAAGTGTGAACGTCCGCGGATACATTTCACGCGGTTCGATTGTTGCGGGTGGAACGCTGCCCGACGCAAGCCGTCCTCCCGTTCGTCGGACTCGCGGCGGAGAACGTCATTCGCGACCGGTATAACAGTCTTTTTGCCCGTGAACGGTTACGGATTTCGTTCTCGGGTCACAACACTACGGGGAAGGCGGGACACGAAAAATGCCGAAGTCACGGACAGCGTTTGCCATTGGGGCGCATCCCGATGACGTGGAATTCAGCATGGCGGGGACGCTCTCACTGCTCGCCCAGGCCGGATTCGAGCCTCACATGATGAACGTCTCCTGGAGCAATCTCGATAGTAACGAGCTGCCGCCAGAGGAGACCGCGAGCCTGCGGTTGAACGAAGCCCGCAATGCCGCTCAAGTGATTCACGCGGTCCATCACGAGCCCTTTGCCTACGATCTATTGATCCTATACGAGGAAGAATTGCTGCGGCGAATGCTGGCCGTGATTCGGGAAGTACAACCTACTATCGTGTTGCTTCCCTCCTTGAACGACTACATGGAAGATCACACCAACACCGCCCGACTGGTTGTGACGGCCTGTTTCAGTCGAGCGATGAGACGCTTTATCAGTAATCCGCCTCGGCAACCGACCGACCAGGATGTCTATCTATACCACGCGCAACCGCACCTGAATCGGGACGGCATGCGGGAGTTCGTGGTACCGAATCTCATGGTGAATATCTCCAGTGAAATGGACACCAAACTCAAGATGCTCGCTTGTCACGAAAGTCAGCGAGAGTGGCTGGGAGATACCCAAGGGTTGGACGACTATCTCGAGAGCATGCGGCGGGCGGGTCTGGAGCTGGCGGAGATGTTGCGAACTCAGGAGTGGACATACGCCGAAGGCTTCCGGCAACACAGTCACGTCGGCTTCTCGCGGCGCGACCACGACTTGCTGGCCGAAGTGCTTGGAGACAAGGTGGCATCGCGTGCCGCTTTTCGCCAGGCGACGGGGCGTTGAATCCTTGCCCTTGGCGGCCGCCACGGCGGCCGGCAACCGGGACCTGCTGGCGGGGGGCGATCGAGTGATCCGCATCGGTCTGGCTTGACGCTCGCCGAGCCGGCGGGACGTCCCCGTTGTTCGGCGGGCTCCCACCTCGTCGGCGGCTTCCCCCCGCTTGTCGCTTATCGAAAATCGCTGTAGTGTAAGCAGTTCTTGGTCGTTAGGGGCCGTTCGCCGGTCCCACCACGGGTTTGAGTACAAATATCCATGTTCAGCCTTTCCTGAATTGCATCCAAAGGAGTTCGTGAGCAATGCCAGAACAATCGTCCAGCAGTAGCGGAAGCAAGTTGATTCCTCCAAAGCCGGAATTCGCCGCCAAGGCACATTGCCCCTCTTTCGAGTCATACGAGGAGATGTACAAGCGGTCCGTGGAGGATCCGGAGGGATTCTGGGGTGAAATTGCCGACACCTTTGTTTGGGAGCGGAAGTGGGACGAAGTTTGCGATTACAGCTTCGAGGGCGATGTCCACATCAAGTGGTTCACCAATGGCAAGACAAACTTGTCGGTCAACGCCTTGGATCGCCATTTGGAGACCCGCGGGGATCAACCGGCCCTTATCTGGGAAGGCAATGAACCAGGGGAGCAATCTCAGCTGACGTATAAGGAGCTGCACGCGGAGGTGTGCAAGTTTGCCAACGCCTTGAAGTCTCTCGGGGTGAAAAAGGGAGACCGGGTCTGCTTGTACCTGCAGATGATTCCGCAGTTGCCCGTGGCGATGCTCGCCTGTGCCCGGATTGGCGCCATTCATTCGGTGGTTTTTGGGGCCTTTAGCGAGGATTCGTTGCGGGATCGCATCCAGGACTCGGAATGCACGATCCTTATCACGCAGGACACGGCGCTTCGCGGCAAGAAAAACGACATCGCGATGAAGTCGAAGGCCGACAAAGCCGTTGCTGAATGCCCGAGCATCAAGGATGTGGTGGTGGTACAACGCACGGGGCTTGAGGTTTCGATGCAATCTGGACGCGACCATTGGTGGCACGAGCTGACCGAGAAGGCCGATGCCCAATGCGACCCCGTTTGGCTGGATGCCGAGGACCCGCTCTTTATCCTTTACACCTCGGGGTCCACGGGAAAACCGAAGGGCGTATTGCACACCACCGCTGGTTACATGGTCTACACCACCACGACGTTCCGCTATGTGTTTGATTACCATGACGGAGACATTTGGTGGTGCACGGCGGACATTGGCTGGATCACGGGCCATTCCTACATCGTGTACGGTCCGCTCTGTGCCGGGGCGACCAGCGTCATGTTTGAAGGGGTTCCCACCTATCCGGACGCGGGACGCTTCTGGGATGTCGTCGATAAGTACAAAGTAACCCAGTTCTACACCGCCCCCACGGCGATTCGGGCATTGATGCGATCAGGTGAGGAGCCGGTCGAAAAGCGGGATCTCTCCAGTCTGAAATTGCTGGGAACCGTGGGCGAGCCCATCAACCCGGACGTCTGGCTCTGGTACTATCGGACGGTGGGGAAGGAGCGTTGCCCGATCGTCGACACGTGGTGGCAAACCGAAACGGGCGGCATCCTCATCACCCCGCTGCCCGGGGCTCACACGTTGAAACCGGGCAGTGCCAGTCGGCCCTTCTTTGGCGTTGAGCCGATCATCGTGGACGATCATGGGAACCCGGAGCCCAAGGGCACGGCGGGCAAACTCTGCATTCGGAAGCCGTGGCCCGGCATCATGCGCACCACGTGGGGAGATCACCAGCGGTTCGTGCAAACCTACTTCAGCACGTTCAAGGGCCTGTATTTCTCCGGCGACGGATGCCGCATCGACGACGATGGCGATTACTGGCTGCTGGGACGCGTTGACGATGTCATTAACGTCTCGGGACACCGCCTGGGCACGGCCGAAGTCGAAAGCGCGTTGGTCAGTCACGAGGCGGTGGCGGAAGCCGCCGTGGTGGGGTGCCCTCACGAAATCAAGGGGCAGGGCATCTACGCCTACGTGACACTCCGTCAAGGAACGGAACCCTCCGATGACTTGATGAAAGAATTGGTCAAACACGTTCGGGCTGAGATCGGTCCGATCGCGACCCCCGACGTGATCCAATGGGCCAGCGGGTTACCCAAAACAAGAAGCGGCAAGATCATGCGCCGCATCCTCCGCAAGATCGCTGAAAACGAACCGGACAAAGTAGGGGACATCAGTACGCTGGCCGACCCCTCGGTCGTGGACGATCTCATCACGAATCGGCCCAATCAGTGAGGCGACAAACGTCGTTCCGTTGAATGGCCCGGCGAGATGATCTCGGCTCGCCGGGCCCCCTTTCCTCGCGGATCGTGCGACGCGGTAGGGGACAAACGACCGCTAGTGCAAGCACCGATCGACCATTACGTTTGTTATGACCATGGCCTGCGAATGAATGCGTGAAGCGTGGTTTGCGCCACGCCGCTCAATTTAGCGGAGCGAAGAGGGTCTCATGCCGGAAACATCTCCTACCCAAACATCCTCATCGAGGGATCTGTCCAAATTCTTTTGTCCCAGCTCAATTGCCGTCGTGGGGGCGTCTCGGAAGGAAGGATCGGTCGGTCACGCCTTGGTACGCAATTTGATCTACGGGGGATACACCGGAGTGATTTACCCGGTGAATCCGAAGGCGAAGGGGATCCAGGGCATCCCGTGTTTCCCCGATCTAAAAAGCATCGGTTTCGCGCCCGACATGGTGGCCGTGGTGTTACCCGCCCAGCACGTGGAACCGGTGATGCGTCAGGCGGCGGACATGGGAACACGGCACCTGTTGGTCATCTCGGCCGGCTTCAAGGAAGTGGGTGGCGAGGGGGTGGAACGGGAGAATCGGATCAAGCAAATTGCTCGCGAAAACGAGATTTCGGTGATCGGGCCCAACTGTTTGGGCCTGATCAATACGGCCCCCGAGGTTTCGATGAACGCCACGTTCGGGCGAGACATGCCCCCGCATGGCCATCTCGGCTTGATTTCCCAGAGCGGAGCGTTGTGTGCCGCGCTGCTCGACTACGCCAAGGGTCGCGGCATTGGGTTCTCTCAGTTCGTCAGTTTCGGTAACAAGTGCGACGTCGACGAGGTTGATCTGCTGCGGTCGATCGCCGCGGACCCGAACACCCATGCCATCATGATGTATGTGGAGGACATCGGGAACGGGCCTCGGTTTCTGGAAGCGGCGCACGAGATCACGCACGGGTCGCCACCCAAACCGATTTTGGTCATCAAAAGTGGACGCACGGCCGAAGGGGCCGCCGCCGCCGCCTCGCACACCGGGTCGCTGGTCGGCTCCGACAATCTGTACAACGCATTGATGACTCAGGGGGGCGCGTTCCGAGTCGAAACCGTGTCTCAGCTGTTTGACTTAGCGGAGATTTTCACGGACCCGTCGCTGCCGCGGGGCAACAAGACCGCCATTATTACCAATGCGGGAGGCCCGGGCATCATGGCCACCGACGCCTGCATTCGGCATGGCCTGCAGCTGGCGAAATTCCGCGAATACACGAAGAAGTCGCTCCAGTTCCAAATGCCGTCGGTCGGGAGCATCAAGAACCCGGTGGACGTGATCGGTGATGCCCGCCACGACCGGTATCGAGCGGCGTTGGACGCGGTGTCCGCGGACGATCAAGTCGATCAGGTGCTCGTGATCGTCACTCCGCAAACCATGACCGATGTGACGCGCATCGCCCAGGTGATTGGAGAAACCAAGCAGTTCTGCAACAAGCCAGTCGCCGCCTGCTTAATGGGACTGACCGATGTCTCCAGCGGCGTCGACATGCTCCGAAGCCAGTATGGGGTTCCCACGTTCGCGTTTCCCGAAAACGCCATGCGGGCTCTGGCCGCCAAGTCGCGGTTTGGCCGCTGGGTGCATTCGGAGGTCAAGGGCGTGAAATCGTTCGAGGTGGACAGGGAGGGGGCCGCCACCTTGTTCAAGCAAGAATTGGCTGAAGGCCGTCCTAGACTGATCGAGCTGACCGCGCTGGGGGCCTTGGAGCGGTATGGGTTCCCCACGGTTCCCTACAAGCTGGCAACCACGGCCGATGAAGCGGTGTCGGCGGCCGAAGCGATTGGGTATCCGGTCGTGATGAAGATTTCCGGCCCCCGGATCCTGCACAAGACGGACATCGGTGGGGTGACGCTTAATCTCGACGGTGAAAAGGCCGTTCGCGAAAGCTACGACGAAATGCTGCGGAACGCGCGAGGGCATCTGGGCGAGGAGACGGAAATCTGGGGCGTGGTGATCCAAAAGATGCTGAAACCGGGCAAGGAAGTCATACTGGGGGTGACGCGCGACCAACGATTCGGCCCCGTGCTCATGTTCGGCCTGGGAGGCATCTACACGGAGACGTTTCGGGATGTCGCGTTCCGCTTGGCGCCGATTCGAGAGAATGTCGCGCTGGAGATGATTCGTGAGATCCGGTCGATCCAGTTGTTGGAGGGGGTGCGGGGTGAGCCGCCATCCGATTTGGCGGCCGTTTCCGAATGCCTCTTGCGACTCAGCCAATTCGTGACCGATCACCCCGTGATCAGCGAACTGGATATCAACCCGTTACTGGTTTACCCACGCGGTCAAGGCGTCATGGTAGCGGACGCTCGCATCATTTTGTCCGAACAAGAATAGCGTTTTGTCACGGCTAAAAACTCGGGGGACTCCGCCCGTGCTCCTTCGCCGACCTGGCAAGGCGCCAACAGCGCGGAGGCCGTACTAAGCCGCCCTGGAACCAAGTGGTGGCCAACCAGTAGGGTGCCTTCCCCCGAGGGAGTTATATTTTAGGCGGTTGGATTTTTCCGGGTGGAAAGCGGCCCGACGCAAGCCGTCCTCCCGTTGGTCGGACTCGCGGCGGAGAAAGTCATACGCGACCGGTATACGTTGGCCGGGTTGGAGACGCGACCAATCGGCTTATACTCACCGGATAGGCACCGAAGCACGGAACCCGAATACCCAGAGGAGTTCTTCTAGCCATGCAACCGGACTGGCGTGAAACCTGGCATCAGAAAGTCGTGACCGCGAAGAACGCGATGAGGCACGTGAAACCTGGAGATCGCGTGTTCGTTGGCTCCGCCTGCGGCGAACCGCAAGAGTTGGTACGAGCGTTGGTGAGCACGGCCGGCAACGTCGAGGACGCGGAAGTGCTAAACGTCTTGACAATGGGCGTCGCGCCGTACACCGACCCCCGCTACTCCGACCGTTTTCGAGCCAATGCGTTTTTCATTGGTAACAGCGTGCGCGACGCGGTGGGACAGGTGCGGGCTGACTACACCCCCATTTTCTTCTCGCAGATTCCTGAAATGTTTCGATCCGGGCGGCTCCCGATCGACGTCGCGCTGATCATGGTCAGCGAGCCGGACGAGTATGGATTCTGCAGCCTCGGCGTTTCGGTCGACATGACCCGTTCCGCCGCGTTTTGCGCCAAAGTGCTGGTGGCCCAGGTCAACAAACATATGCCGCGGACCCTGGGCGACACCTTCATCCACGTGCGCGATATTGACTACCTGGTGCCGCACGACGAACCCCTCCTGACCTGGCCCGTCGTTGAAGACCCTGACGAGGTCACTCGCCAGATCGCCAGCAATGTCGCTTCGCTGGTCGCCGACGGCGACACGTTGCAGCTCGGGATCGGCAGGCTGCCGGACACCGTGTTGTTCGGATTGACCGATCGGAAGGATTTGGGCATCCACACGGAAATGTTCTCCGACGGCGTGATGGCGTTGATCAAGGAAGGAGTGATCACGGGGAAGCGCAAGACACTTCATCAAGGGAAGGTGGTGGGAAGCTTCGCCGCCGGCACCCATGCCATGTTCGATTTCCTGAACAACAACCCCATGATTGAAATGCACCCCTCCGAGTACACGAATGACCCACGGGTGATCGCGCGGCACGATAACATCGTCGCCATCAACTCGGCCATTGAAATCGACTTGACCGGCCAGGCCGTCGCCGACTCGATTGGCGAACGACTCTACAGCGGCATTGGAGGCCACGCCGACTTCATGCGCGGCGCCGCGATGGCCCGTCGTGGAAAGCCGGTGCTCGCCATGCCCAGCACCGCGGACACCAAGGACGGCGTGCGTAGCCGCATCGTGCCGTTCATCCAGCTGGGGGCCGGCATCGTGACCACCCGCGGCGACGTGCATTACGTGGTCACCGAGCATGGCGTGGCGTACCTTCACGGGAAAACCATGCGCGAACGCGCCATGGCGCTGGTCGCCATCGCCCATCCCGATTTCCGGGCGGAACTGCTGCACGCGGCCAAACGCCGGCACCTCGTGTACGCCGACCAGATTCTCCCACCTTCCCACCCCTATCCCGCACACTTGGAAACCACGTTTACCACCCAGCACGGCGAGGAGCTCGTGATCCGGCCCATCAAACCGTCGGACGAAGAGCTGATCAAGGACCTGTTCTACTCGTTCAGCGAACAGACCAAGTACTTGCGATACCATGGCACGCTTAGAGCCATGCCTCACAATAAACTTCAAGTCTTCTGTAACGTGGACTATGAAACGGAAATGGCCTTGGTCGCCGTGCGAGGAAGCGGGGGGCACGAAGAAATCGTCGCCGTGGGACGTTACATGACCAGCCCGGCCAAGCGATCCGCCGAAATGGCGTTCGTGGTGGCCGACAAACTGCAACGACAAGGTCTTGGCACCTACCTCTTCCACCGGCTCGTCGAAATCGGCCAGCAAGATGGCATTCAAGAGTTTCACGCGGATGTGCTGCCCGAAAACGCCGGCATGCTCAAGATCTTCCACCGTAGTAGCCTCAACACCGAAACCGCCACCGACGAGGGCGTCGTCCGGGTCACCATGACCACCGACACGTAGCGTGGAACAGCACCTCAGGTCGAAACGGTCTTTCCACATCGCGGGCAGGCCACGCTCCGGCCACGGCGTTCCGGTGGAATCTTGAGCACGGCGCCGCATTGGTCACAAGCCCGCCGGGCATAACCCGCTCCAGCAAGAAACGCGTTACTGGCCTGCCGCAGTCGCTGGTGAGGCGCCCCCATGTCCTCGGCGGGACTTGGAGCGCGAACATCCACCTGGTTCGTGGCGGAGAGCGTGCGAGGGCCCACGACATGCTTGCCAGTGGCTTGTGAGAAGGCTTGGTCATAGGCCTGAAAGTCGGCGTTTCCCCCCATGCTTCGCAGCACCTTGATCCGTTCGGCCAGCGGTGGATGCGTGGTAAAGGCCGAATTCAGGCTCCGCTGTTCCCCCTGCCGCAACGGACGCACGATATACATCGGCGCGGTGACCCGGTTTTGGTCCGCTTGCGGAACCCGCGTCCCCCCCAGCTTCTCCAGCGCCGAGGCCAAACCTTCCGGCCAGCGCGTATACATCGCCCCACACGCATCAGCGAGATACTCGCGGCGCCGCGATAAAGCGAAATAGATGAGTTGCGCGAGGATTGGGGAGAGGATCATGAAGACCAAAGCCACGATCATGACCACCAGCTGAACGCCACCACCGCCACCACTGTCGCTGCGTGAACGACGCGTCGCGCCGCCAAACCACATGGCATGCATTCCCAGGTCGGCCAAGATGACAATAACGCCCAGCATAATGCCAGCGGTTGTCATGAGAGCAACATCGCGGTTCTTGATGTGCCCGATCTCGTGCGCGATCACGCCCTGCAACTCGTCGCGATTCAAGATCCGAAGCAACCCAATCGTCACGGCCACCGAGGCCTTGCCGGAATCGCTTCCAACCGCGAATGCGTTGGGCGACGGATCGTCGACAATAAACACCCGGGGCGTCTTGGGCAGTTGAGCGGCAATGGTCATCTCTTCCACCACGTTGAACAGCCGTGGGTGGTCCTGCTTCTTGATTTCGCGCGCGCCGGCCATCCGCAACATGACGTCATCACCCCGCCCGCGCGTGAATAACCACAACATCAACCAAATGCCAAACGCTATCGCGCCACCCAAAAAAGCCCCCTGAAATTGCCCCGTGAATAGCTGACCCAAAGCCAGCCCCACACCGACCAGAATCAACCCCATGACGGTGACAATCAGAACACTTTTTCGCCTGTTGCTTTCAATCTGCTCCCACACGAAACCAACTCCTCGCCATGCGTTTTACCAAAGTGCGTAACACTTTAGCCGTCTGAAGTAGAATCCTAGCTTCGTGATCCCAAAGCCCTTATGACGGACCCCGTTTAACCGCAAGGCCAGAGTCCGCTCGCCCCCGCGTGGGACCGGCAAGGATCCGTGACGGCGGACGGCGGCCTGCGCGCTCCACAGGGCCGTTTCCAACCCTGACCGCCCCGGAAAGCCTTACTTCAGTTCGCTAAAAAGTTACCAAAAGTGCCAATGCCACGGGCTTGTCCCGCGGTCCGTTACGTTCCACGCTACCGACGGCGAGGAGTGGTGAGTCTGACCGGTTTGTAGCGGCGAGCGTGAACCACCACGGAACAAGCATGCGGGCTCTCGTGTCCAGGCCGTGTAGCGGCGCCCGTGAACGGCTACAGGAAAACCAAGTGGTCTTCTCATCGCTTTTTACAGCTGGCCCCCGCTCTTCCAAGACTCGTCGCGCGACGATGTTCAGCTGAACTTGACATTGGGCACGTCACGCTCCGAAGGCGATTGAATCTCAAACAGATCCGCTTCGGCAAAACCGCCGCTGATCATATTGGCGGGAAAAACTTCGCGAGCGTTATTGTACCGCGTGGCGGCATCGTTATAGGCCTGGCGAGCGAATCCAATCTTGTTTTCCGTACTGCTTAACTCCTCTTGCAACGCCAGGAAGTTCTGATTCGCCTTCAGGTCCGGATAGGATTCAGCCAACGCGAAGAGCTTCCCCAATGCCGCGCCTAGCATCCCTTCGGCTTGTCCAGCGGCGGCGGGCCCCTCGGCCGACACGGCTTGGTTCCGGGCCTGAATCACCTTCTCCATCGTCTCTTGCTCATGGCTGGCATATCCCTTGACCGTCTCCACGAGATTCGGAATCAAGTCATGCCGCCGCTTGAGCTGCACGTCGATCTGGGACCAGGCGTTGTCCGCCTGGTTGCGTTTTCGGACCAAACTGTTGTAAATGCCAACGAAATAGCCGATGCCAATCACCAACAGGACAAGCACGCCAATAGCCAACCACCACATGATTTGTTCTCCCTCGACATATCCGGAGACGACTTGACACTCACTCCCACGCGTTTCCTACTCAGTCACCGAGGGACCACGGCGAAATGAATTGCCGAGTTTGGCTCGACGGAACAAGCCCCGAAAGGTACGCGAATCAGGCCTATTGCTAATCCGTCGCTGGAGCCTGACGCCATCAGCCACGGCCCGTCGAAATCAGTCAGCCATTTTCCCGGGTCCCCTTAGCCTAACCTACTCCCCTAAATCACCCGGATTACTGGCCATGGAAAAATGTCCTAGATAGTGACGGATGCGCGCCAAAGCATCGCTACCGTCCCCCAACACGGACGTGAACAGCGTCTCCAGTTCCCCCTTGTCAAACCAGAGTCCGTCACCGCGTGGACATCGATCCAGCACCAGGTCATCGTCACCTTGCGGCATTTTCACCGGCGCCATCCGGCCCCGGCAACGAGGGCATGACCGACGCGAGCCCCCCCGCTCAAGCCGTTCCAGATGACCCTCTAGGTCGTGTATCTGTTCCGGGGCGCCGACCAACTCGAAAAGCTCATGCAGCTCCTGGGCGTCGAACCAGATGCCCTGGCAGTCCGGACATATATCGAGTTCGATTTCATCGAATTCCACAATCAACATTGGCTCTCGACAAACGGGACACAACATGATCAATATCACACACAGAACAAGCTAAACTCGTAAACCACTCATGACCATACACTACACTAAGGCGGCAGGGCCGCCAACCAAATACGGACGCCGCACAGGGATGGACCGCTCCCGTTGGTCGCTCACGCCAAGCATGCGCGGACCATGCGCGCATGTTACACCGTAAGACTGTAAAGGACCGGGCGTGATTTCGCAACAGTTCCGCGTTGCTCAGCAACGCGATGCGAGCCTCGGTCTGTTCACCAGCGCCTCGTTCAAGCTCTGCGATCACGGCGGCGCTGGAGACGAGTTCCGATTCCACGCCGCGCGGGTTCCACCGAGTTCCACCAGGGGGGCGTCCAACGCATTCTGGCAACGGATTCAGCGTCGCTACGTGGCGTGTCATAGAAGCTGGGGGGGCGTCGTTTCGATGTAGACGCGTTTTCGCATGTTCCAGGATCTCTTGCTTCAAAGGTGAACCACGGTTCCGACCCGTCAAACGGGAACCGCCCCTCGCTTCTTGCCAGCCGCCGCCCTATGCCAGGTTCAGGCCCAAATACACCTTGCGGATGGCACGCACGATATCGTTTAGATCCTCGCCGGTGAAGTTCGGATCCATGATGACGCCGCCTTCGCGGTTTTGGACATCGATCGTTTGGGGGCAGCATTCGCGTCCATAGCGAATGGCCCGGCCCCGGGGGCTGTTGAAAGAAGGCCAGTCGGGGTGGACGGTAAGCTTATTCTCAATGCGGGGGTCGATGGGCAGGATCACCGAGCCGCCGGGGGGCGAGGCCGCGATGCCCTCGGCCCGCAGCGCGCGTAGAAAATCATCGCGGCGTTGGCGCGTGTCGAGATCCAGAAAAACGGTGACTCCCAAGTCACCGTCGGGGTCGGGCGTCTTTCGCGGTTTTAGTCCCGGCAGGTCCGCGATCCCCTCACGCACCGTACGGGCGTTGTTCCGCAACGCCGTGCAAATCGGATCAAGGTCCCGCTCCTGCGCCTTGAGGATCGCTCCGGTGAATTCGCTCATGCGGAAGTTGGACGCGGCGAAGCCGTTTATCGCTCCACCGTCCAAGTTATCCTTGTGGGGCCCGCGAAGCGACCCGACATCGTGGAACCGGGCGGCTCGTTCGAACAGTTCCGGGTCGTTGGTCACCACGGCCCCGCCTTCCCCAGCCGTAATGGTTTTACTCTGTTGGAAGCTACTGATTCCGATGTCCCCCAGCGAGCCGAGATACTTCCCTCGATAGCGTCCTCCCACGCATTGAGAAAAGTCTTCCAGCACCCGCAGGTTGTGCTTGCTCGCGATGGCGAGGATCGGGTCCATGTCAGCGGGACATCCTTGCAGGCTAACGGCAATGATGGCCTTCGTACGGGACGTGATTCTTGATTCAATATCCTCGGGATCAATGTTGAGCGATCCGTCAACTTCCGCGAAAACGGGTAGGGCTCCAGCCAGGACGACGGTATCGTAATCGGCGTACCACGTCCACGCTGGAAGAATCACCTCGTCGCCCGGCCCGATTTCCAGGGCGGCCAGGGCCGCGGACAGCGCCGTGGTTCCCGATGTCACGCCGAGGGCATATTTCACGCCGATGTGGGTAGCGTACGCTTCCTCGAACTGCAACACCTTGGAGTCACTTTTCGACCAGCGAAACGGACGCCTCGATTCGAGCACATCGAGGATTTCACGCTTCTCGACCTCGTTGTAAAACTGAGGACCGTAGGGTTGGTATCTCAACGGAGCCTCCCGGACAGGCGTCCCCCCGTCGATCGCCAGTTTCTCGGTGTCTTCAGCACCTAGGGTCCGGCCAGTTCCAGCCGAACTGGCCAGAATGGAGGCGGCGCCCGCGGCGCCTACCGTTGACAAGAATTCACGACGGTTTTTCATGGTGATCCCCTTTCACGCTTCAAACGGGTGCTCCGCGCGTTCAGCGGCGCGGCCGCCCAAATCTCCCGATTCATTCATTTGAAGGGTTACCCGATCGAAAAGCAAGAGCGCCGCCCAAGCATGACCAAAGGCCTGGGCGTTAGGGGCTTGGCCGAGAATTAACGGTTCGGACGTAGACGTTGGGACTCGTGCCATCTAGAATCAACCGTGCGAGTTGTCCGCGTTCAGCCCGTCGCCGCCGGAACCCGTCCCCAACATCTCGAACAATGGCCGCCTTTCCGAGGTCGTCTTCGGACGCCTCCCGAAGAAGGCCGCTGAAATGATGGCAAATACTCGATGATGTTGCTGTTTGCTTCCAGTTCCGCCGATCTCGTGCTGCACCTGCCGGATGCGATGCGAGTGTTCTTGGCGGCATGGTTGTTCGCGGTCGGCGGCTGTGTCGGCAGTTTCGTGAACGTGGTGGTCTTGCGAATGCCGGCGGGGCTGGGGATTGCCCGCGCGGGGTCGCGCTGCCCCGCGTGCTTGCACCCGATTCGCTGGTTTGATAACATCCCGGTCGTTAGTTGGCTGGTGCTCCGCGGCCGATGCCGGGATTGTCACGCTCCCATTTCCGTTCGGTATCCATTGGTTGAGCTGGCGGTTGCACTCGTATTCCTGGCCCTTGGGCTTGTGGAGGGGTTGAGCGGTGGGAATAACCTGCCCCGGCCGGCGTCCGCGCCGCGTTACTTTGAGTTCACCGCGTTCGAATGCTGGGCCCTCTACACATTTCATCTGGTAGCCATTGTCACGTTGCTCGCCGCGGCCCTTATTGAGCGAGATCGACGCGAAGTGCCGCGACGGTTGTTCGGGCCGGCCTGGGGCGTTGGGCTCGTTGCTTCCGTGGGGCTACCATTTTCGCATCCCGTGCCGGCACTCGCTGGCCACTTGCCGGAGCCTTGGTTGGACGGCTTGGTTGCCGCTTCATGGGGCGCGGTGGCGGGAGCGGGATTGGGACTGGCGAGTTGGCCGGCCACCAGCAGACAACCGTGGCGACCCGGCGGGGTGCGAACAGCGATTTTCTCGTCCGCGACCGTGGGGCTGTACTTCGGTTGGCAGGCGGCGGCCGCGATCGTCGCCATAACCAGTATTGCCTTTTTCTGCGGCTCGGCGATCGGCTTCTGGAACACTCGGCTGGGCCGCGGAAGTTGGTGTGGCTATCTCGTTGCCACCGTGCTGCTTTATCTCGTTTTCTGGCGTCCGATCGTTGATCGATTTCCCCCGCTGGGAGAAGGGGGCGGGGGATGGCTCCTGTTATTCGCCACGCTGACCGTCTTGCTGATTTCCGCCGCGACCGCGTGGGTTACACCAACGCGAGAATTCGTTCAAGCTGTGTCTTTGAAGGGACAACGTATGGTTTCACCGATCGATCGACAAGAAAAGGTCAAGGAGATCCTCGAATCGCAAAGTTATTTGCCCGTCGAATACGACGCGGAGTTTCTGCAGCAATGGGAAACACGCCCCGTGCGGGTCCAATTGGAATTGCTTAAGCCAGAAATCGGTCTGAAACGAGAGGGGATCCAATCCACGATTGTCGTGTTCGGAGGCACTCAAGTGGTTGAGCCGGAAGTCGCCGAGGAAAAACTTCGGGCGGCGCGAGAGGCCTTGAAGCAGGCGCCGGACAATCCACGACGCAAACGGGACGTGGCGCGGTTGGTCCGCGTCGCCGCCAAAAGCCACTATTACAACGTGGCCCGGGATTTCGCGCGTTTGGTCTCTTCAACGTGCCAGATCGAGGGAGACTGCGACTATGTGATCGCCACCGGCGGGGGGCCGGGCATCATGGAAGCGGCAAATCGGGGGGCCTGCGATGCCGGCGCCAAATCAATTGGATTGAACATCACTCTGCCCGCTGAACAAGTGCCGAATCCGTACGTCACCTCTAATCTATGTTTTCAATTCCATTACTTCGCCCTCCGGAAAATGCATTTTTTGCTGCGAGCCAAAGCGATGGTGGTTTTCCCGGGTGGATTTGGAACCCTGGACGAATTATTCGATGCACTGACATTGCGCCAAACCAACCGGATGCAGGAAATCCCCATCATTTTGTTCGGCCGCGAGTTTTGGCAACAGGTCATCGATTTCCAGTTCCTGGCGGACGAAGGCGTCGTTGCCGACGAGCACCTGGAATTGATCCGTTTCGTGGAAACCCCCCAGGAAGCGTGGGATATCATCACGCGGTTCCACGGCGTTGGCCAAATAGCAACCATGAGAGAGGCGGCCAGGGAGGAGAAAAGGGCAGATTTCTAACGCCCGCCATGATGGCACTCGAACGGGTGGGGCCCCTGGGGCAGCTCGCTCATCCATGATCTCGCGCCGCAGGGTTGCGTCCAGCGAAACAGAACCAACCATGACGCGACCACGTATCCGAGGGTTAAACAACATGGGTTTGCCCCGCCCCAGGCGTGGTGCCTTCCCCTTCAGTGGCGCAGCCCACAAGACGGGTTACCTCCTGATACGGTCCTTGAGTGATACGGTCCTTGAGCGATACGGTCCTTGAGTGATACTGTCCTCGATTGCATCGGGACCATGCCTTACAATGTCGGGTATGATCGGGACTTGTAGGCGTTCACGGGGGCCGCTACACGGTCTGAACACAAGAGCCCGTGGCATTTGCACCTTGAAAAGCCGTCCTTCAAGATGTGCAACGGAAGCGTGAACGTCCGCGGATAGCGGATGTTCTGTTTTTTGCCCGTGAACGGTTACCGTCACGCTGCCATGACGCGAGCCCTTGCGATCGCTGCTTTGGATGGCTAGCGGGCCTCGCGGAATGAAGGGCCGATTTGGGCGCGACAAGGACAACGGCGCCAAGGAAGGCGAAGCAGGCGTGTTGCCAATACATCGATGGAGCCCGATGCCCGCGCGCAATCGCGGTTGGTCGGGATCGGCGAGTTGTTTTGCTGGACTTCCTATATTTCAGGCGGTTGGATTTTTCCGG
>JBNJEM010000083.1:0-17385 GCA_051745935.1 Planctomycetota bacterium
CCAATCCCACCGCCTGAAAGATACGGGGCGCGGATGAGTTGGTTTGCCGCGAGTCCGACCAACGGGAGGACGGCCTGCGTCGGGCCGCTTTCCACCCGGACCAATCCCACCGCCTGAAAGATACGGGGCGCGGATGAGTTGGTTTGCCGCGAGTCCGACCAACGGGAGGACGGCCTGCGTCGGGCCGCTTTCCACCCGGCCCAATCCGACCGCCTGAAAGATACGGGGCGCGGATGAGTTGGTTTGCCGCGAGTCCGACCAACGGGAGGACGGCCTGCGTCGGGCCGCTTTCCACCCGGCCCAATCTCACCGCCTGAAAGATACGGGGCGCGGATGAGTTGGTTTGCCGCGAGTCCGACCAACGGGAGGACGGCCTGCGTCGGGCCGCTTTCCACCCGGCCCAATCCGACCGCCTGAAAGATACCGTTGTCGGGCAACCGTGGAAATGGGCAGGCTTGTTGATCTCGAGGAAAGGAATCCGAGCGAATGGGGGAACGCCCTGGACTGCTAACACGACTGAACAGCTACGTGCGCTGGCTGTTGTTTGCCTTGTTGGTCTGCGCGGCGGGCGCGATGGTTTGTCGGCAAGTCGTCATCAATTGGTTGGATGACGCGATTCGGGCGCGTCTCCAGTCGATGGTAGCCGCGCACTATCCGGACATGGACGTTCGCATTCAGGGGGCGCGGCGGATCGAGGGGCGGGGGATTGAAATCCGTGGGTTGTCGATTAGCACGTTGCACGAGGAGACGGCCCATCGCGAGTTGCTTTCCATTGACGAACTTTTCTTGCAATGCAACACGGATTTGAGTGAACTGCTTGGCGGGAAGCCGCGAGGGGAACATTTGATCCTCCGGCGTTTGAAGCTGAACGCCACCTGCTGTCGAGACGGCGAATGGAACGTGGCCAGACTGCTGCCGCTGCCCAACTTCGGCGGTTCGATTCCATCCATCGTGCTGGAGGACGCGGCATTGGAACTGCGAGATGCCTCTCGCCCGGCCGGGCAAACGTGGGTGTGTCGCAACATCCATATCACGGCGCAATCGAAATCGGATGCCCGGGGGGAACCGCGGTGGCGGTTCACGGGAAACGTGCAGGGCGACCATTTCAAGCACGTGGAGTTGAAGGGGTTGGTCAATGCCGTGGACGGCAGTTGGTCGGCTGGGGGGACCATCGACGGTCTGGAGATGTCCGAGCGACTCCTTCACGTGTTGCCCAAGGACATGGCACAATATGCATCCTTGCTGGCCACGCTGCGAGCCCGGGCCCATTTTCAATTCCGTTTGGCTCGCACCCCGGATCAGGAGGAACCGATCCGGGTCAACGTATGGGGAGAACTATCGGAAGGGCGGGTCGACGATCCCCGCCTTCCCCTGCCGCTGACCGAACTGCAAGGGAAGGTCTTCATCAGCAACCAGGAGATTCGGATTGACAACGCGGTGGCCCGGAGTGGCTCAACCCGCTTTCGGCTGACGTGCCGCTACGCGGGCTTTCTCGGTGCCGCGCCCACGTTGCGGCTGGACGCTTCGATTCGTCAACTTCCGCTGGATGAGCGGCTGTACGAGTCGCTCCCGAAGCGATTTCGCGAGGACTGGAACAATCTAGCGCCAGCCGGGATCGTGGACGCGGACATAGAGGTCCGGCTCAGAGACAACCATCTCGTGCCCGACGTCACGGTGACCTGCCGCGATGTTTCCTTCGCCTACCATAAGTTTCCATTCCGCATGCGGCAGGGCAACGGCACGATCCGATGGGTGGACGACACCCTGCGAATTCGCGATTTCACCGCGTTGGCCGGCAACACGGTGGTGCACATGGCCGGCCGGTTCAAGGACCCGGGCCCCCGCTTCACGGGCAGGTTCGACGTTCACACCGACGGGTCGGTCCCGTTGGACCATGAACTGCTTTCGGCCATGAACGAGGCGGGACAGCGGATCGTGCGTTCGCTGCATCCGACCGGAGGCGTCGTCTTGACGCAAGGACACATCGAAAAACAGACACCGGATGGCGAACCCCGCTCGCGTTGGGAACTGGCGCTTAAGGACTGTTCCATCCAGTACGATCAGTTCCCCTATGCGATTCAGCAAGTTTCGGGCCGCCTGGTTTTGGACGACGGCCACTGGAAATTTTCAGAGTTACGTGGCCGTCACGGCAGCAGCTACATCACGGCGGGCGGTATGTGGGAGCCTTTGGAAAATCGCGACGCCGGCGGCAGCTTGACATTGGATTTCAACTGTTGGGACGTCCCGTTGAACGATTCGTTGCGCAACGCCGTGGGCAAGTTCAACAGCGGGGCGGAGCGATTCTGGGACAGTCTCCGGCCGCGCGGAACGCTGGATTACGCGAGCATCTCTTTTCGGCACAACACGGTCACCGATGACAAAAGCCTGGAGATCTCCGTGGAGAAATGGCCCTCCAAACAAAACGTCGCGGGGCGTAGCATCACGATCCATCCCTCCTGGTTTTCGGTTAAACTCAATGATTGCACGGGTAAATTGCATTTCGCTGACGGCCAGTTTCGTTTGATCAATGTAGCGGCCCAGCGAGAGGATTCCCGCGTCGAACTGGCCGGACACGGCCGGATTCTGCCTCGCCAACAATGGGAAATCACGCTGTCGCGATTCATTGTCGATTCGCTGCGGGTCGATCACGAACTGACCAGCGCGCTGCCGCCGCCGATGCAGGCGGGCATTCGGCAACTCAAATATCGGGGCGCTTTGAGTTTGGACGGGAGTTGCTGGTTTCGCGGCGGGGAACGGAAACCGTCGCTCGCGGGCTGGGACCTGTTGCTGGACATCGAGGATGGCGTGATCGAAAAGGACCTAAAGCTGGAACATATCCATGGGGGCATCCACTTACAGGGGGAGAAGAACGCCGCCGGCTTCCAATGCCTCGGGCACTTGGAAATCGATTCGTTGATGACACCCGACATCCAGGTTTCGCAAATTCGAGGGCCCCTGTTGCTCGATTCCAAACATCTGGTCCTCGGCTCCCAGGCCGCTACCGGGAAACACGACACGCCACCTCAACAAATCACCGCCAAAGTGATGGGTGGGGATGCGGAACTGGATGCTCGCGTGACCTTCGATGCGCAACCCGAATTCGCCATGAATTTGTCCTTGTCCGATGTATCGGTCGCCCGACTGGCCAGATCCCTCCTCGATCAGCAACATGATGTGTCGGGTAAAGGGTTTGCCGTGGTGAGCTTGAGCGGGACCGAAGCCGGGCTGCATACCTTACAGGGCACCGGACAGCTGCGGCTACGGGAAGCGGACATCTACGAATTGCCGGTCATGGCCAGATTGCTCAATCTCCTCAGCCTTCGCCCGCCCGCCAATACCGCCTTTACCAGCAGCGACGTCGATTTCCGGATCCAGGGCGAACAGATCTATCTCGATCGAGTCGACTTCACCGGGAATGCAATCAGCTTGAAAGGGCATGGCTGGATGGACTTGAATAACCGTGTCAACCTCGACTTTTACGCCCTGGTGGGACGGCAGGAACTCCAGTTTCGTTTGCTTCGAATGCTGCTGGCCGAAGCCAGCAAAAACATTCTCGCAATCCAAGTGGTCGGCAACATCGACAACCCCCAGGTCATCAAAAAGCCGTTGCCCGAATTGGATGATACGTTGCAACGCCTGTTCCCGGAAGCCGATCCCAGGACCGCGGAACGGTAAGAAAACCTCTTGCCCCCCGGCGGGGCAACGCACACAAGTATGCGGGCTCCGTACCCACAAAGGGGGCCCTAGCACTGGGGTGGCCAAAATTTCGGAAATTGGACAAACTAGCAGGAGTAGGCTTACAGCATTTGTTGCGCGTCCTCGTTTCAAACACTGGACCTCTCCCCCCACGCCGTGACGATCATCAGCGGTGCTCCCGGTGCCATGATAGGCCCACCGATGGCAGGACGGACCCACGGATGAAAAAACGGAAGACGCCGCGCGGCTTTTTTCACGCGTGAGCCCCGTTCGCCGTGTTCCCTTTGGTCCTTTCAGTCCCCGAGGTCCTTGATTCGACGCGGGCCAGGACGCAAGACGCAACAAAACGGGACTACAAGGACCTAAAGTTTTTCCCCGTCCCAGCTGTAGGCCCCAGCGCTCGCCGGCCGCTACAATTCATCCAAACTCAAACAAATAAAACAGTTGGACGTTCCACCCAAGTTGGGGCCGATAGTGAAATTAGGGGCGGGCGTGGACGCAAGCCGCCCTCCCGTTGGTCGGGCTCGCGGCAGGCAAAGTCATCCGCGACCGGTATAACACGTTTCATGTGGAGGTGATATATGAGTGTTGGACCGATGGGCATGGCCGGCAGCGCCGCCGGCTCGCCACTAGCACAGGGCAGAGGTTCCGAAGTGAATCGCGGTCAACAGGAGACCGCCGAGCAGAGCCGTCAAACACAGGCGGCGGAGAAAGCGGAGGAGGCGGCCGGGATTGGACAAACGGAACAAGATGAAGAAGCCTCGGATCGCGACGCCGACGGACGACGGCTCTGGGAACACCTGCCCGAGGGCCAGGACGACGAAGAAGAGCAGAGCGAGGAGAGGCACCTCGGACGGGATCCAACCGGCCAGGTAGGCGGGCATCTGGACCTCGACGGCTAATGGGCCTCTCCCGAAATGCCACTTGACACCCTGCCCAACAACGCTGCGAAGCCCTACACTAAGGACGTGTTTTGCTGCACGGGAGGGGAAAAACCTTTGGAGGCCTTCCGCCGGACACTCTTACAGCCCGTAACAAAACCGAGATGTCGCTTCCAGAACCCCTTGGGTTACGGGTATCTGCGTGGTTTTATGGTGGGGTCTTACTATACCGGTCGTGGATGACTTTTTCCGCCGCGAGTCCGACCAACGGGAGGACGGCTTGCGTCGGGTAGCTTTCCATCCGGAAAAATCCAACCGCCTGAAATATAGGGCTTTGTCAGAGCTAAGAATTTGGGTGGCGCTGGCTGGGCTGAGACTCCCTCGGCACCCGCCCCCGGGAATTCTAATTGTCGCTCAAGGGGAAAAGTAATTGTCGCCGAACATGGGCCAGTGTTGGTTTATTTGGCTCTATGAGATGGCACCGGCAAACCCGGGAATGCCTCACCCGAAATCTAGGCTCGGACAAAGCACTAGGATTGGCTCACCAGCGGGAGGGTGCCGCGTCCCGGCCAGTTCCGCCGACAACGTTTTGGCCCGTTTGTGTCGATTTCGGGTGGGTGGCGCGCATATGCGGATCACAAACGACTTCATCAGGAAGCTTGGCGGTCTGGCCATCACGGGAATCACTCGGCAGTGGATGAGCACGTTGGATTACCAGGGGGCTTTTTACGACCCAACGGTTGACCCGGTCCATCCTGGCTTTCACGGGCCGTACATTTTTATCTTTTGGCACGAGTATATTCCGTTCCTGTTCTATCTCCGGGGGCACTGCCGGATCGTGATGTTATTGAGTCGGCATCAGGACGCCGAATGGTTGTCTCAAGCGGCCCGACACATGGGGTTCGCCACCGTCCGAGGCTCCACCAGCCGGGGGGGCGTGGCGGCCTTGCGTGAACTGATTCGCGCGGGCGGGACGGTGAATCTAGCGATCACGCCGGATGGTCCGCGTGGTCCACGGCGCAGACTAGCGTCCGGCTGCATCTATGCCTCTTCCCGTCTTGGCATTCCCTTGATCCCGATCGGGTTGGGCTATGATCGACCTTGGCGCAGTCGTCGGGCGTGGGATAGGTTTGCGATCCCGCGACCCTATTGCCGGGCCCGCGTGATCGCCGGTCCTCCGGTTCAGATCCCGGGTACGTTGCGGCGTGGGGGGTTTGAGCGCTACCGGCTCCAGGTTGAGCGGCTGTTGGACCATCTCACCAGGCAGGCGGAGGCATGGGCTGACTCGGGCGGGCAGGTGGATGGCCAACAACGCTTGTGGCGACAAGGGGCGTCGTAGGGCCCGAGAGATTGTTCTTGCGCGGTCCCTTTTGGTCCGTTCGGTCGTTTTCGTCTTCGGTTCACAAGCGGCGGGTTTGGAAACTGGTGTAAGGGAGAAAACGACGCCACCATATTGGGGCTTGAGGAGGGGCGTAAATGGTTCAGGATGACTTGCAATCCCAGCCGTCCGAGGGGCGGGAAACGCCTTTCTCGGTAACCCAAATCACACGTCGGATCAAGGGGGTGCTGGGGGCCACCTTCCCGTCCGTGTGGGTCGTTGGAGAGATTTCCGACTTGGCTCGCCCGCGTAGCGGCCACGTTTATCTCACGCTCAAGGACGACCAATCGCAGATTCGCGCTGTTCTGTGGCGCGGAATGGCTCAGCGCCTGAAGTTCGATCTGGCTGACGGCCAACAGGTCTTATGTCGCGGGGAGGTTGATGTGTACGTGCCCCGGGGCAGTTACCAATTGGTGATTCGCCGCATTGAGCCACGGGGCCTTGGCTCGCTCGAACAACGCTTGCGAGAGCTGCAGCGCAAGCTGGCCGCCGAAGGGCTTTTTGCCCCGCAGTGGAAAAAACCGCTTCCCACCTTCCCACGCCGGGTGGCCGTGGTGACCAGCCCCACGGGCGCGGCGGTGCGGGACTTTCTGGAAGTAGTGCGCAAGCGATGGCAAGGCGTCGATATTCTCATCGTGCCCACCCGGGTCCAGGGGGACGGCGCGGCGGCCGAGATCGCCCGGGCGGTGCGGCAGGTCAATCGGCTTCAGCCCTCGCCAGACGTGCTCGTCGTCACCCGCGGCGGGGGCAGCATGGAAGACCTGTGGTGTTTCAATGAGGAGAACGTGGTCCGGGCCATCTTCGCTTCGCGCATCCCGGTTGTTTCCGCCGTCGGGCACGAAATTGACGTAACCCTCTCCGACCTGGTGGCCGATGTTCGTGCGTTGACGCCCACCGACGCCGCGCAGCGTGTCATCCCCTCCTCTGATGAACTGGCCGCGTCGTTGGGGCACTTTCATTCGCGGCTTGCGGCGTCACTCAACGCGGTGGCGCATGCCGCCCGGACCCGTCTGGAGGCGATCGCCGCTCGCCGCGCGCTTCGCCGCCCCTTGGATCGTGTCCGGGACTTGGAGCGACGCTTGGACGAACTACACCTCCGCGCCACCCGCGCCGCCAACGCGACCCTCCGCGCCGCTCAACGTCACGTCCAAGCGGCCGCCGGCCGTTTGGAATCCTTGAGCCCGTTGAACGTGCTCGCGCGGGGATACACCGTCACCCAGGCTGGCCGGGACGGACCCGTCGTGCGCGACGCGAGCCAGCTGAACGTGGGGGACGAATTGATGACCCGATACGCGCGCGGCCGGACACTGAGCCGCGTGGAATCCATCGAGACGGATGACGACGAGGAAAGGAAATCGTGAGGCCCGCGCGCAAGAGCATGCGTAAACGGGCGTCTCGACAAAATCGACTGTGGAAGAGACTGGGATAGAACTGGACGGGGTGCAACGTTAGTCTGCTTATGCGAAGAAAGTCGTTCATTTTTGTCCTGCATGTTTTTGTCCTCAAATGACAGTTGACAAAAAGATGCGACACAAAAACATGTGGGCCGCGAGGGGGGCACAATCACGTGAGAATGGATATAATCAACCCTGAATTGCAAGATCGGGGCGTGTTTTCCCAAAACCGCAGCCAAGTCTTCAGGGGCTGCTGGATGTCGGCGGCGGGACCCTACCCAAGTCCATGGTCGCCCGAGGCGTCCAAGTGTCCATTAGAGAGAATCGCACGGAACAACGCAAAACCCATTGATATGAAACCACTTAAGGGCCGTTCTCTTGTCAGAATCTACTGGAAGATCCGTTGAAACGGGCGCTACAGGCGCGGGGGTTGCTTGCCACATCCGTTAGAACGCGCGGTACGCGCACACGCCGCGGCGGCCAAACACGATGACAGGGAGCCCTCTGTTTACCGCTCGTCTCCACAGCGGAAACGGGCAGCTAGTGCTTTGTCGCGGCTTAATCATCATCTAGAGTTTTCAGTTTGAGTTTATTTAGCCGATTGGCGGCGATGGATGTCAGCCTTTTCCAGGCTGACGGCGATTGACCGAGAATCTTGCCGTGTCGCGCTCGATTCACGGCTCTCGGGCTGGAAAGCCTGACCGACGCCAATCGGATGGTTGGGAGTTGCACGGACCATGGGCAAGAAAAAAGTGGACCGGGGAGAACAGGCTGACGAGGAGTCGCTGTCGTTTGAGCAAGCGATGGCTAAACTGGACGAGACGGTGTCTCGATTGGAAGACGGCGAGCTTGGTCTGGACGAATCGCTGCTCGAATACGAGCGGGGCATTAAGTATCTGAAACAGTGTTATTCCCGGCTGGAACGGGCTCAGCGAAAAATCGAGCTGTTGGCGGGGATCGGCGAGGATGGAGAGGCACGCGGCACGCCGTTTGACGAGTCGGAGTTGTCGTTGGAGGAAAAGCAGGCCTCCCGTGGGCGGCGTCGTTCGCGGGCACAAGGCGACGATGCGTCTCAAGATGGATTGGACGAGTCGGGATCCCTGTTTTAGACTAGAGGGGGGGGCGGGCGGTGGCGCGACAACAATTCGACGAGTCGTGGAGGCTCGGACTGGGCGGCGGAGCCCCGCTACAGCAGGGGATTGGCGAATGGCGAACCGGCGATTGGCAGCAGTGTGGGGCCACCACGGCTGAGTCGTTATTGGATGGGCAAAACATTCGATCGTATTAATGAATTCCTTTTCCGAGCATGCTCGTAGGTTGCGGTTGGAAGTCGGCGAAGCGCTCGACCGATACACGCGTCGCGAGGAACGCTTTCCCGAGACGCTGCGGGAGGCGATGCGCCATAGTCTTTTGGGCGCGGGCAAGCGATTGAGGCCGATGTTGGTTTTGTTGGCGGCGGAGGCATGCGGCGGCCCGCGTGACGGGGCGCTGTCGGCGGCCTGTGCGGTGGAGATGGTGCACACGTACTCCTTGATCCATGACGATCTTCCCGCCATGGACGACGACGACCTGCGGCGGGGCCGACCGAGTTGTCACGCTCAGTTTGGCGAGGCCATGGCGGTGTTGGCGGGCGACGCCTTGTTGACCAAGGCGTTTGAGGTGTTGGCGCGAGACATTCACCCCCCCCACGTGGCCGCTGCCTGTTGTGCGGCGTTGGGGCGAGCGGCTGGGCCAACCGCGTTGGTGGGCGGGCAGGTCGATGACATGGAGGCGGAGCGGGACGGGGGCGACTTGGGGGTGTTGGAGTCGATTCATGCTCGCAAAACAGGCGCGTTGATCAATGTTTCATTGCGGTTGGGCGGGTTGGTGTCGGGGGCTGGCGAGGAACACTTGGAGGCCCTCGGTTCCTACGGCGATAAACTGGGGCTCGCCTTCCAAATTGTCGATGACATCCTGGATCTGCGGGGGGACGAAGTGGCGATGGGCAAACGGTTGGGGCAGGACTCGGCTCGCGGCAAGTTAACGTTTCCCGCCATTTTGGGACTGGAGGAGAGCGAGCGCCGTGCCGGGCAACTTGTCACCGAGGCGGAAGCGGCGTTGGGACCGCTGAAAGACCGCGCCGAAAACCTTGTTTCACTGGCCCGTTACGTGGTTGAAAGAAGTCGATGAGCATCATGCATCCACTGCTGTCACAAATCCGATCGGCGCGCCGGCTACAGGAGATGTCCGTGGCCGAACTGAATCAGCTGGCGGGGGAAATTCGTGATGTCCTCCGCGGTTTGCTCAGCACGCGTTCCGCGCATTTCGCTTCCAATCTGGGGGTGGTGGAGCTCTGTTTGGCCTTGCACAGCGTGTTTGATTTCCGCCGCGATCGATTGATTTGGGACACGGGCCATCAGACTTACCCTCACAAACTCGTGACCGGGCGCTACCACGCGTTTTCGGGCATTCGCACCTTGGGGGGCTTGATGGGCTACCCGAATCCGAGCGAGAGTCCCTACGATCTATTCATGACGGGGCATGCCGGTTCGAGTCTCTCCACGCTGCTCGGGTTGTCCGTGGGGGATGAGCTCTCTGGAGAATCGGATCGCCACGCCGTGGCCGTGATTGGCGACGGCGCGTTTTCTTCGGGCATTGTGTTCGAGGCGATGAACAATGTCGGCGGCATGAAAAAGAAGCTGCTGATGGTTCTCAATGACAACAAAATGTCAATTTGTCCGCGCGTCGGCGGACTGGCGGACTACCTGGACCGGCTGCGAGCGAATCCGGCCTACACCGGTTTGAAGAGCGAAGTGCTCCGAACACTCGGCAGGATGCCCGTGTTGGGTGACCCGGCCGAACGGTTCTTGGGCCAGCTCAAAGAGGCGGTGAAGGCTGGGCTGCATGGCGGAATGTTGTTCGAGGACTTGGGGTTCCGCTACATTGGACCGATCGACGGCCATAATATCACGTTGCTGCGGAAGTACTTCCAGATGGTCAGAAAGTTGGACGATCCCGTCCTGCTGCACGTGGTCACGGAGAAGGGCCGCGGGTTCGAACCGGCGGAGAACGATCCAGCCTATTTCCACGCGCCGCCCGCGCTCTCGGCCAAGCCTGACCAATCCGGCCCAAAAACACAAGGCGGCAGCCAGACGTACACGCACTGTGTGCGAGATGCCTTGCTCACGCAAATGCGGCGCGACTCGCGGGTCACCGTGATGACGGCCGCCATGTGTCAGGGCAACAAGCTCGAGCCGGTTCGGGAAGAGTTTCCGGATCGGTTTTTTGATACTGGAATCTGTGAATCCCACGCGGTGGCCTTCGCGGCGGGGTTGGCCAAGAGCGAGTTGCGGCCCGTGGTGGATATCTATAGCACGTTCCTGCAACGGGCATACGACCAGATCTTTCAAGAGGTGGCGTTGCAGAATCTGCCCGTCGTGTTCGCGCTGGACCGCGCTGGTTTGACGGGCCCGGACGGGCCGACTCACCACGGGGTCTTCGACCTGAGCTACTTGCGAGCGTTTCCCAACATGGTCGTGATGGCTCCCGGCGACGCGGCTGATGTTCCGGCCATGCTCGATTTCGCGCTGCATCACGACGCCCCGTCCGCGATTCGTTATCCCAAAGCCTCGGCCGCGACCATCTCGCGAAATGTTCAGCCGCCGCGTCTGGGCCGCGCCGAGGTGTTACACTGGGGCGGCGACGGGGCCATTGTTTGCTGTGGTACACTGCTCGGAGATTGCCTCCAGGCCTCCAACACGTTGCGTCAACAAGGACTCGATGTCGCGGTGGTCAACGCCCGTTTCGTGAAACCCTTGGATCAAGATTTGATACGCCGGGTGCTCACCGAGTGCGGATGGGTCGTGACCGTTGAAGAGGGCGTGCTCTGCGGTGGCTTCGGCAGCGCGCTGCTCGAGGCCGCCAATGACATGCGGCTCGATACCAGTAGGCTCCGGCGGTTGGGAATCCCCGATGAATTCGTGGAACACGGTGAGCGAGCGGAATTGTTGGCCAACCTGCAACTCGACGCGCCCGGAATCGTGCGAGTCTGCCAAGAGTGGGCCGAGCGGTTCCAGCACCAGCAGCTCCCCCGCAGTGGCGCCATGCGGGGGCGCGAAGCGAGTCAGTCCCATGAGTAAGCAGACGGAGGCCTCATCGCGGCGGGACGAAACAATGATCCCGTGGCAAGGCCACCATCCCATTCGTGTTTTGCTGTTGGGCAATGGGGATCGCCCACACGTGCACGCGGAGGCGGATCGCTTGCGTTCCGTTATCGAGCAGTATGCCGAGATCGTGCTAAGCGACTTTCAACGGCGGGAAGATCTGCAAGGGGCACCGGCTGATTTTGCCGTGGTGCTCGGCGGGGATGGCTCCATTCTGCACGCGGTCAAACAATTAGGCGCCCATCAAATCCCCGTGCTGGGCGTAAACCTGGGAAGACTGGGGTTCCTGGCGGCCATTTCTCCCGACCAGTTCAGGCACGTCTTTCCCGACATTTGCCGCGGCGAGTGCCGCGTCGTCGATCATCTGATGCTGGCGTGTAGCATCTTGCGCGACCAAACGGTGATTCACCACCACCTGGGCCTGAACGAGACCGCCATCATGGGGGGCGCGCCGTTTTCCATTGTTGATATCGATCTTTACATTGACTCCGTTTGGGCAACTACCTATAGTTGCGACGGCCTAATTATCAGCACGCCGGTCGGGTCCACGGCCCACAACTTGTCGGCTGGAGGACCGATCCTGCGGAAGAGCATGCAGGCATTTGTGATTTCGCCGATCAGCCCCCATACGTTAACGGTCCGCCCGGTTGTTGATCGGGCCGATCGAACCTATGAGCTGGTGGTTCGAAAACCGCATGCCTCCGTGTCCGTGGTCGTTGATGGACGAGTGGTTTGTCAGCTGACCGAAGGGGATCGCGTGCGAATTTGCCAAGCGGAACCTCGGTTTCACATGATTGAGGTGGGCGAGCAGAACTATTATCGAACATTGCGTGAGAAACTGGGCTGGCGGGGACACATTCGCCACTGAGCGGGGTGGCAGCCAGCCCTCGACCGGTTTTCCTCCTTTATTCAGCATGGATGCACGAATCATGAATGCGCGCGACACACTGGCCACCGTGCTTGTTACCCTTTGTCTCCTTCCCCATTGGAACGCGTCCAACCCCGTGTTGGCTGGGGAAACGAACCCGGAAAGCGTTTTGGCGACGGCTAAGAATAACGCCTTGGAAACCAAACATCGACTAGAATACAAGTTCACCGACGGGGAAGTGATACAGTGGAAGGTTCAGCACCTGGGAACGACGGAAGCCACGGTGCAAGGCAATACGCAAACGTCCAAAATGCGAGCCGTTTCGACCAAGCAATGGGAAATCGTGGACGTCGACGACGAGGGGAATGCCACGTTTGTCCATTCGGTGCTGGATGTCGAGATGTGGCAGAAAGTTTCGGGACGGGAAGAGATTCGGTATAACAGTGCCGAAGATGAAACGCCCCCGCCCGAATATCGAAACGCCGCCAAAACGGTGGGCGTGCCGTTGGCGACGGTCAAAATCTCGCCGTCTGGAAAGGTGTTGGAACGGGACGAGAAACCTCGGCACATTCATTCCGGCCTGGGCAACATTGCCGTGCCGCTGCCGACCGATCCGGTCAAGGTGGGACAGAGTTGGAAAGTCTCGAACAAAATTCGCGTCAGCCGCCGGGACGGCAAAGTACTGCGCATCAAAACGCGGCTCGTCTACACCCTGAAATCCGTCAAAAGTGGGGTGGCGACCATCACCGTCAGAACCGAAGTCGTGACGCCAGTGAATGATCCGCAAATCGAGGCCCAGTTGGTCCAGCAACTCATTGAGGGTGAACTGAAATTCGACGTGGATGCGGGACGACTGATGTCGCGGCGGGTCGATTGGGATGAGACGGTGGTCGGTTTCAACGGCAATGACAGCTTGATGAAGTATTTGGCTCGCTTCACTGAAGAACTGGTCGCGACCGAAAAAATGGCCAACCAACCGGCCGAGCCCGCGGCTCGCTAGGAAACGGCCGGGACGGCGCGTCGTGGGATCGCCCGCGAAACGGGGCGCGGTTGCTGAACAGCGGTATATTTCAGGCGGTTGGATTCTTCCGGATGGAACGTGGCCCGGCGCAAGCCGTCCTCCCGTTGGTCGGACTCGCGGCGGAGAAAGTCATCCGCGACCAGCATAAAACACGGATCATGCACAGTCACAAGTCGAACCTTATTTTTCAGGCGGTCGGATGTCCCCGGGTGGAAAGCGGCCCGGCGCAAGCCGTCCTCCCGTTGGTTGGACTCGCGGCGGACCAAGTCATCGGGGACCAGCATAAAGTGTCGACCCCCTCGGGAATAACGGATGCGAACCGTCCGCGCGGGACATTCAGACCGGAGCGGGCCGCGCCGCGCTATCGGTGGTGGTCCGGAAGTTGGTTCGTCTGCCTGGCGGTCATTCTATCGTTCGCCCTGCCGGTTTTTGGCGTGGAGCAAGTGTCGTTTCAACGGGATGGTCGCCAACAATACGTGGCCGGCAAACTGCTGGTTGAAGACCAAGAGGGTGGCGTACTCCTGCTGTCCCCCGATCGCACGCTCTGGGTCATTCCACAAGAGGAAATTATACGCCGCGATCACGATGATGCGCCGTATCGTCCGCTGACGGATACGGAGATGACGGAACAGCTACTCGATGAACTTCCCGACGGTTTTCACGTCCATGATACCGCTCACTACTTGATCTTTTACAACACCTCCCCAGCCTATGCTCGCTGGTGCGGCAGCTTGTATGAACGCTTGCACCGGGGCTTCCACAATTACTGGAACAACCGCGGCTTCCCGTTGCGCGAACCCGAACAACGGCTGGTGGCTTTGGTGTTCGATCGCCGCCGTTCGTTTCAAGAGTACGCCGAACCGGAATTGGGCGAGTCGGCGGCCTCCATGATCGGCTATTACAACATGCGAACCAACCGGGTGACCATGTACGATTTGACGGGGATCGATGGGCTGCGCGGCCGGCGGGGGCGGAGCGGCACGACGGGCGCGCACATCAACCATATCCTGTCCCAGCCGGCCGCCGAGCGGACGGTCGCCACCATCGTGCACGAAGCGACGCATCAGTTGGCCTATAACAGTGGCCTGCAGACCCGCTATGCCGACAACCCCACGTGGGTGAGCGAGGGGATCGCTGTCTTTTTCGAAACGCCCGACTTGGGCAGCTCGAGAGGCTGGCGATCAATCGGTGGTGTTCATCCGCTCTACTTGCCCAAGTTCCTCCGGTCGCTGGCAACCCGCGACGACGATCCACTCACCACCCTGCTCAATGACGACGCGCGGTTCCGTGACCCGAAAACCTCGAGTCAAGCCTATGCGGACGCCTGGGCCCTGAACTATTATCTGTTGCGCGTGCGGCATGAAGATTACGTCGAGTACCTGCAAGAGCTGGCCAACCAGAAGCCCTTGGTGGAACAAGACACCAAACAGCGAATCGCTCGTTTTCGCCGCGCCTTCGGCGACGATCTCCAGCAGCTCAGCCGGAAATGGCTCCGGTATATGCAGGGGGTCCGCTAGGTATGAGTCCCACATCTCGGGACACTCGGTAAATGACCGAGCGTGATTTCGCGAGACCCCGGGAGAACAACGAACAACGAACAAAGAACAACGAAGGTGGTGGCGTTCGGTTCGTTCGAATCGGGGCCCGGATACCGTCGGGCGATCAATTTGATTAAAATGGCAACTCGTGCGGTGCCGAGGCTCGCGTTTTGGGGTTGGGGCCGCTGGCTTCGCCCGGGGCGCTCTTGCGGCCAGGCGGGGGCACGCTGGCGGAACCTGGGTTTTTTAGCCGCGACGGAACGTGAGTGCATGGGCACCGACCAGGAGTGGCAACGGGGTCAAGCCGTTCGATCATTCACGCCCTGATGGGCATGAAAGTGGTGAACACCTCGCGCGGCGGTGCCGTTGGCGGAATAGTGGAACGTGGCGAACTTTGCTCGAGTCTATCCTTGCGATCCGGAAGGAGTACTTCATGTCCTTTGAAAATGCCGATTCCTCCAGTTCTCGTCGTACGTTTCTCAAGCAATCCTCGGCCGCCGTCATGGGAGGCGCTCTGACGGCGACGCTCGGGAATGCCCGTGCCGTGCATGCCGCCGGTAGCGATATGCTGAAAGTTGGATTGGTCGGTTGTGGGGGGCGAGGAAGCGGCGCGGCCGTCAATGCCATGGGGGCGGACGACCATGTCTGTTTGACCGCGTTGGCCGACTTGTTTCCCGATCAAGTGGAAAAGGCCAAGAAGAATCTGGGCACGAGAATTGGTGACAAGTATCAGGTGACGGAGGATCGATGTTTCGTGGGTTTCGATGCCTATCAGAAACTGATTGACAGTGACGTGGATGTCGTGTTGCTGGCGACCTCGCCGCATTACCGGCCGCTGCATTTGAAGGCGGCGGTTGAAGCGGGAAAAGACATTTTCTGCGAGAAGCCGGTCGCCGTGGACCCCGTTGGCGTGCGCAGCGTACTCGCCACCTCCGAGCTCGCCAAAAAGAAAAACCTGAACATCGTTTCCGGCTTGTGTTGGCGATATGATTTGGGGGTTCGAGAGACCATTGGACGGATCAAGAGCGGTGCCATTGGGGATCTGGTCGCGATCCACGAAAACTACTTGACCTCCACCCTCTGGCTCCGGCCGCGGAAGCCCGACTGGAGCGAGATGGAGTATCAGAACCGAAACTGGTTGTACTATACCTGGCTGTCGGGGGACCACATCGTTGAACAGTTCATTCACAGCCTGGACAAAGCGATGTGGTTGATGGATGATCAGCCCCCGCAAAGCTGCTTTGGGCTGGGCGGCCGAGAGGTGCGGACCGATCCCGAGTACGGTAATATCTTTGATCACCACGCGGTGTGCTACGAGTGGGCCAACGGCGTCAAGGCTTTTGCTTACACCCGGCAGATGAAAGGGTGCCATCGGGACGTGGAGGACTATGTCCTGGGCGCGAAGGGAAGAGCCCAGGTGTTAACCAACGGCCAAAAGGGCCTGATCAACGGCGAACCGGTTTTCCAGGGCGACAAACCGAGTATGTATGACCAGGAGCACAAGGAGTTGTTCGCCGCGATCCGAGCCGGAACCCCGATCAACGATGGCCGCTACATGGCTCTGAGTACCATGATGGCGATTATTGGCCGCGAAGCGTGCTATACCGGGGAAACGCTTGATTGGGAGGACGCCATTAACGCCGATGTCCGGTTGGGGCCCGACAAGTACGAGTGGGGAGACGTGGAAACGCCCGACGTGGCCGTGCCCGGCGTGACCCAGTTTCCACGCGCTTGATCCGAACCCAAACGTGGTTTCCATCCCGAGGCTTCCGTCACGCCGTGGGGAAGACCTCTGAAAAAGGAAATGCCCCAGGCTGTGCCCTGGGGCTCTCATGGCTCACGACCCGGACGAGCCGGAACCATGCAGGGTTAGGCCGCGTAGGTGTCGGAGGTCGGGTGTTAGGTGTCGGAGTCGCCGATGCCACCGATCAGGCGATTGAGCATTTTCCGCGTCGCAATCCCGACGAGTCGCAGCCATATGGTCCGACTTGAACGCTTACTCTCGAGCGTCAATCAATTGACACGACAAGCACCCTGTGATGGGGGAACATACAGTTCAGGTGGTCGGATTTGTCCGGGTGGAAAGCTGCCCGACGCAAGCCGTCCTCCCCTTGGTCGGACTCGCGGCGGACAAAGTCATCCGCGACCGGTATACGTCAGGTGGCTGAAGTGAAGCGTTACAAAAACCTCCCTGTTCTCAAATCTTCCTGTCTTGAAATCTTCCTGTCTTGATTTGAACTTTGCGAATGGGGGATCGTTCACGGTGTTGCGCCGAAAACAGGAGACGACTCGTAGGACGGGTCTCCAGGCCCGTCCGAAGTGTGTTCCGTTCCCGTGGCTGGTGTTTCGACGGGCCTGGAGACCCGTGCTACGATAGAACCCGATGCGAATACCGTGACGAACTCGGTTGCAGGGTTGTGATGGGCAATCCCGCGCAGGTGATCGTGCGAGCGTGGCAGGCGGGCGT
>JBNJEM010000084.1:0-17356 GCA_051745935.1 Planctomycetota bacterium
GCTGCAACCCCGGCTGCAGAAACAATTCGGTGGTAACCGGTTACCACCGAAAAAGCTCGGCAGTAGCCGGGGTTACCGCCGAGAAAATTCGGCACATAAATGTCTGTTATCCGATTTAATACCCACGCGATGCCTGTCGCACCTGGATGTGACTTTTTCGACCTTTTTGGTACAATATCTTGGTGAAGCGTCTCAAATCTTGGATCCATGGCTATGACACTTTCGGAAACACTGCGGGCCTTGCCGCCCGACCAGAAACTCGCCCTCGTGACTGAACTCTGGGATGACTTGGCTGCCTCTGCCCCATTGACCTTGCCACCCGATGAGATGGCAGAAATGCAACGACGGCGTGACGAGATGCTTTCCAATCGTGGTATCGCTATCGATCGGGAAGAACTTTGGCGACGAGTCAATGGGGACTGAGCGTTACCATCCCCTGGTTGCCGTTGACCTGCGCGATGCATGCCAGCACTACGACGCGATTGCCCGTACTCTTGGGAATCGCTTCCGAACGAATGTGCACATGAAAATTCAGGCGATTGTTGAACGACCAGAATCGTTTGGCCGAATCGGTGGCGATTTTCGGGATGCGTTGATTGATCGCTTCCCATACGTTGTCGTATTCACCATCGAAAACGGCATTCCGTGCATCTACGGGGTGCGACACGCTTCGTCTGATCGAAAAACGTGGTTTGATCGAACGATGCCCGGAATCGGCGGATAACACTGTCGTTATCCGATTGAATCGATCTACCACTCTGGATGATTACTATCTGCCCTGCCACAAATCACATTGAGTCACCCCATGCCGCGAACGCTCCTAAAAATCGCCATTGGCATGCTGGTTTTCATGATTCTGTTCCAGCTCTATCGATTGCAGGGCACAGGCACGTTCCACGCGGATTATTACTACTTGCCGCTACGTGAATTCGTTGACACGGATCGCCACTCCGAGATGGAGATGATGGTGATTGATCAATACAATACGGCGAGCAAGCGATCGGCGCGGGTTTCGCTGCTGGCTCTTGGTATCGTGTTGTGCTGCGTTGCTCTTGCCTATCGTGGAATTCCTTCTTCCGCCGCAGATTCAGCTGAAGACGGATAACAAAATGTTGGACCGGAGCCGCGATTAGGTCCGTCAAAAATGGTTGCGTCGATCCGGCGCGGCCCGGTCAACATCGTCGTTCGTCCTTTGAAGTAACTTTTGCCCAGCGACGGCTTATCAGATACAATTGAGGATGGAGGAAAACTGATGTCACTTGAGAACATGCTTGCCGCACTCACGCCCGAAGAAAAGTTAGACGCGATGAACATTTTGTGGCGGGACTTGTCCACTAATCCGGCTGGCATTCCTTCGCCCGATTGGCACGGCGATGTTTTGGCTGACCGGATCACAAAGCCGTCCAACAACCCCAGACTACCGATTGACGCTGCCTTCGACGACGTTAGGGAGCGACTGAATGAACGTCGAACTCAGGGATGAGGCTCGTGATGATCTCGTGATCGGTGCCGTTTTCTATGGTGAACAGTCTGTTGGGTTGGACGAATACTTTCTTAAGTGCCTACGAGAAGACATCGAGAAACTTGAAACAACCGGCGGTGTTCACGAGCAATACCGCGGATTCCATAGGGCATTGTCAGAGCGATTCCCCTATGCGATCTACTATCAGCTTTCTGGAGAACTCATCGACGTCGTCGCTATACTGGATTGCCGCAGAGACCCGGCAGCGATCAACACTCGACTCGGACGAACCAAGCGATAAACCGAAGTGCTCGAATAGCCGTTTTCTGATGGCGAAGTCTCTCGCTCGCACTCGGTTATCGCCATCGTTCGGCGGAACTGGGCACAGCCTGGCCGGTGCCGACTCATGGAAGGCTTGTGCGACGCTGGCCGCTGGGTGACGGACTGACGAATACGGCGGTCGATTCGGCCCAGAGGTTGTCCGAAGAGGCTGCTTTCAGGTAGCATGGCGAAAGAAGCGATGCTCGCGCGGAGGGCGAAAACCGGTCCAGGGGAGAGTTACCATGGCGGAAAGGATTCCGGATGACGCCTTAGTGGTTCGCGGTGGCCGCAATCAACCGGAAGACCTGCGGCGTGGCACACGAACTCATCCCAGCGGCGTGACAGGCGCCTCGGTCGAATGTGCGGAAGGGTTATCCGGGGTGGAATTGGCAGGGGCCATGCCCCACGGCCGTGTTGGTGTGACTACGGCTGGCGCTATCCGTGCTGCTGGTGGTAATGTGGTGCGAACCTCGGGGCGCAGTCCGCATCACGCGACGCTGGTTGGCCTGAGCCCCGAAGCGGCAAGCCGGTTGCTTACGCCAAGCGTTCGCAACCCGGCCCAGAACTCCTGAAAAGACGAGATTCAACATGGTCAGACCGAAGATCTACGTCGATTTTCACAACGCCGATCCTCACGGCCGACTGCGGTTAAACTGCGTCGGCACCGTGGAGGATTTGGCCCAACAGGAGGTCGAACTGCGCGAAGGACTGTCGCTGACTCTGTACTCAGATGACCTGGACGACAAAAGGCAATTAGATGAATTGCTGGTCGATGGGGTCGTGTCGTTCTCGCACGAAGAACACTGCTGGGTAGCGGCGATTGATTGGACCGCGATCCGCCACCGCTCGGACTGCAAATCGCATGAAAATGGTCCTTCTGCCCCGACAGCACTAGAAAACCGCCGAAAAGGTCGGTGAACCGGAGTTGGCTCGCCTTTCGGTTTTTCAACGTCGTTTCTTTCGTTTACAATTCCTGGTGTGTCAACGTAAACACCGTTGGTCCGCCAACCCGGTTACCTCGGTCGTGCGACAACCTCCGCACTGACCTGATGGTTCGCTCGTTGCCGCTTCCTGCGCGAAATCGTCCGTTGGTTCGCTCTTCTCTCCGGCAACAGCTCGCTGCTTCGTTTAACGGCTTCTGGTCGCAGAATAGTTTCGTTGGAACGTTTCTTACTGCGGCACAAGTCGCGCGCTTCGGTGACGGTTTTCCGTCGCAAAAGGAACTCGTTGGCTGGGCCATCGATCGGGAAACGGAAATGGCTGCGATCCACGGTTGCCACTGAAAAAACTCTTTGGAACGTCGCCTCTCCGCCAAGCGTCTCTGGTTTCGTTCCACGTTCTCGCTCGCCAAAACATCTTCGCTGGCTCGGTCACCGCTTCCAGAAAAGTCTGTCGCTTCGATGATCTCCTACGTCGCAAAGATCCAAACGAAGACACCCAACATTTCGGCCGCTTCCAAACGAAGACACCCGTCGTTTTGAGCGATCGGAGCCACTAGCATGGGTGGCCAAGACCAGGGCCCGCGAAGGGGCGATGGCGTGAGCGGGGCGTGGGAGCGGCCGTTCAGGCGGAAAAAGCGGCCAGGGGAGCGGACACGGCGCGGACCGACGCTTCCAAACGAAGACACCCGTTGTTTTAAGCGATCGGGCACACTGATATGGGTGGTTTAGATTGAGTTCGCCGAGGGGGGTTGGGTGGGGGAGGGGCCGTGGATGGCGGAAAAGCGGCCGTGGGGAGCGGACGCGGCGCGGACGGGGAGCGCGACGCGGGTGGGCGTGTTTCAAAAAACCCTCAATGGAGGGGGCTGAGGTGAGCGGGGTGTTTGGCCGGGCGCATGCTCGGATCGCTCAGACGCCCGGCCCGGCCCCGCTTAGCCGATTCGGCCCATCACGTGTGGTCCTCCAGATCCACGAAGACCTCTCGGCAAAAGCCAATCCCGTGGAACCAGTTCTGCGCGGCCGCGCGAGCCCGTTCGCTCATCCGCCGCGGCGTTCAGCCCGTGCGCCTCCAGAATCCATTCCGCAACCCTTTTGCCGTACTGTCCGCGAACATTTTTTAAGGCCGAAATCAGCGAAGGGGCCTTGCTCACGAGATCGCACTCGTCGACGACCAAGGCGGCCCGGAGCTGGATGATCTGATCTTCGTGTTCAAGGAGTCGGCGCACAGTCGGCAGCGCCGATTTCGTGTCACCCATGCCCGCCAGTGCTCGAGCGGCTTGGATCCGAATCAGAGGTTCAGTATCGGTGAGTCGTTGAGTTAGATCCGGGCAGGCACTTGCTGCTTCCCGCCCCAGCACGATACAGCCCATAACTCCCCAATAGCGGATGCAGGCGTTCGCATCACTCATCGCTTTGCGAAAATCGGCGAGGTTTCTTGGGGAACCGCGTGAGACTTTCGTGCCTAGCGACAGGAGACGCTTCAGCGGATAGCTCGCCTCATTCTGGTAAGCCTCGAATTTCCGGCCCTGTAATCCCTCGGGGAAGAAGAGACTGTCACGGATGGCAAGGAGATGACGACTGTTCTCGGCTCGCAGTTTTCGTAATGTTTCGGAGTACGCGGAATCCCGCGCTAGGTTGCAAACGTTATCCGGGTCGGTATCGACGGCGTACAGTTCCTCGGACGGTTTTGGCTCGAACCAACGGGACTGCTCCGGCCCGCAATCGCCGTTTTCCCAGGCCCGCATCCAGGCGCCGTAGCTGGGAATCTGAAACGAGTAGCTGTTGTATTGCATCACCGGCACTTGGGGTGTGTAGTTGCGTAGATAGAGGAACCGTTCTGACCGTACGCCCCGAACGATATCGTAGCGTTCTCCGCGTCGGCCACGAAACACGTGAACGAAACGTCTCGGCTCGGCGGATTTATCGCCCAAAAACGCGGCACCCTGCATGTACCCGGGCGTATCGAGCCCCGCCAAACTCATCACGGTGGCGGGGAAGTCAACGAAGCTGACAAGTCGATCCGTCTTCCCACCCGGCGCGGATGCCCGCCAGTGTTTCCATCGTTCCGGAATGCGAATCAACAGCGGCACGCGGGTACCACTGTCGTAGGTAAAACTTTTGCCGCGCGGCAGCGAGCCGCCGTGGTCGCCAAAATAGAAGACGATCGTCTCGTCGGCGAGACCGTCCTCTTCCAGTTCGTCCAGGACCTGGCCGACGTTTTGGTCCATCCTCTCGAGACAGTCGTAATAGCGAGCCATGTCGCGGCGCGTTTCAGGCAGATCCGGCAGGTATTCCGGCAATCCGACCGTTGCGGGATCGGTTTCGAGCTGACGGTTCCTCCAGGCCTTGGGGAACAGCCGGCTCTCGTGCGAGTCCCCGATATTGAACACCGAGAAGAATGGCTTGCCGGGGGGGCGATTTCGCCAGTGCGCCTTGTTGCTGGATTCGTTCCAGGCCGCTTTCATGGCCGCGCGTCGATCGGCCGGTCCTCCGTTGTAGTCCGTCTTGCTGTTGTTCGACGTGTAATAACCGGCTTCACGAAGATACCGCGGAAAGTAGTTCACTCCGGCCGGAAAAACACAGTCCGAACGCATGTGCTGCCCCCCAAGGCTTGTGGCGTACATGCCCGAGATTAGCGTTTGTCGCGCGGGAGCGCAAACCGCTGCGTTCGAGAAACAATTGAGATATCGAGTACCGGTTTCCGCAAGCTGATCCAGTTCGGGGGTCCGCGCCACCGGATCACCATAACAGCCGAGGTATTGTCCATTGTCTTCGCTCGTTATCCATAGGATGTTTGGGCGATCCCCCGCGTCGACGACGCATGCCCATCCGAACCCAGTCAACAGGATAACAGCCGCTAGAGGCAGCTTCATGTAAGGACTCCTTAAGTCGGGGAGAATCGGCGTCAGCTCTCTCTTGCTTTGTAGTGCAGGGACGCGGCCAGGTCCAGTGCCGTGCTGGAGCTCGAGTGTCTTGTTCTCCGAGGTGCTTTTTCTACTCATCCATTAGTGTTATCCTAGGCTGTAAAGGCAGCTTGAGTGTTTTCGTTTTCCGGTAACACTTTAGCCGTTTGAAGTTCGGGCTATTCGGGGCGACAACGGTTTGAAACGGATGCCATGCAGCGCGCAGGCCCCCCTCCGCTGGACAACCCCATGCCGATTCCAACGCGTGGCCGAGCGGACTCTGGCCTTGCGGTTAAACACGGGGCATTATAGGGGGGCGGCGGCAACCCGTTTGGTGTTCTGCTTCGGATCGCTCAAGAGACACGTTTTGCTTTGTTGTCTTCAGCTGAGCATTGCCGGGGCTGGACCGTTACAGCGTGTCCTCGTCCGGCGTTTCAGGGTTCGGACGTACAAGGGTCCTCCGGGCCGCCGCCGGAAATGGCCCGAATTCAATTCACCTGAAAATCACCGGAAGCCAGGGCTTTTTCAGCGTCTAGGCCGCTCAAAGAGCCTCACGCGTTTGCACTTTGAGGAAAAAACGTGATTCCCGCTCCCAAAACTCCCTCGGTGATAAGGAAACCTGCCTGGTTTTGTCATGGCTTCTTGGTGGCGCAAATCTTCACGGTCTTGTCACGGTTTTTAAAGGATCTGCTGATGTGGAATCCGTACTGGAAAGCGAGCGTTATTTGGGCTGTGATTGCAATTGCGGCGGGATACGGCGTTGCCGCGGACAGCAAGCCTCTCCGATTCGACTTCGAGACGGGGGACTTGCAGGGCTGGCAATTGGTCGAAGGTGATCTCGACAAACTCATCTGCAATCGCAAGTTCGAGTTCCATCGTAAGGTGGAGTATACCAAGCAGGGGGAGTACTATTTGAGCACGCTGGAACGGAGAGGGAGCGACCGGCCCGACGACACGCCCACCGGCATCGTCGAATCGCCGGTCTTCGTGATCAAGGGGCGGAAAGCGACGATGCGAGTGGGCGGCGGCTCCCACGATACGACCTATGTGGCTCTGTGCACAATCGACGGAGAAGAACAGTTGCGGGCTACGGGGCGCAATAGTCAGACAATGCATCGAATCACCTGGGACTTGACGCCCTGGATGGGACGGAAAGTCTTTCTGCGCGTGGTCGATCAGCATGAGGGCGGGTGGGGGCACGTGACGTTCGATGACTTCTCGGTGGAAGGACAGCTGGACCCCCAGGCGACGCGGGCGCGAGCGGAGGCTCGCAAGGCCGAGAGTCAGGCCAGGCGGGGCGCGGAGCTCGAGGAGGCAAAGTTGCCATTGCGTCATGCGATCGAGCAGCTAGGGGCCAGGTATGGCGAGGAATACCCGGCGCGGACGTTTTTGAACCGACTGGAGTCGATCCAGCCAGCCGAGCTCAAGGCGTTTGGCCGAGAGGCTCTTTTACCAAACGAGTTAGTGCGGAGTCACCCCATTCTCTTCGTGGTGCGCCACCAGTACCGGAAGGACCATCATAACACGGCCACGATGTTCCAAACGGGAGAGATCAATACAGCCAGCTTCGAAGGGGGCGGCGCGATCAAGACCTTCGACGTGGCCACGGGGGTGGTCAACACCTTGCTTGAGCTCCCCGAGGGCGTGGCTCGCGATCCGGATGTGCGGTTCGACGGAAAGAAAATTCTGTTCTCGATGCGGCGAAATCGCCAGGACGACTATCATCTCTACGAGATGAACGCCGACGGATCGGAACTGACCCAATTGACCTTCGGCTCCGAACTCTCCGACATCGATCCGATCTATTTGCCGGATGGCCGGATTCTGTTCACGTCAACCCGGGAACCGAAGTACTGTATGTGCAACCGGCACATCATGGGCAACCTGTTCACGATGAACGCCGACGGTTCGAATATCCAGCAGATCGGGCACAGCACGCTTCACGAAGGGCATGCGGCTTTGCTGCCCGACGGGCGCGTTATCTACGACCGCTGGGAATACGTGGATCGCAACTTCGGCGATGCACAGGGCGTTTGGGTGACGAACCCCGATGGCAGCAACCACGCTCTTTATTGGGGAAACAATACGAACTCGCCGGGCGCCGTGCTGGATGCGCGAGCGATTCCGAACACGGATCGGTTCATCGCGACCTTTTCATCGTGCCACGATCGGCCGTGGGGCGCCTTGGCCATCGTCGATCGCCGCCTGGGACTGGAGGGGCGCGAACCGGTGGTCCAAACCTGGCCCGCCAGCGCCATTGATCTTGTGGGCAAGGGTAATTACGACACGTTTTGCGCGTGCGATCCCAAGTACGAGGATCCCTACCCGCTGTCCGAGAAGCAGTTCCTCTGCGCTCGCATGACGGGCGACGGCGAGCAGGTGGGGATCCATCTAGTCGACGTGTTCGGCAACGAGATTCTGCTGCATAAGGAAAAGCCAGGCTGTTTCGACCCCATGCCGCTCGCTCCGCGCGAACGGCCGCGCCAGATCCCATCCCGGATCGACCTGGCGGAGGAGACAGGGACGTTTCGGGTCGAGAATGTTTACGAGGGCTCGGGCATGGAACGGGTAGAGCCGGGAAGCGTGAAGTATCTCAGAGTGGTTGAATCGCCGGAGAAACGGTTTTGGTCCACGCCGGCCTGGGATGGAGGAACGGGGCAGCAGGCTCCCGGAATGGCCTGGGACGACTTCAACAATAAGCGGATCCTCGGCACCGTTCCAGTCAATGACGATGGCAGTGCCGAGTTTGCCGTGCCGGCCGATATCTTCGTCTATTTCCAGCTACTGGATGAAAAGGGAATGATGGTCCAGTCGATGCGAAGTGGCACGATCGTGCGGCCGGGAGAGGCGATCGGCTGCGTGGGGTGCCATGAGAATCGGCGGACGGCGGGAGAGGTGGACTATCCGACTCGTGACTGGCGTCACCGGGCCCCGAAGCTTCGGCCCTGGTACGGCGAACCACGCCTTTTCAGCTACACGGCCGAGGTACAGCCCGTGTTTGACAAGCATTGCGTGGGGTGCCACGAGTACGGGAAAGAGGCTGGTAAGACGCTTAATCTGGCCGGCGATCTCGGGTTGGTGTTCAACGCCTCCTACGTGGACCTGCGCCGCAAGGGCTATGTGAACGTGGTTGGAGCTGGACCGACCGATGTGCAGATGCCAAAGAGCTGGGGCTCACACGCCAGCCGGTTGGCGAACGTGTTGCTGGAAGGTCACGGCGATCCCGAAATTGACGACCAGATCGATCTCGACCAAGAGTCTTTCCGTCGGATCGTGACATGGATCGACATCAACGCGCCCTACTATCCAACCTACGCTGGCGGGGCCTATCGCAATCATCCCTATGGTCGCTCGCCACTGACAGCCGATGAGCTCGATCGGTTCAGCGCCCTCGTCGGTAAAAAAGTCGACAGGCGCCGATTTCACGACGTGAGTTTCAATCGTCCGGAACTGAGTCCTTGCCTTGCTCCTCTGCAAAAGAACGAGCCGTCGAAGTACCAGGAGGCTTTAGCGCTGCTTGAGTTGGGCATGGGACGACTCCAAGAAACGCCCCGTGCCGACATGCCCGGTTTCGAATTGGCGTCCCCCGAGGAGGTGGCGAAGGAGAAGCGGTACCAGAAGCGTTTGGAACAGGAGCAACGGATGCGGACCGCATTGATTCAAGGTGAGCGGTTCCTGCCGAAAGCGAATCCCGAGCAGGGTTCCGGGAATGAATCAGAATGAGGAGTTGTCCATGGCGGATCAAGGTGACTATCTCCGTTTTCCGTTTGTTCACCCTGCAGTTGCATAACGATTGAAGTAGGACGGGTCTCCAGGCCCGTCTGTTGGCGTGCGAAACCGACTTTGATTCACTGTCTGCAAAGTTCACGAAACGTGAAGTCTGCAAACATCCGCAAGATGACCATTTTCCACTGTGATAGACGGGCCTGGAGACCCGTCCTACGCATTCCTTTTTGCAACGTTGGGGTTCAGTCTCCCCGTTTTTTTCCGAGGCCCCTGGGAGCTGCCCATGGGCGGTTTTCCGACTTCAGGCGGCTAAGGCGGCAGGGCCGCCAACCAAATAGGGACACCGCACAGGGATGGTGCGCTCCCGTTGGTCGCTCACGTCAAGGATGCGCGCACCGTGCACGCCTGTTACGCCCTAAGACTCTAGCATGTTACAAGAGAAACAACTTGGAGATCAGATGAGTTTTCAACGAACCGCGTGTTACTTGCTGTTGATGGTGATTCCCGCCGGCGCCGCTGGAGCGGGCCAGGCCGCAAACGGCGCTGGTGGCGTGATGCCGAGCGAACTGCCGGAGCCGCGGGCTGAATTGGAACCGGCAGCGAAGCAACTGTACCAGGCTCTGATGCGGCAGGCCCATTATCTGTTGGGCACGGTTCACCGGTGGGAGGAGGAACCGGCGCTGAAGCTGTTGACGGACAGCAAGTCCAGGGAGCACTGGATTCGACCCAATACGTCCACGTTGCTCGGCCTAGCCGTGCTGCGGCGGTGGGGGCCATACGACGCGAACGTCGTGGGCGTGCCCAGGGACGGTTTGCTCGACGATTATATGATCCCCATGATGCGATACCTCGTCGCCACGCACTGCACGGGCGACCGCGCGACCAGTGATGGAAAGCCTTGGGGCGACGCGTGGCAGTCCGCGCACTGGGCGTACGCGCTCGGGCGGGCGGCGTGGTTTTCCTGGGAGGATTTGCCGGATGACGTGCGTGCCGGCGTCCGGCGCGTGGTCGCGCACGAGGCGGAACGGTTTGTCGACAAGATACCGCCGCACGGGATGAAACGGGACACCAAGGCGGAGGAGAACGCGTGGAACAGCCGGATCTTTTCCGCGGCCGTGCTGTTGATGCCGGACGACCCCAGGCGGAAGGCTTGGGAGCAGGCCTTCTTGCGGTGGGCAATATCTTCGTACATGAGACCATCGGACGCTCACTGCCAACAGGTCGTGGATGGCAAGCCAGTCGCGGAATGGTTTCATGGGGCTTGCATATTCGAGGATTACACGTGCGAGAATCACGGATTCGTGCACCCGGGATACATGGGGTGCATCGGATTGACGCTTAGTTGTCACTTAGATTTTCGGATGACGGGGCGTGACACTCCCCGCGCCGTTGCATGGAACGCCGGCGGCGTCTACGAGAACCTGAAATGGATGGCCACGCCGGACGGCGGGTACATTTATCCGTCCGGCCAGGATTGGGCCTTGTTTCGCAACCCGCAGAAGGCGCATCTGCACTTGATGATGGCGGCATTCGAGGGGGATACCGACGGCTGGTCTCTGGCTGAAGCCGGGTGGGATGCAATGAAAGAGATGCAAGCCCGCAGCGCGGACGGGCGAGTATTTTTGCCCGGCGAGTATCGCTTTCCTTCGACCCAACACGATACGATCGCGATGTTCGGCCTTCAGTGGCTGTATCTGCACGTTGCCGACCCGATCCGTGACAACCCGACGGAGCGACTGGGGACGCGGCATCTCGAATCCGGCGGGTTGGTGCTTCACCGCACGCCCAACGCCTTCGTGACCTTATCGTACGGAGCCAATGTGATGGCCCAGGTTGCGGCAATGCGTCCGGATCGGATCGCCAGCCCACACCAGCGCGCGCTGATCGGCAGTGTGTCCGTTGCCGGTGAGAAGGGCGCGCCCGTTCCGTCCGTGTCAGCAGTGGACGTCGACGTGGCCGAGGATCGATTCACGGCCACGCTGCGTGTTAATCACGGCCCTAGCGTGCGGGCGAACTTGACGTTCACCAGCAAGCCGGAAGGAACGTTGCATGTCCGCGAGACATTGGTGGCGGTTAAGGACGTGACGACCACACGTGTGGCAACCGGGCTCGTTGGTGTACTAAACAACAAGCAATGGATTCACGAGACCGGGCGTCGTACCCTCACGTTGGATGACGAATCGACGGTGATTCCCGCCCACAGTGGAAAGACGCTCGCGAGCAATGCACGTCGCATTGCGATCGACGATGCACTGACGATCGCGTCGGATGCCCCGCTCAACGCGCGATATCTCGGCGCGACGGGTCCAAAGCGTGGTCGAGCGACGGATCGCCTGTACTTGAATTACATCGACGCAAGAAAGGCATGGAAGGCGGGCGAGACCATCAGCCGATACGAGGCGGTTATCCGCGTGCGCGAGCAAGACTTGTAGGGGGTTGTTAGCGCTTTACCGGGCTACGTTATAGCGGGTTGGTTTTCGGTCAGAACTTGCTCCCGTGTCCGGGGGGCCGCTTTGCCATCCGTGGGCCCCTTGTTATACCGAAGAAACCATGACCAAAGCATACCAACCATTTAGATTAGCATATGTCGGGCTTTCGTGTCTGGCAGTGGTGTGTGTCGCCAGACACGCCGAAATACTCCGTGAAGCGGCATGAGTCTGGAGAGGTGATGTACAGGGCCGCCCATCGGCTGCGTTTTGCGACCGCGCATGTTTCTCGTCTTTGAAGGGGTCTTGAAAGTGGGAACCAAGTTTTGTACCAGGTGCAAAGCACTGGACGGAACACTTGACATATGACCGCCGCTTTGACTGACCAGCCCGCATTGAGTGGTCTGGTGGAATACGAAAACGCCGACCATGTCCGACAACCCTCGCGCCAAGCCGCCTCTTCGTGCGTACTTTGCTTTGATGGTGGGGGTATTGTCGGTATCGAGTGGAGCGATTCTGGTTCGATACGCCCAGCAGGAAGCGGCTTCGTTGCCCATCGCCGCATACCGCATGGGGATCGCGTTTCTCGTGGTTCTGGTTCCCACGTGCGTTAAACAGGGTGGTGAGTTGGGCAGTCTCACATATCGCGACGTGGGACTGGGACTGACCTCGGGGTTGTTTCTTGCCATTCACTTTGCCACATGGATATATTCTCTGGAAATGACTTCCGTGGCCATTAGCGTGGTCATGGTGAATACCGCGCCGCTGTGGGTCGGACTGCTGACCCCGGTGGTGACGCGGGACCGTCTGGCGCGATCCACGATGTTCGGGATTGCATTGTCGGTCATGGGGGCGGCGGCGATCGGCTGGGGGCTTGAACGTAGTGGAACGTCGTCAAATGATCTGCTAGGCGGTATATTGGCGACGGTCGGCGCGGTGGGATTGGCGGTTTATCTACTCATCGGCCGAAACTTGCGCCGACGGCATTCACTGGGCGTATACGTGACCGTCTGTTACGGCGCCGCGGCAGGTTATCTTTGTTTGGCGGCCATCGCCACGAACCAGCGGATGATCGGTTTTTCAGTGCCTACCTGGCTCTATTTGCTTGGTTTGGCGTTGGTTAGCCAAATCCTTGGCCACACCACCAACAATTGGGCGCTGCGTTTCTTCAGCGCTTCGATGATTGCCGTGGCCTTGTTGGGGGAACCGATCCTGTCAACGCTGCTAGCCTTTTTCCTGTTCAACGAAAGCCTCACTGCCATCCAGCTTACCGGCGCCGCGCTGATTCTTCTCGGCATCCATTACGCCGCCCGAGCCGAACAGCGCGGAAGAACATCCCCGGGAGATTATCGCCGGCAATCAAAGTAAGGAATCACTCACAAACAACTTCCGCAATCCAACGCGACTCCAAGTCATCCGGCACACTGGCTCCGCTCGCGATCCGCGTTTTCCGTGGAAGCAACACGTCTTGCCGCTCGCTCAGGAAAGTGCCACCCTCCGACAGAAACCGCGGAAGTTGATTTTGAGCCGTTCCTGATCTAGGTTCCTCGATTCGCCTGGAGACTCATGTTGATTACCCATCCTTCTTGCTTTGACGCAAAAAACCTCCCAGGGCTTTGTTTTCAATGAGCACCTTGGTTGTATCCTGGCGTTGCACGGCTGCCTGGTGTTTTCCCTGGGTTCCGAGATGCACGATTTCTGATTCGTTTCCTTTCGTAATCCGGGCACTGGTTGGAGAAAGTTGTTTTACCCGCGGGGCGGGATCTCCATGGCGTCGGGGCATGAGCACGACGAGCCAGTCGGTACGGCCCGCTCTGCCTCGCAGACGCAACCACTTGGCCATCTCGCCGTCGTGATGGCCCCAACTGCCGGGTTCGAAGTTCTCCGGAACCCACGCCCCGAAGAATTTCCGCTCGTAAGCCTCTCCTTTGGTTTCGCGCCGAGCGCCGCTATCGGCGCCCCGCCAACCCCATTCGCGGTCTTGATATACCGGTCGCGGATGACTTTCCCCGCCGCGAGTCCGACCAACGGGAGGACGGCTTGCGTCGCGCCGCTTTCCACCCGGAAGACTCCAACCGCCTGAACTATAATCCTCAATTGACGGAGACAGAACGTGTGCTGACAGATCGACGCCGAGTTGGCCGGCGAACGTGAACTGATTTCCGTGACGTTCGATGTCCCGGCCGAGTACATGCAGATTCCACCACACGGGTTCCGGCGAGTCGATTTCGTCGCGGACCACCAGGTAATCCGGCATGTCACTTTCGGACGGATTGTGCTTCACCAGCATGGCATAACGGCGCATAACCCACGGCTTACCGGCCGGCAAGGTCTCTCGCGGATACTCCCAGCCCGGCTTGTGCGTGTGATGAGGCTCGACCGGAACACCACTCATCAACCGGGTCTTTTCGTCGGCGACGAATACATCCGCGATTGCGCTTTCCGCATAGGTTTGCTTGAATGCTACGCTGACCGGCCGCTTGTTATTCATGTCCGGCCGATTGTGCATCGCGGCGTGCCAGGGGCGTGGCGAGTAATGGCACGCGTAGTCGATCGCCAGTGGGGTTGAGAACGCGGCGAAATAGAGGGAGAGTTCGTCGCCCTGAAAGTGGTTGCGTGCCGGTCCCGCTTTGACCGTAACGAAAGACTCATGTCGCCGATCGTACGCGTTACCGCGCAGCATCGCCCCAAATCCAGGAAAGTATCGACTGGAGATGTCCAACGCGCCGGACCCTGGCTCGGGGAAACGCTGTAACTGCTTGGCGAAGCGATCGTCTACGTCTTCATAATACGTTCCCACGCGGTTGAGTTCGTCCACATAGTGTCCTGGATGAGTATCCCCGATGGGCGCCTTCTGGCGCGCGAGATACCGTGGATCGACCGGCGTGTGCATCGCGGCCAGATAGGTTGCGACTTCTTTAAGCCGGGACCATTTCCGGAACGGCTCTGCCGCGCCCGCCTTCCGCAGCTTCTGGCAGTTATCCGCGACGTCAAAGAAAAAACTCGAATAACTCAGCGATTCGGCCCAGGCGCCTCCGGGATAACTGTCCCGGTAAAGATTCTGCTTGGTTTCTTGCACCCCATATTCCACCCACCGTCGCGAATGTGGATGATCGGGCATCAGCAACCCGATTTTGAGCGGCACGTTGTACATATCCGTGTGAAAATTCGGGTTGCCGACATTCCCCCACCCCTTCTCCGGGCCCGGCCAATAATCCGGATTCATGAAAATGTAAGCCAAAGCGGCCAGGTCGCGGCTTTTCAATTCGTGCTTCGCCCGGCCATCTTCAAAATGTTCGTTGAGATAGCTGCGTACGCGGCGGGGAAAAGTCGTTGGGTTGAGTATATGCTTGTTGAAATAGCCGTACCACTGATGGGCGAACTCGTAATCAACCTTCTTGCCATCCGATTCCCACTGCAACACCCACTCGTCGAGCACGTGATCCAACGGCACGTCGTTGTGTGCTCGGATCATGGTGCCAATCTCCTTACGCCGCTCCGGTGGTGCCGCGATCAACGCCCAGTGCCGGCGGCCGGCGCCGGTCGGGAAACGAACTTGCACGCGACCCTGATGATCTTCATCACCATGCACTTCAATGCTCTGCGAGGGAAGTGAAACCCCCGCGGGGGTGTCCCAATGACTGCCGTTCACCGCCGCAATGCCCAACCCCGCGACCCGCTGCTCGTTGTAGACAAACGCGAACGGCCCACCCCCATACCAAATGTCGCGCCAGATGGGGGCGAGCGTGGCGATTGGGTGTTGCGGCGGCTGCAGCGTCGAGTCTTCGGCTTCACCGCCGGGACTGAAGGTTCGAGGGCTGTAGGTATGTGGATGGTAGACACGGGTGGCTTCGAGAGGCCGCAGATCAAGGACGATCTCGCGATCCTCGCCAAGTGCGTAATCCTCCACCACGCCAATCCACGGATCGCCCGCCCAGAAGGTCAATCGGAGCCGATACCGGTGCTCCGGCTTCTCGAATCGAAACTGACGTTCCAAGATCGCTCGCGCGGGTCCTTTTTCCAGCCAAGTATCCTTGACCCCCGAGGGCTGGTTCTCCGGCGGCCATTCGAATCGCGCTAGATTCACTTTGCTCTCCGTGACTTGCAACACGTTTAGCGGTACTGGCTCCCCCGTGTCCCCCTCGGCGCGGTAACAACCATTTTCGATTCGCCAACGTCCATTGTCGTGATCCACCTCGAGCCTCGGCGCACTCGACGCCCGGTCAACCACGACAACCTTGTAGCGCTGAGTACTGTCCTTTTTTAGGTTTACACTTGTCAAGACCTTGACGCGCTGTTGGCCTCTCACATGGGTATCGGGGCTCAGCAATTCCCCCTGTCCAACGGCTTCATAAAACTGTCGCGGCAAATCGATTCCGTCTTCATTTCGTACCCGAAGTTTCGAAACGGGCACGGACCGACCCGCGGTATCCAATTGCACGGCCTCGGTAATCCAATCGCCCTGCCAGTCGCGGCCCAGCGGTTCGTGAATTTCGAATTCTCCGACCAATTCCGACCGATCACTGGCCAACACCGTTCCAGACACGAGCAGGCACACAGAGATAATGAGGGCGAAGAGTGCTACCGAACGCTGTTCCCGGACACCAATCGCGTCGCGGTTTCTTCCCAGGGGAAAAGATGTGTTTCTTCGACTTGTGCATTTCCTCATGCGTCTCTCCATTGTTTTCGCCGAGATGTGTGATATACAGGCAAATATACACGATTTACATTTCAATGACATTTGTAACACATTATCCGTCTGAAGTCCCGGGCTATTCGGGGCAAAAACGGTTTGAAAGGGGGGCCTATTGAGCGTGCAGGCCGCCGTCCGCCGTCATGGTTCCTTGGCGGTCCAACGCGCGGGCGAGCGGACTTTGGCCTTGCGGTTAAACGGGGTACGTCATAAGGGATTTGTGATCCCGAAGCTAGGATTCCACTTCGGATGGCTAAAGTGTTACCTGTTTCATTGTTTGGGATATAGCGGCTAAACTAATCGTTGCAAGGGGTAAGGGTGGCAATTGTTGAACCGGCGGCTGGTGTAGTACGTCAGGCTTGCTGGCCTGACAACCGAGAATCGCGGAGGCACGGGCAAAACGCTGGAAGACAACGAACAGGTGTCCCATTGGGCAAGTTAGATCCACGACTTAAGTAAGAGGAATGAAACCAATGAAATACGAATCGGTCAAGAATCAAATCAAACACTCGCGACGAGCGTTCTTGAAGGCGAGCGCGATGCTCGGCGCTGTTCACGTGGTGCCGGCTTCGGTTCTGGGAGCGAACGCTCCCAGCAACCGGATCAATATGGGCATTATTGGCACGGGAACGCGAGGATTGCCGGACATGCGGGTGTTCATGCGTAACGAGGACGTTCAGATCATGGCAATCTGCGACGTCAATACGGCCAGCCACGGCTACCGAGACGAAAGCAAGCTCATGGGGCGGAAGCCGGCCTTGGAAGTCGCCAACAAGTATTACGCGGACAAAAAGCGGTCCGGGCGATTTCAAGGCGTGGCGGCCTATAACGATTTTCGCGAGATCATTCAGCGGCCGGACATTGACGCCGTGGCGATCGTGACCCCG
>JBNJEM010000085.1:0-17308 GCA_051745935.1 Planctomycetota bacterium
GGCAATGAGCGCGGGTTGTGCGATTATCACGACTAACATATCCGGGAACCGACAGCTCGTTGGCGATTGTGGTGTACTGGTCCAGCCGGGCGAGCTGAACAGTCTGCGAAACACCGTAGCCGACCTTGCGGCCAATCCGGGGGAATGTGAAAGATTGGGAACTCTGGCAGCGACGCGTGCTCGCCAGCATTACGACTGGTGTGTCATCGGCCAGCGTTATTTGGACCTTTTAGGTGACTTGACGTCGAACAAGAAAGCGGCATGATGCGGATGGCAATGGTCCATGACAAGCCTGGACCAGCCTCGCAAGGGTCTCTTTCACGCTCTTTGGCGTCCGAATCTTGCCGTCAATGCCCGAACGAGGGCGTCAAGAGGGAGAATTGCCGCGGTCGGCGCGATACCATCGGGTCAGGCGTTCGAGTGAAACGCCGAGATAGTAGCCCAGGATGACTCTCTGATTGATCCAGGTGGCGCGCCAAGGGCCCAACTCTTGCCAGCGGCGACCGGAGGTGGTCACGGGAAGCCTCGCAATCCGGATTTTGCCTCGACGACGAAGCCGGCGGACGAACTCGAAATCCTCCATGATCGGGAGCACCGGAAAACCGCCCAGTTCCTCAAACGTCTCGTTGGAGATAAAGATGCCCTGGTCGCCGTAGGGCATCTGGAAGCGATGCGATCGGATTTGAACGGCCCGTTCAATCAAACGAAAGGGCAAGCCGGGAGCGTCGATGCGCAGGCGAAACGCCCCGCCCACCACGCCGGGCTCCCGGAGGATCGCCAGCAGCGTGGAGTCGAACGCGGGCGGAACACACGTATCGGCGTGGAGGAACAGCAGGATCGAACCGTGTGCCGTCCGGGCGCCGGCGTTCATTTGAAGGGCACGACCGGGTGGTGCGTGCAGCACCCGACGACCCATTCGCTCCGCTATCTCGGTCGTCCCGTCGTTGCTCCCGCCATCGACCACGATGACCTCAAGGTCCTCGGCCTCGCCCAGGCCACTTAGAGTGCGGGGAAGATAGTCCGCCTCGTTGAGGGTCGGAATGATCACCGAAATCCGCGTTGTGGACACAGCCGACGGCAATTGTCTTGCACGATGCCATACCGCCAGGTCTTCGGGGCGGTCCACATCGGAAAGCTCCTTGAGAAGAGACACGCTGAAGGCAAGCTCACCGGCACGACGTAAGGTGTCTTCCAAGACCCGCCGGCTGCCCCAAGGAATGCCGGTGAAGAGTTCCGGCGCGGGGTGCCGCAGGCCGATCAGGTAGTACCCGCCGTCGGCCGCCGGGCCCAGAACGAGGTCGCGGGTGGCAAGGCGCTCGAAGGACTCGCGGATCAGTTCGGGCGTGATATCAGGACAATCGGTTCCGATAATGACCATCTGCTGGGCGCCCTCACCGAACGCCTCCGCGAAGGCTGCCGCCAAGCGGCAGCCGAGGTCTCCCGGATCTTGCGGGCGATACAGGACGCGCCCGCCGAAGCAGGCCGCCATCTTCTCCGCGTCGCCTCCCTCGAAGCGAACTTCCACGGACATGGGAAAACGCCCGGCAAGTTCCCGAACCCAATCCAGGGTATAACCCGTCATGTTACGCTGTATTTCGGCAGCGCCTTCGGGCCCCAACGCGGGGATGAGCCGGGTCTTCGTCTTGCCGGGCTCGGGGTATCGCGTGAAGATGGTGAGTCGTCGTTCCATCGGCGCGCCGCATGATTCATCGGATGTGCTGGACCGGTATTGGTCAATTCCAGTCCGCTTCTCGACCGTCGACATCTTCCAACGACGTGATGTCTTTGCACGGGTCGGTAACCGGTCGGGCGGGTTCGATCTCGTGGACCGTCATTATACGCGTTCCATTGGTTAGCTCAAATACAGAAACGGCAGCCTCAAGCATCAAAGCATCAAATGGACCCCAGCCCCCAAAAACCCGCCGCCCCGAGAAGTGCCGCCGTGGGAAGCGTCGTGACCCAAGCAGAAAGGATGGTGGCAATCATTCGTACGCGCGCCTGCCGGGTGACGGTGCCGATCCCGAACAGCGTTGCCACGCCCTTGAAATTATCGTTCGCGCCGTTGGCATAGGCGAGTGCGAGCACGACGAGGATCAGGATTGTGAGAGTCATGCCTATGTCCTTTCACTACAGGTCGAGCCGCAGGCAAAGCATGAGTAGCAGCGGTGATGCTTCAGCCGGACGCGAACGTCGAGGCTTTCCCGAAGCGTGCCGCCGAGATCGAAGGCTGCGTCATCGTCCACAAGGGTGCAGGCATACACGCCCAGGCGGCCATCCTTCTTGACGATCATCCGGCTGAAGCTGCACATGTACTCGGCACGCAGTTCGGGCGTTGTGTACGAGGTCATGCAGCTCTCAGTGATCTCCGGGACGTGGGCAATCGACCCGGGCGGAAGAAAATCCGGAAACTTCACGATGTGCGGATCTTCGGGCAAGCCGGCTTCTCGGAGCAGCGGCGCGTAGCTTCGGTCCACCGCCTCGAAGTCCTCATCGGGCTCCATCAATCGGGCAATCGATACGTCAAATCCTTCCGCATGGAGCAACCCCAGGGTGCGCAGGGCCATGCGGAAGTTCCCTTTGCCGCGGGACTGGTCGTGCATGGCCGGATCGGGATGGTCGAGGCTGACGCGGAACGCGAGCGCGTTGGGTTTCTCCTTGAGCTTAATGATCTTGGCCATGCGGTTCAGCAGCGGTTCGGTGCCGTTGGTGAGCACGAAGCACGGCCGATGCTCCAGGGCGCAATCCAGGATCTCGATGAAATGGGGATTCACCAGCGGCTCGCCTCCGGTGAACGAGAACTTCTCCACCCCCAGTTCCAGCGCTTCGCCGATGAAGGGCTTCACGTCCTCAAGGGTGATGAACTGAATGCGGTTGTCGCCCGGCTTCGATCCCTCCAGGCAGAACGGGCAAGCCAGATTGCAGTTGGTGCCCGTGTGAAACCACAACTCCGTGAGGGCCATGCTTTCGATGTAGCCGCGCGTGCCCCCGCCGGAGGTCAACAACCAGCTTGCGTCATCGGTTTTCTCACGCATTGAAAAACACCTCCCGATGGATACGTGTGAAGTGTACGCCGCAGTGCCGAAGCCACTGGCTCAGGAAAGTACCACTCTCCGAAAAATGCGGAATTCATTTCCGAGCCGTTCCTTAACGGGTCCAGGCGAGCCATTTCCGAAACAGCGATTTAAGCAAGGGCGTCAATCGCGACCGGTTTCTCCTTCCAGGATGGCACGGTCGACGCGGTCCAACTCCTGGGTGTAGGTTTCGATGGCGATCCCTTGCTTTTCAGCCTCCTTGGGGTAGAGCCCAACGTGCGCGATCTCCGGCGACGTATACGTACACCAGGGAATCGTTAGCGCACTTGCCTTGGCGCGACCCTTGAACAAGGCGTTTCGAATCACGATGCGGGCCATGAAATCGGCCGCGTGAGTAAACTTGTAGCGGGAGCAAACATCGCCGGCGGCGAAGATGCGCGGATTGCCGCGTCCGAAGCTTGTCGTCCACCCCCACGCCGGTCATTGGCTCCTCCCGTCGTGAACGCATCTCATTGAACGCCAACGGCATGTCTCCTGACGAGCAAGAGGGCATCCGTGCCCGGGGAATTGAAGTTGCCTAGCGACTGCCAGATCCCGAACCGTCCGGTTTTCTGCTGCCCGAACCGTCCGGTTTTCTGCTGCCCGAGCCGCCCATCGAGGGCTGGTCCGACGTGGCCGAAACCTCGTATTTCCCGGGATCCGCCAGGAATTCTTTCCGCTTCTCCTCCGACGGAAACCAATAACGCAGGCCCTTGTGAATGACGGTGAACTCGGGTTTGCCCTCGACGGCGAGACGTGCAAGGTTGGCGCTATCCACAACTTTTTCGGCCCGGGAACAAAGATCAGAGAGGAAATCATCCCGTCGCTCTCCAAACAACCCACCGCCCTGGCGGCTGCCCGCGACCTGGGCAAAGAACTGGGCGATCGCTTGCGCCAATTCGCCGCCGGAACGTGATGCTCTGATCGCGGGAGTGTGATTTGACACTCTAGGGCACGAACGAGGAGCTTGTCGAACTCAGAAGTCGATGTCCACTTGCAGCGTGTCCAGGAACTTGTTGAACGAGGTGAAGACTTCCATTACGCCAAGCGCCTCGAGGATCTCCGAGTCCTCAGCGCCGGCCTGGCGAAGCGCCTCGAACCGCGCGTCGGGCACTCGGAGCGGGTCCCGGTTCGCCTCGCGCGCCAGCTCGATGAGCGCCTTCTCCTTCGGGCTGAAATCGGCGGCGTCAAGGCCCGTCTCCAGCGACGCTATCTCTTCCGCGGACATTCCCACCGACCGAAGGCCCGCGGTATGGGCCGCCACGCAGTAGGCACAGCTGTTGTCCTTGGACACAAGCACCGCGATCGTCTCCTTCACTTTGCGCGGCAGCTCTCCTCCCATCATCACGGCCTTGACTTTCTCCCAGTTCGCCTGGAGCAGCGCGGGATGGACCGCGTAGGCGCGGAAGAGGTTGGGAACCCGGCCGAAGGCGTTTCGGATTTCCTGGAACACTTGGGACACGGCTGGGTCCTCGGAACGTTCATCGACAAGAGGGATTCGTGGCATCGGCGTCTCCGTTACATGAATCCAGGCAAGGCCTGAGGCACACCTATTCTATCGTTCGCGCGGAAAAGGCAAAGAGGCCAGAGCGAACCACGATCCGTGTCGGGGCCGCGGCCGGGTAACCATACTCCGGCATACCCACGCGGAATTGAGTGTAAGGAACGGCTCCGCGCGGCGCCAACCCACTGTCGTTCTAACCGAGAAAGAAAGGGTTTCCAGAAAATAGGTTCCTGACACCGTTGTCCACGTATTCGATGTCGGCGGATGTCGTGGTTCGCCCCAGACTGAAACGAACCGCGCCCATGCCGACTTCCGGCGAAATCCCCATGGCTTCGAGCACCGGAGAAAGCGTCACCGCCCCTTCGTGGCAAGCCGAGCCGGTCGAGGCTGCAACACCCTCCAACCGTGAGAGGACCTCCGAGCCGACGCGGCCCACAAAGGACACGTTGAGCGTGTTCGGCAGCCGCTTGTCCGGGTGGCCATTGAGAACGACACCGTCGCCAAGCGCGTCCCGCAGCATTTGCCAGAAGCGATCGCGCAGGTCACGGACGGCCGGCATGCCGATCCAACGTTTTGCCAGTTGGCACGCGGCTCCGAGGCCGACGTCGAGAAGGACGTTTTCCGTGCCCGCGCGGCGGCCCTTTTCGTGGCCCGCGCCATGCAGGCACGGTTCGATCCGAACCCCGTTTCGAATGTAGAGGGCGCCCACGCCTTTGGGCGCGTAGACCTTGTGTCCGGCCACCGACAAAAGGTCCACGCCAAGCTCCTCCACCCGAGTGGAAATCTTACCGACGGATTGGGCGGCGTCGGTGTGGAACAGGATTCCGCGTTCCCGGGTACTTCGAGCGATCTCGGCAATCGGCTCGATGGTGCCCACTTCGTTGTTCGCGTGCATGATCGTGACCAAAATGGTCCTGCTGGTCATTGCGCGGCGTACATCGTCGGGATTGACCAGGCCCGTCCCGTCCACGGGCAAATACGTCACCTCCGCTCCCAGTTTCTCCAAGAACCGGCACGGCTGGATGGTGGCCGGGTGCTCGATCCGCGTGGTGATGATATGATTGCCCCGCTCGCGCAAGGCGAAGTAGACGCCTTTGATGGCATGGTTGTTCGACTCGGTTCCCCCGCTGGTGAACACGATTTCTTCCTGGGAACAGCCCAGCAAGTTCGCCACCTGGCCTCGCGCTGTTTCCACCGCTTCCTTCGCCGGCGCGCCGGCCCAGTGAGTGCTGGACGGGTTGCCGTAGTGCTCGGCCAGATAAGGACGCATCGCGTCGGCGACCTCCGGCGCAATGGGCGTGCTCGCGTTGAAGTCGAGATAGATCCTTTTCATGGGTCGAGGCTCACTTTTTCACTCGATTCCGTGACGAGTTGCGTGGTGATCCCGGAGTCCGAAACTGGGGCTCGCGCCCCCGCATTCGCATTCTTCCGGCCTTCGATCAACAAATACGTGTCCGACTTCAGGAAACGGGCTTTCGAAATCTCGATTCCGTCGCGCTCTTGCAGATGCTCCAGGGTATGACGATCGAACCTGGCCCCGTACACCTTCTCGACGAACGGGGTGAACAGCCTCTGACGCCGCAACAGCCGGGGATCCTTGGAGTAGACCATCTCCAGGATCATGAATCTGCCGCCCGGCTTGAGGACGCGCTCCATTTCCTCGAGGGCGAGTGCCTGGAGAGGATCTGGAAGGACGCAGAACAGGAAAGTGGCAACGTACCAGTCAAAATGGTCCGAAGGCCGCTCCGGCAGCCGCGTGGCATCCCGGCAGAGAAGCCTGACCTGGCAAACCGCCCTCTTCGCCCTCTTGGCGGCGATCCTGATCATACTCGGACTGAGGTCCAACCCCGTCACGTTGGCCCGAGGGGAATAATGTCGGAGGTTTCGTCCGGTGCCGACCCCCACCTCCAGAACGTTGCCACCCAAATCCGCCAGCAGCGAAGGGCGCCACTGCCGGTACTGCCGCTCCCAGGGATAGTCCAGGATGTCGTAGAACCAGGAGGTCACCCGGTATTTCCTCGCAAGGGCACGGGTGGCCTCGTCCGAGGCGCCGTGCTGGCCAGTGCCGGCCGGCTGCGTCTTATCCGCCGTTGCGTTTGCCGATTGTCTACTCATCTGGTGCTCCAGTCAACGGAAATAGAAGCATGTTGTGCAACCGTTCGGCTTGACGCTCGTCACGGAATTGCGACAAGCCGATTGTCATCCCCTCGTGCCCCTCGGCCGGTCGATCGCGATAGGTGCCGAACGAATAGTCCCACCAGGGCAAGTTGAAGCCGAAGTTACTGTCCGTTTCGCTGACGATCACTGAATGATGCACCCGATGCATGTCGGGAGTGACCACGACCCACCGCAGCAGCCGGTCCAGTTGGACCGGCATTCGCACGTTGCCGTGGTTGAACATCGCCGTGGCATTCAACAACACCTCGAAAATGATCACCGCGAGCATCGGAGGCCCAATCAAGAAGGCGACCGCTGCCTTGATGCCGAGCGACAGCAGAATCTCGATCGTGTGAAAACGTAGGCCGGTGGTCACGTCGAAATCCATATCCGCGTGATGAACCATGTGCAACCGCCATAACAAAGGCAGCGCGTGAAACATGACGTGCTGGAGGTACACCGCCAGGTCAAATACGATGACGCAGATTACCACGACGAGCCAATAAGGCGCCGGCGTGTTGTTGAAAAGCCCCCATCCCTGCTCCTGGGCCAAAAGGGCCGCGCCGACAACGCCCAGCGGCGCGACCAGTCGCACCAGAAGACCGTTGATGGCCACCAGGCCGAGGTTGCTCAACCAACGCAATGGTTTTCCGACCGTCAGGTGCCGGCGGGGCGCGAGCCTCTCCCACGTGGCCATGGCCGCGAATACCCCGAGGAAACAGGCCAGGCGAATGCCAGGTTCGGATTTCAAGAACTCCCACATGACGCCACGGAACCTCCTACTCACCCTCACCTCTTAGCGCCACGTGGGACCGTTCCCCTGGGGGGGCGCCGTCACACGCGAGCCGGCACGGTCCCTTCGCTCCTCACCCCTGGCAACCGGAAAGCCTCGCGCTCGCCAATCCTGGACGCCGTCTTCGAGACGCACCGCCCGGAAGCCCTTCGCGCGAAGCATCTCCACGGCCCGAATGGCGAGAACGCAGTATGGGCCCCGGCAGTAGGCCACGATCTCTTGACCCCTTGGCAGCTCGGACAGGCGGTCTTCCAGTTCCTTGAGCGGGATCGAGACCGCGCCGGGGATATGACCGGCGCGGTGTTCCTCCGCGGGGCGCACGTCCAGAACGGTTGCCTCCCCTTCCCGTACGCGCTCTAGCAGCGCGTCGCGGTCGACCGGTTCCAGACCTTCCCTGCCTTCAAGAAAGTGCCGCGTGATCCGCTCAATCTCCGCCAGTCGCCTCTCGGCGAGCGATCGCATGTTCCGGAAAAACTCACCGACGGCGTCGTCAGTCAGGCGGTACGTAACGTACACCCCTTCTTGTTCCGCATCCACCAACCGCGCGGCGCGGAGCACCTGTAGATGCCGGGACGTGTTGGCCACGGTCATCCCCGTCTCGGAGGCCAGCGACTCGACCGTCCGCTCGCACTGGCAGAGCAAGTCCAGCAGCTCTAATCGTTTGGCGCTGGACACCGCCTTTCCGATCCGGGCGAACTGTTCGTAGATCGCGTTTTTGAATCGCCGGTTTGGGGTCGTCACCGGAGCTGCTCCCGATTATCCAACCGTTCAATCAGTCAACTGCTCAATTACTCAATGGAATACTTGAATAGTCGGCGATCGCCCGCTGATTGTCAAGGGAAAAAAGTGGCCGGATCGCTGCTTCCGCACGTGTCGAGGTGCGAGGAATGGGCGTAGCGAGAGGCGAGAAGCGAGCCGGAAGAGACGTTGAAGGTTCAATTCCGGGGGGTTGCCGCTGCAGGCGGTAAAGGGCAACTTTTGAACTTTGAAAGTCAGCAAGCTTTGGAAATGCACTCTGGCCGGCTTCTCGCAACGCGGGAGCCGCGGATGCCGGCTCACGCGAGCCGCCAGCTGCCGATCGGTTCGTCCGGGGCCCCCGAGAGCTCGTGGAGCGTTTCTCTCGCAAAGCGGCATTGGTGATACCCGAGACGGTCGCGTGCTGGGGGCGATGATACAATCGCCGGAGAAGTTTCTGCCGTCCAACCTCTGCCCTCCGCCCTCGTGGGTTGCGGGCGAAGCCCGCGTTAGGCGATGAGGGGGGCCGGCTTGACAGTCGTCACGTGACGAAGTACATTCGATACGCGATCAACACATTCGCGGACCGGCGGACGCAGCACGTGTTCGCCCCGGCCGTTCCAAGCGCCTTCCACCGGAGATCGCGCGGCAGGCAAGACGAAAGCTGGAGTCCATCGACTGGCGGTGCGTCTGGATGACCTTCGGGTTCGTCCAGGAAATCCACGCCACACGCTCGCGGCGGATCGTAAGGGGCGGCACGCGATCGCCATCAACGACCAATGACGCCTCTGTTTCCGGTTCGAGGAGAGCGACGTGTACGAGGTTCAAATCACGGATTATACCGGTCGCGGATGACGTTCTCCGCCGCGAATCCGACAGGCGGGAGGACGGCTTGCGTCGGGCAGCGTTCCATCCGGAAAAAATGTAGCCGTTCACGGGTGCCGCTACATGACCTGGACACGCAAGGCCCGCATGGATGCCACGGGCTTGTCCCGTGGTGGTTCACGCTCGCCGCTACAAACCGGCCAGACACACCACGCCTGCCCGTCGGTAGCGTGGAACGTAACGGACCACGGGACAAGCCCGTGGCATTTGCACCTGGAAAAGCCTTTCCTCAATATGTGCAACGAACGTGCGAACGTCCGCGGACATTAGTCTTTTGTTCGCGAACGGTTACGAAAAAATCAACCGCCTGAAATATATCACTGACGCGAGGTGACCCATGAGCATTCCCAACACAGGGGCAAAAAAGGTTCGCCCCATTCACCCTGGCGAGCTGCTTCGGGAGGACTTCCTGCCGGACTACGGGCTTTCGATCTCTGGTCTCGCGGAGGCGTTAGGCGTGTCGCGTCAGACGGTGAACGAGCTGGTTCGCGAGCGGCGGGCGGTCAGTCCAGAAATGGCCCTGCGACTCTCGCGGCTGTTCGGCAATTCTCCCGAGCTCTGGCTCCATGCGCAGTGTGCGGTGGATTTGTGGGATGCGGCCCAAGAAATCGAGGCCGCGATCCAGCGGATCAAGCCCTTGACCGTCGCCGACCAAGCCGCTGAACTGGACCGGGAATAGGCCGGCTGGTTAGCTTAGTCGTTAGGGTGGCGGACCTGGACGAGCCCCAGGGTGGGGTGAGGAAAAACTCCAAGTCGTTGCTATCCATATTGTTGCGCCGTTCGTTTCGCCGGTATTGAGACGAAAGGACCTCTAAGACACCTAAAAAACCTCAGGGAACACGGCGGGTACGCTAACGCATGAAACGCAAGCGACCCGGCTTGTACTCTCTCCGTCTTTCCTCATCCGTGGGTCCGTTCTGCCATCCGTGGGCCTATAATGATATCTAAAGCACCAGCGATCATCGTCGTGCCCTGGTCGCGAAATCTTCCACTCTTCAATCAAGCACGCGTGACAAACTCGGGACAACCCACTTGTTCTATTTTGTCCGATTTTCGGGTTTTTCATCAGCCCAGCCCGAGGGTGCAAGAGTTGTGTTATACCGGTCGCGGATGACTTTCTCCGCCGCGAGTCCGACCACCGGGAGGACGGCTTGCGTCGGGCAGCTTGCCACCCGGAAAAATCCAGCCGCCTGAAATATATGCCCGGGAAACTACGAGAACTGATCCAAGACTTGAGCGATGCTGGATTCTACGAGATCGCCGGGGGGAAGGGATCGCACCGCAAGTTCACCCACCTTCGGTATCGCGCTGCCGTCACGTTGAGTGGGAAACCTGGCGATGATGCGAAGCCGTACCAGGAGAAGCAAGTCGCGCGAGCAATAGAGGAAGTCCAGGAATGAAAACGACCGATCGGTACCACAAGTGGGTCGAATGGAGCGAAGCAGACGGGGTGTACATTGGCAAGTGCCCTGACCTGATCACCGGGATTCATGGGGACGACCCCGTGCAACTGTATGGCGAGCTGTGTGAGGTGATTGAGGAGGTAGTCGCTCGTTTCGAATCCGAGGGCCGTCCTCTCCCCTCTCCCAGTGTCAGGCCCATGCAGGAACTCGCGTGACCCCAGGAGCCGAACAAGCCGTTGCAGCGAACGGCGGCCAGCATATTGCCAACGCACTGCTCCAATCATCCATGAGAAGGATCGGTGAAGGCGCCGGTTACGTCCTGCCGGTCCTCCGTACGCCGCTGGAACTTACAGAGGTGCCCAGAGACGATCGATGATCCTATCGTTGAAGTCTGCAAAGCTCGCGAAAGGAGTACGCGAAACATGGGGATTGCTCTGACCATGCTCCGCTGTCACGAGGTCTCCAAACTGGTCTCTGAATGGATGCACCGGGATCTTCCGCTCGGCCAGCGGCTCGCGGTCCGGTTGCACCTGATGATCTGGCGGCTGTGCTCCGGCTTCGCTCGCCAATCGCGGGTGTTGGACGTTATCCGGCCAGGTTTGGCGGCAGAATACGTGAACCGACCCTTGACAATCGGCTCGTTGCCGCTCGCCGTGTTCCGTCCGTGGGGCGGATCACCGGCCCGGAAGGTTTTGCCTGGAGGTTGAGCCACCTCTGGCTTCCCACGCGAGCCACAGGAACCAGGGGCCGAATTCGATCCAGGTCACCACGAAGTCAAAAAACGCCGCCCCGGCGTAGGGCGTGCCCAGCAGCGGCTGTTCGGGCCAGTGATAGACCAGCCAGAAGCGGAGATAGTAAATCATCACAAGCCCGCTTACCGCCAGCCAGGCACGACTGCCGCCGAACATGACCAGGGGCAAGGCCCAGGTCCAATACCACGGGTTCTGGGTCGGCGAAAGCAGCCACAGCCAGGCCAGTGTCAAAAAGGCAACTCGGAGCCATGCCGCTGGATCGTCCGAAGCCCTCGCTTTCCACAGTAGCACTCCACCGATCAGAACGAACACGGCTCCGGTGATAAGCCGGGTAAGAACGAACGCCGCCTCCGAGTCGGACACCGCAAGCCGGCTAGACAAAATGGACAAAACCGGTGCCTTCCAGTCCTCCGGCACGATGGTGAACCAGGCCCGCCACGCGGGGTCCACGTCGGCAGCGGGCCTCAGATTCTCGACGACAAGCAGAAACAGGAAATCGTTCATTTCCCATCGCCGAAGGAAGGCCTTCAGCCCGCCGCTCGGGTCCTGAGGTTTCAAGTCGGCGGTGTCGACCGGTACCGGGGGCAAGGCGCCCTCGGCAACGGAATGACCGGCATCCGGCGGAGTTCGCGCGGTTTCCACGGGACGCATCGGCCATAAGACAATCGCCGTAGTGGCCAGAAAGATGGTTGTGGCCGCCGTCATCCAACGCCAATCCCTGGTCCGACTCCAGACCAAGACACACAGGGGTATCAGCACGATTGGGTATAACTTGGCTCCCACGGCTAGGGCCAGAAGCACCGCGGCGACGACCATCTGTACTCCTCCACTTCGCCCTCGAACTCCACGCGCAAGCGGCCTCACGGCGAAGTACAGACCGAGCGTCGTGAGCAGTACCGCCAGTGAATCCAGGTGGCCCGTGTTGGCGACCTCCTTGATGACCAGCGGACACCAGCCGTAGGCTACCGCCCACCCGATGTGCTTCCCGGCCAACCGCAGAAGGCCGATGACAACCAAAACCGTGCCCAGATCAAACAGGACGAGCACCGCCTTCATCACGAACACGTGCCCGAACACGCCCGTTTTGGCGGGCGTGACGAGCACCGCCAGCGCGAACACGGCCTGACTGACCGGAGGGTAGATTGTCGGCAGTTCGCTGTAATGGATGCGAGAGAGAATTGTATCCAGCGCGGGCCTCTCCTCTCGCAGCTCAACCAGGCGGCGCAGATCTTCGGGCAACTCCGCATGTGTCTTGCCCAAAAGCACCTGTTCCGGACTATAGCGATAAGGGCTCGTGCCCTCCAGCATCACCGCCCCGTCCCAGACGTAGCGGTAGATGTCGATCTCCAATATCGGCCAGGAGACGAGAGCGACGGCGCGGATCGCCATGCTTGTGAGCAAGATCGCCGCCAGCAGCCGCCTCCCTTCCCTGACTCTCAAGGCGACACGGATCGCGATCAAGTAGCAGAGGAAAGCAAGGCCGAAGAGTCCGATAACGGCAAGGATCGGCCGCTCGGTCGGTTCCGAGCCCGGGGCAAATCGGAAACTAAGAGCTGCAAGGACGGCATGGGTGCATACCAGACCAATCGCCAACGCGATGAGGATTGCCAAGGGCGAAACCGCTCGCGAGACTCTCGCGGTTCTTGCATCTTGAAAGTTCACGGCGCTGTCCTGCTACCAGCGCCGCCGCGGGATGGTTGCGGCGGCAACAGCCGATATTTGGCGATCGTGTAGAGAATCTTGACTGCCGCTTTCACCGACCCGAAAAACGTGCCGCTGATTTTGCTTTGCCCGACTCGGCAGCGGTATGGCACGGGCACTTCGACGACCCGCAGTCCGGCCTGAGCGGCCTTGATCTGCATCTCGATGGTCCAGCCGAAGTCGCGGTCGCGCATACCGAGTGCCTGGAGCGCCCCGTACTCAATGGCCCGAAACGGCCCGAGATCCGTGTACCGCGCCCGAAACAGATGGCGTATCAAGAAGCACGCCAACCGATTGCCGAAAACACTCGCCGGCGGCATGGCCCCGGCCTCCCGCTGACCCCGCAGACGGGAACCGAGTACAAACTCCGCACACCCATTGAGAATAGGCCGCGCAAGCCGTGGCAGCAACTCAGGATGATCGCTGTAGTCCGCGTCCAAGAAAGCCACCACTTGCGGCGGCGGGTCCCCGGCATCGATCGACTCGGCGACGGCGGCAAGCCCCCGCAGGCAAGCGGCCCCGTAGCCTCGTTTCGGCTCGTGAACCACCGTCGCGCCGTGCGCGAACGCCACCGCGGCCGTCTCGTCGGTCGAACCGTTGTCGACCACAATCACTCGCCGCACCGGCGGGAGATCGCCGAGCACCAGAGGGAGCGACGCTGCCTCATCGAGCGCGGGAATCACCACGGTGACATCGCCCAGTCCGCCGACATCGCGCCTTCGTGGTTCTGATCCAAATGGACCCACTTCTTCCATTTGATTGTCCGTATGCGCAGGGGGTCGCTTTGGGGAACGCGACTCCGCAGTCGATCAACACAACTCGCGTGGATTCGCGCGGCTCGCATAACGATCCTTCTCCATCCGACGCGTGGCATGGGCAATCGTAGAGCCCCATTTCCCAATAGTCAAGAACCCGACGCTGATTGCCCGCCAGTCCTTACACGGAAACCACAGTGTCTCCCGAGAATGGCTTGGCGCGATTCATGGTGTCGTCGATCGAAGGGGGCATCATGTTGTCCCGATTGAAGAAGGAAGAAGGACCGCTGGAGACTTGCATCGACACCCTCAAGACGTTTCTCAGGGCGGTGGAGCGGTAAGAGATCGGACTCGCGGGGCTACCGCTTTGGGGCGCCGAGGGCCACGTTGAAGGCGTTTCAGGGCGCGGACGAATCGACGTTCGAAACCCTGCGCGTCGGTAGCGCGGCGCCGGATTTCTCGCTCTCGGATACCGACGGGAAAGCCTGGCGTTTGAGCGACTTCCGCGGAGAAAAGTGGATGGTGTTGATCTGGGTTTTCGCGGACTGGTGTCCGGTGCGCCACGGGGAGTTTCACGATCTGATGGCGAGCAGGGAAGCGTTTGAACAGAGCCAGGTACAGGTCTTTACGATGGCGTGTCACCACCGCTATCGAAGCGCGATTGGTTGATTGGCAACACGGAAAGTCGAAACCGCCACCAAAAAAGAAAAAATAGATCCGACCCCAAGATCCCTCGATTGCGCGAGCGATTCGAGGACGCGGGCTTGCGCGACTATCTGTAGACCGTGCAGGCATTCGAGCCACTGATCGAATTGGCGGGCCGATGGCCGGTGGCCGTTGGAACCCACTTTGAACAGAGAGTGTCCACAGATCGGGGGCGCTGATGGCCGGCCGTGGGTTCGTCGGCGCCCCCAATTCCCTACGACCAGCATGTCCCGGTGTTAGGACGCGCCCTCGCAGAGCTTTACCGTGTCGGGGGGCCTCGCTTCGTAAGGCACTGCTAGAAAAAGACTTGCGATAACCAGTGAACCAGCACGGTGGTAGCGACGCACAGATTTCGTTAGTTTTGCTTATTGCGTTCATTGCGTTTAGACGATATACTTCGTTGTAGAGACAATGGAGGAGATGAATCATGTCCACACTCACCATGCCCGAACCCGTCACACCAACGGCTGACGACGCCCGGCTGGCGAAGACGTCCAGCCGGCGCCTTGCCCCGTTCTTGAACCGAAACTTGCTCGTACGGCTTGCGGATTCGGATGAGGCTGTTGAATTGCCCGCGGCGGCCGTGCGCCTTTTGGTCGACCTTCTCTCGGCAATGGCCGAAGGGAACGCCGTGACGCTGATTCCGATCCATGCCGAGTTGACAACCCAGCAGGCGGCAGACCTCATGGGCGTGTCTCGGCCATTTCTCGTCAAGCAACTGGAAGAGGATACGATTCCGTATCGCAAAGTCGGCACGCATCGCCGAGTGCTGTTCAGCGACCTCATGGCTTACAAGCGCGAGATGGACGGTAAGCGACTCGAAGCCTTGGACGAACTCGCCGCTCAGGCCCAGGAACTTGACATGGGCTACTGATTATGGCAAGCTTCACAGCGCTCTATGACGCATGCACACTCTATCCTGCCCCGTTGCGGGACCTGCTCATGCATTTGGCGCTGACGGACTTGTTTCGCGCCCGCTGGTCTGACCAGATCCACGATGAATGGATCAGGAATGTGCTCGAGGATCGGCCAGATTTGAAGCGGGAACAGTTGGCGCGTACTCGGTCTCTTATGAACGCTCACGTCCGGGATTGCTTGGTTACTGGATACGAAGAGCTGATCGAAGGGCTCATGCTGCCCGATCCCGATGATCGTCACGTACTTGCGGCAGCGATCTGCGGATCGGCTTCTGTGATCGTCACGTTCAACCTCGAGGATTTCCCGCCCGAATACCTTGGGAAGTTCGGAGTCGAGGCACAACACCCAGACGAGTTCGTCACTCACCTGATCGACCTCGTCCCGGCTGCTGTCTGCGCGGCGGCCAAACGCCATCGGGCAAGCCTCAAGAATCCTCCCAAGACGGTGGACGAGTACCTCGCCGCGTTGGCAAACCAACGTCTGCCGGAGACAGTCAGTCGATTTCGTGAATTCGAAGAGCTGATCTGAACTGACGCCAAGCATCGGTCTCGCTCGCCCTTCTCGCTGGATCTCACCAGCCTGTGCTCTGCGTTCGCAGCCATCTTCGCAGAGCTGATTCATCGCTCTCCAGCAGGTCCCGCGCCGCACAGTTCTCGCGCGCCGCTGGCGCGTAGCCGATGACGTGAGCGGCCTGCCCGCGGTTCCAAGTCGCGGCCGTGCGCGGCTATTTCTTCGTGGGTGGGCTGGCCCTTGTCGAAAGCTCGCGCGGACGTCGTCATTGCGCCTTGACCATCTCGCAGCCGCAGAACCACTTGGACGGCTGAGGATGCTCGGCGGCGCACTTTCCGGTGTGGAAGATTCTAACGAGGTAGCACCTCGAACCACTGCGAGCTACCGCTCGAACCGTGTTAGCCCGCTCCCGTTGGTCGCTAGAACTTGACTCAAAATGAACGACGTTCTTCGCATAAGCAGACCCTGCAGTTGCATAACGACTGAAGTAGGACGGGTCTCCAGGCCCGTCTGTTGGCATGCGAAACCGACTTTGATTCACTGTCTGCAAAGTTCACGAAACGTGAAGTCTACAAACATCCGCAAGATGACCATTTTCCACTGTGATAGACGGGCCTGGAGACCCGTCCTACGCATTCCTTTTTGCAACGTTGGGGTAGACTAACCAACAGCGGTATCGTTCTTTTTGCCGCGTGTTCTCGCCTGCCACAATCCGAGGAAAAGTGCGCCGAGGCCCAGCAGTGCCAGCGTGCCTGGCTCGGGAACCGTGGAACTGGCATGCATCACGGTGAACAAATCGGTGTTGTCGATGTAGGAACCGTCCCAACTCGCCTCGCCGCCGAACTGCGTCCAGAATTCCTTCGCCTCTTCATCCGTGCCGTCAACGAGATCCTGGAGCAGCTCAGCGCCCGCTCCGCGAGCCCACATCGGAACCAGGGCATTGGTATGACCACTGGACGTGTACTGGACACCCGGAAGATTATCCTTGCCGTTGTCAATCACGTTCTGCCAGATGACGTTCCCCTCGTCATCGGTGTTCGGTGTTCCGTTCTCGTCCACCATGTCCGGCCCCCAAATACCGCCGCATTCGTGGTCCGAGGTGACGATAAGAAGCGACTCATCCCAGTTACTGTTCTCATCGACCCACGTCATGACTTCTTCCACCGAGTCGTCGAAATCCTCCTGTTCCCGAAGCATCGACTCCATATCGTCCTCATGGTTTACAATATCGTTGCCATGGTTTTTCCAGTCCACGGCCCCCCCTTCGACCATCATGAACATCCCATTGGCATTCTTTTGGAGGACATTGAGCGCCCCTTTGGTCATCTTCCGGAGCGTGGGATTATCGCGGCCGTCGAGCGTGTCGCCGGAAAAGATGCCGGCAACCTTGTCGGGTACGTCCGTATCCTTGGCAAGGTC
>JBNJEM010000086.1:0-17141 GCA_051745935.1 Planctomycetota bacterium
TGTTCACCGTGTCGGCCATCCAGTAGCCGGCGTTGACGTCCTTCAAAGCGCCGGTGGCGAAGATCAGCCCGCCGTCGATGCCGGACTTGCCATCTTGCTGGCCCTCGAACTGAACGCCGAGACCCTTTGGCCCGGGTTTCGGGTTGCCCGTGTCGACGGTGCCAAAGTTGAAGACTTTGATCCAAGGGGTTTTGGAGGCGAGAGCCCGGTTTTGTTACGGGCCGTGAATTTCGTTCTCGATCTGTTCCAATGCTTCTCCCACATCCGTTACGGGTTGCTGGCAGACCTTGTCCCGACACACATGGATCGTGGTTCCATTTCGAAACCTTCCTTCAAGCGCGGGCAATTGACTTTCATGTTCAGCGCCCAAATAGATCACGTGGGGCAAGTACCGCGTCTCCATTTCCTGGACGACCCTCCTGCACTCCGTCCCGGTAATTGCAACCTCATACGGTCGATGGACCTGGAACAGCAACAATCGCGCCCAATTCGAGAAAAACGCCGGCTGGCGGAGTACGTCGTCCCGCACGTTGCTCAACATTTGCCGAGCTTTGGCAATATATCCTCCTCCGTGGCAATAGTGGCCCAGCCAGAATAGCCCAAGTGCCATGGCTGAATTCGAGGATGGAATGACGTTATCGCTCACCTCCATTTTGCGAGCAATGAGCGACGTGTCATCTTCCCGCGTGTAATAGAACATTCCCGTGGTTTCATCATGGAAATGGCCGATGGAATAGTCGGCCAAACCTTTCGCCAAATCCAGCCACTGCTCATCAAACGTCGCCTGGTAGAGGTTAAGGTAGGCATTAGTCAACAACGCGTAATCATCCAGGAACGCATCAACGGAAACACGGCCATGGCGACAATTTCGCTTCAAACTGAAATCTTCGCCGGTCATCGTCGTTTTCAAGAACTCTGCATTCTTCAAGGCGGCATCCAGAAAACGCGATTCTCCAAAGGCCAGAAAGGCGTCCACGTAACCGCTCAACATCAACCCGTTCCAAGCCGTCAGGATTTTGTCATCAAGTCCGGGGCGTGGTCTGCCGCTCCGCCGCTCGAACAGTTCGCCCCTGGCCCGATCGATTCTCTCCCGGGCCTCGGCGTGGTCCAGGCCATACCGTCCGGCGACCTTCGCCAGTGGCTCCCTGATCCGGAGCACATTGTTGCCATGTTCCCAATTACCACGTTCGTTCACATCGTAATACTCGCTGAACAAATCAGCGTCTCGCCCTAGAACCGCTCCGATCTCGTCATCGGTCCACACATAGAATCGCCCCTCTTCGCCTTCGCTGTCGGCATCCAGCGAGGAATAGAACCCGCCGCTCTCATCGGTTAGCTCCCGCTCAACAAAATCCACTGTCTCAAACACGACTTCCTTGTATCGGGAAGCTTTGGTGCATTGATAAGCCTGGCTATACAAGCTGACCAATTGGCCATTGTCATATAGCATTTTTTCGAAATGGGGGACATGCCACTGTTCATCGGTCGAGTAGCGTGCGAAACCACCACCGACATGGTCATAAATCCCGCCGGCCGCCATCGCGTCCAAGGTTTTGATTACGGCGTGCTTCGCCTCCGTGTTGCCCGTCAGCCTGGCGAAAGCCAACAAACACTTCCAATTGTCGGGCATTGGGAATTTTGGCGCCCCTTTCGTCCCACCTCTCTCGAAGTCGATCTGACCGCGGAAGCGCCCCCACATGGAATCAAGATCACACGGGCGATAACCGGCATCTTCTTCGCGTTTGGGAATCTCATCAATGCGCCCAACGCCGTCTGTTATTCGATCCGCTTGGTCCTCGAGCTTATCCCGTTCATCCCGGTATTTTCTCGCGAAAAATTCCAGAAATTGCACCCACTGCCGTTTTGGAAAATAGGTGCCGGCATAGATCGGTTTTCCGTTCGGCAGCGCCACCACGTTCAACGGCCACCCGCCATGCCCGGTCACGAGTTGGGCAACCGTCATATAGATATTGTCAATATCCGGACGTTGCTCGCGATCCACCTTGATGGAAACAAAATTTCGGTTCATCAGGGCGGCCACTTGATCGTCTTCAAAGCTTTCATGCTCCATCACGTGGCACCAGTGACAGGCCGCGTATCCAATGCTGATGATCAACAATTTGTCCTCGACGCGAGCTTTCTCCAGGGCCGTGTCTCCCCAAGGATACCAATTAACGGGATTGTCTTTATGTTGGAGCAGATAGGGACTGTCCGAATTCGCCAACTGATTGCTACTATGTTTCATGGCAACCTCACTTTAGAGCCAGTGGGAAAACGGCGTTTCCGTGTCCGCCACTCTGTCCTCCACGGCATTTTCAGAACTCTTGCACGGCCCGCAACCAAACCCGGGTTCCGCGTCCAAAATCTCTTGGATGGCGGGAAACGTGCAGGGTTCGTCATGGCTTCTTTGTTGAGTGAATTATTCGCGGTCCCCTTCATCATGACAACGGACGACCTACTCCCCCGCCGCGCGGGGTCGACATGAACGTTCCATGGACGGTTTACGGACTTCAGGTGGCCAAAGTGGCACAAAAAAACGGGTCTTCCGTTTCTAGGTGCAGGCCGCAGTAGTGTAGTAGGCCCAGGCCAAGTACCGTTCCTGAAAACGTAGCCGTTCACGGGTGCCGCTACACGGCCTGGATACGGGAGCCCGCATGGATGCCACGGGCTTGTCCCGTGGTGGTTCACGCTCGCCGCTACACACCGGCCAGACACACCACTCCTGCCCGTCGGTAGCGTGGAACGTAACGGACCACGGGACAAGCCCGTGGCATTTGCACCTAGAAACGGAAGAGCTAAAAAAACAGTGGCGGGCATTCCACGTGGCCATATTCCGCCATATGAGGAGGCTCCAGCCTGCTTGACTTGGGTGCGCGCACAGAGGTATCGTGGGGGGTGCGTGGTCTGGCTCGGTTGCCCCGTGGCTTGATCCGTCGCTGAGTATTGGAACCAGTGTTGGAACTTTGATCGCTATCCACGAACTTTGGCCGGGAGGTGAATTATGCCCACCAGTAGATTGCACGCTCAGACGATGCCGGGTGTTTTTCGAGTTGCCTTGATGTGGCTTGCTTTGGCGTTTATCGCGCACGTGCTTCATTTCGTGCCCGCCATCGAATTGGCGGCCGCGGCGGATGAGGAGCCGGTTTACGAACCGATCACCCTATCAACTTGGTACAAGGTTGATCCCACGTGGCCACGGCGGCCTGAACATTGTCACTGGGACCACGTCCCCGGCGTGGCTGTCGACGACAAAGACCAGGTTTGGGTTTTCACTCGCGGAACACCTCCCGTGCAGGTTTACGATAGTGACGGAAACTTTGTCCGTGCTTGGGGCACCGATCTTGTCGGCACCAAGGAGGGACGGAAGACGTCGCATCAGATAAAGATTGACCACGAAGGCATGATCTGGCTGGCCGACACGGGCAAGCACGTGGTGATGCGTTTGACCCCCGAGGGGGAACTACTCCAAACACTGGGCACGCCGAATACCCCCGGCAACGACGCGTCGCATTTCAACATGCCAACCGACATGGCGATCCGGCCCGACGGCCATGTTTTCGTCTCCGACGGCTACGTCAACAGCCGGGTCGTTCATTTTGATGAAAAGGGGAATTTCGTGGACGCCTGGGGGAGCCGCGGCACCGATCCGGGCGAATTCAGCTTGGTTCACGCGATCGCGCTCGATTCGCAAGGAAACGTGTACGTGGCCGATCGGAACAACGCCCGAGTTCAAGTTTTCAATTCAAAGGGTAAGTTTCTGGACCAGTGGCAAAACATCCTTGTTCCATGGGGATTTTGCATGACGGAAGAGGATGAACTCTGGGTCTGCGGCTGCTCACCGATGCCGTGGGAAGATCCCGAAGTTCCCTTGAGTTGCCCGCCAAAGGACCAGGTCTTCATGCGGTTCAATTCATCGGGCAAGCTGTTGCAACTTTGGACAATTCCCAAAGGAAAAGACGAAGAAGAAAAGCCTGGTGAGCTGAATTGGGTCCATGGCATCGCGTTGGACTCGAACGGAAACATCTACGCCACCGACATCATCGGACAACGCGTGCAGAAGTTCGTCAAGCAGAATTGAAAGGAGGGCGCGCAACGAGCGGTCAATACATGATTCCCGTCCGCAGGATGAAAGTGTCGTCGAAGGATCGGTTCACGGGCGCGCGCGTCGTGCTGGAGTTTGCGCCCAAACAGGAAACCGATCTCGGCGGAAATTGAGTTGCGACCATTTTCCGGCCATCAACGCGAATGCCTCGACAGTAGCCAAACCCCGAGATCAGGAGGTCGGAGCCTAGCCCGCGATCCGCCGGGGGCGGAGGGAGGGCAAGGACTACGAGCCTCTTGTTCGCGCGCCAACGGCCCGCGATAATCTCCGGGGCCCCCGCGTTAATCTCCGGGGCCAAGGAACAAAAACGGTAACCGTTCACGGGCAAGAGGCCGATATTCGCGGACGTTCGCGCTTCCGTTGCACATCTTGAAAGAAACGCTTTGCCGGGTGCGAATGCCACGGGCTTGTCCCGTGGTCCGTTACGTTACACGCTACCGACGGCCAGAAGTAGTGTTTCTGATCAGTTTGTAGCGGCGAACGTGAACCACCACGGGACAAGCCCGTGCCATCCATGGGGGCTGGTGGGTCCAGCCCGTGTAGCGGCACCCGTGAACGGCTACCCAAAACGGAATAGAGAGGCCCCATGGCAATTGTCGAGTTTTATCGCGTCAACCGCCGGACATGCGTCTGGATCAAGTACCGAAGTTATGCAATACTGGGGCGAAGAGCCGCCACTATGATGGTCTAAACCGGGGAGCGGTAGTCCGCCGAACGTCCTTCCACTCAGCATCGCGCGGGGTTTTGCCGTGGTATGATGGGCGCCGGTCGCGGACTCCGATGGCAATTTAGAAAGGAATGAACCGTGAGTTACTTTGAAGACAATTCACTGTCGATCGGCAACACGCCGCTCGTTAAGTTGAATCGCGTGGCTGGTACTCAGGCAACAGTGCTGGCGAAGATCGAGGGACGCAATCCGGCTTATTCAGTGAAATGTCGTATTGGTGCCTCCATGGTGTGGGATGCCGAGCAGAGGGGCTTGTTAAAGCCTGGGGGGGAAATTGTCGAGCCGACCAGCGGCAATACGGGGATTGCCTTGGCGTACGTCGCGGCTGCCCGGGGCTACAGGTTGACGCTCACGATGCCGGAATCGATGAGTATGGAACGCCGGAAAATCTTGCAGGCGTTCGGTGCCACGCTGGAGTTGACGCCTGGTGAAAAAGGCATGACGGGGGCCATCAACAAGGCGGAAGAGATCGCTGCTGAAGCGCCGGATCGATACTTCATGCCTCAGCAGTTCGAGAATCCGGCGAACCCGGCCATTCATGAACGGACCACGGGGCCGGAAATCTGGAACCAGGCGGACGGAAACGTGGACGTTTTCGTCTCTGGAGTAGGCACGGGCGGCACCATTACCGGGGTTTCCCGGTTTTTGAAGCAGGCACAAGGGCAGCAAGTCGTGTCCGTTGCCGTTGAACCCCACGACAGTCCCGTCATCAGTCAGAAGTTGAACGGAGAGGACCTGAAGCCCGGGCCGCATAAGATTCAAGGGATCGGCGCGGGGTTCATCCCCGGCACGCTGGACCTGTCGCTGGTTGACCTGGTCGAGCAGGTCAGCAACGAGGAAGCGATGGACTATGCGCGACGATTGGCGCGAGAAGAAGGGTTGCTCTCCGGGATCTCCTGTGGCGCGGCCACCGCGGTCGCCGCCCGGATCGCTGCCCAGCCCGAGTTCAAAGGCAAAACAATCGTCGTGGTCCTTCCGGATTCAGGGGAACGTTATCTGTCCACGCCACTCTTCGACGCCTGATTCAATGCGGGGAAACCAACCAGCACCCCATCACGAACATCAGAAAGTCGCCGGGGCTCGCGCTGATCGGCTCGACTGAAGTGTCGCGATCGCGAGCATGCCCCCCCGCCGACCCCGCGCCAGTGGGGCAGTATGAAGATGGCAGTGTACAGTTACCAACGAGGCCAAGGTCCGCGCAGCCGTTTGGTGGACGATCAAGCCACGGCTCGATCTCACTGCGCTTCAGTCCATTAAACGTGGATTGTACTGCCGCGGTCCGTGGTGGTATTCCGGACGGATCGATTTGTCCAGCGGCTTCGAGGTATGGATGTAAACGTGAGTGGCGGTCGGATCCCAAACAATTAGTTCCTCGCGCCGATCGCCGCAAAGATTCGCGGCAATGGCATGGTAGAACCCCATTCGATGAACTTCGTTTCCGCCAGGTGGGGGCAGGCCAGGAAGCGGCGCTCCTTGCGCCTCGTCCATGTCCCACAACCAGCCTCCATTGTACAGCAGGGCGGGATTGTCTGGTCCGTTCCAGAAGACGGCTTCCATCCCGACGTTGGTGGGCGAAAACTGCAGTTCGATCGTATCGACGATGTCGTTCTTCTCGCTGCTCACCAAATGGACGGTCGGCTTGTGCCCATGGGCTCGCAAAACCATCTCATTGCCCTGGTAACCGCCGTGGAAGTCGGCCACGCGAACCTCCTGACCATGCGGCACGCGTTCTTTTCCCAGTGCCAGCACCACCTTTCCATCAGCCGTCATGACGTGGCCAAAGCCCGAACAGATCGCTCGCATCTTACCTTGCCAGCGGGCGATGCGGACGGAATCCATGTTTCGGCCGAGTTGCTGTTCCCACAACGGCGCGCCGTCATCGTCAATCACGAAATAGCCGCCATTTAGTTCGTCGCGGCCATCGCCGTCGATATCTCCGACTGCTGGAATGTAGGCGGGGCAGTGGCCATAGCGAGTCCAGGGGGTCGTGTACGTCCACAAAACCTCAAAATCCTCATCCAGCGCCACGTATGTATCCCCAAGTTTCATGACCACGTCCCGTGGCCGCGCGGTGCCTCGGAAATTGCAAATGAGCAGTCTCTGATGGACCCAGTTGGCCCCCACCGGATCCTTGCGACGACGCGCGGTAATCGCCTCGGGAGCCGCTTCACGAATGACCCGACCGGTCCGGCCGTCCCGAAGTTGGATGACCACGTCCGCCAGCGATTGCCAGTCGGTATCGAGATTCGGCCGTGGTTTGTGCCACAGGCAGATCACGTCGTCCGCCCCGTCGTTCGTCCAATCCTTGACCGCAACCGACATGGGCCGGGAAGGATGATTGCCGCCGTTTCCGGCCTGCCACAATCGTTTTCCTTCCAGATCAAAAGCCCCGAGAAAGGCCGGCTTCATGCCGCCACGATGGGCCCCTTTCGGAGCGCCATGATTGCAGCGATAGACCAAAAAGTCGCAACGGCCATCGCCATTGAGATCACCGATCCGCAGGTCGCCTCCAAAAGTATGCCCCTGCCGTTCAATCAAAAAAGGCTCCGGAATCGCCACCTTGCGATACAGCAAAGCATCCTGCCGGGGAGAAACGTCTTCCTCGCTCTGCGAGCTGCTCGCCACTGCCGACTGACCCCGCGACAGCAGACCCGCGAAACACATCAGCAGGAAAACAAGCTTGCCCAAATATACCGGTCGCGGATGACTTTCTCCGCCGCGAGTCCGACCAACGGGAGGATGGCTTGCGCCGGGCAGCTTTCCACCCGGAAAAATCCAACCGCCTGAAAAATATATACCGGTCGCGGATGACTTTCTCCGCCGCGAGTCCGACCAACGGGAGGACGGCTTGCGTCGGGCAGCTTTCCATCCGGAAAAAATCAACCGCCTGAAATATGGCTTGGTACCCCGAGGGGAACATGTTTGACGCCAACGGCTTGAAATTCGTCTCTTCATGGTGATCCTCCCGTTCGCAGGGTAGCGAACTTAGACGGCCATGACAAAACCATTCAGATTTCCCGTCATCCGAGGGTTTTGGGAAGCCCGAATGCGATTCTGTAAGGGGCAGTTAGTTGTGCAGCGCCACTTCGATACTTTCCCACCGGCGCTGTGCCGGCGGAGCTAATGCTGGCTATCGCAACGCTTTGCGTTCATCGGTCCAGCCAAAGTCACACTATCGAATTAGTATATCGCATTGGCCCGGCCAAATGTGTTAGCATGAATCGGCGGACGTAAATCGGCGGATGTATTGATTGACACACGGAGTTCAAATATGGACGGTATGTCAACCGCGTCGCGGACCATTCCAATTGACGGAGGCACCTCCATGAAGGCCAAGCGCATACCGGGATCGGTTAGAATCTTCCAGTTCGAACGGCATGGCGCGCCGCCCGACCCCTCGATGGGCTGGCTCGCGGCGAAGAATCTCTTTTTCACCAGCCATGTCCCGGTCACGGTTCTACTGATCATTTGCGGTGGTTTTCGTCTTCCTTCCGCTACGGCTGACGACCCGCCGCGGCACGTCATTCCCCGTGCTTCCACGCCGATCACCATCGATGGACGTTTGGACGAAACCAGTTGGAACGCCGTGAGCGGCGTGGGCGATTTCAAATTCCCGTGGTGGGAAAACGGGAAAAAAGAGCAAACCGTTGCCAAATTGTTGTGGGACGACACATATCTGTACGTCAGCTATCGATGTGAAGACGCTCACATATGGGCCGAGCACACCAAACGTGACAGTGCCGTCTGGATGGATGATTGCGTGGAAGTCTTTATCGCGCCCAATCCCGATCAGCCGGATAACTACTTCAACATCGAGATGAACGTGCGAGGGGCTTTTCTCGATCAACATCACCCTGACGGGCCGGAAACGGAAACCACCGAGGAATGGAATGCGGCGGGCATCAAGATTGCCACCCGCATTGACGGCACGCTCAATGATGACCGCGACCGCGATCAATCGTGGACTCTGGAGGCAGCGATACCGTTCAAGAATTTCCGCTCCGTCGCTCGGCACGCACCACCGAAGCCTGGGGATGTCTGGCATTTGAATTTGAACCGATTGGGGGGCAAAACCAACCCGCAGTTCAGCCAGTGGTCTCCCAGCCAAACCGAAGAGCCTCAGTTCCACGCGCCTCGAGATTTCGGTCGCGTGGTCTTTTCGGACCGTTCGAAATAAGCATCGGTCAACGAATTACTGGCGGGGTAGTTGTTCACGGGTGCTGCTACACGGCCTGGACACGCAGGGCCCGCCTGGATGCCACGGTCCCGTGGTGGTCCACGCTCGCCGCTACAAACCGGCCAGACACACCACTTCTGGCCGTTGTGTAGCGTGGAACGTAACGGACCACGGGACAAGCCCGTGGCATTCGCACCTCGAAACGCCTGTCCTCAATATGTGCAACGGACGCGCGAACGTCCGCGGATATCGGTCTTTTGCCCGCGACCGGTATACTGCGGGGTTCTTCGCGGGTGAACGACGCGTCAGCTTTCAAGTCTACTGATCGGCGTCGCTCTCCGGGGGCGACTCCACGATACCCGAGATGTCGATCAGGTACAGCTGGCGGCCGTTGCCGCCGTGCGGCGAATCGATGACCACCTTCTTGCCATCTGGGCTGAACCGGGGATGCGTATCACACCGCCACCCGCCGCGATACTCCGGAGGGCTCCGGAAATGGCCCAGCCAGAACAGCTTCTGGCTCGGCACGTGGTACAGATACGGGTGCTGCTTCCTTTCCTGGTCGGGATACGTATCGTTGAGAATCCAATCCGTGTTGGGCAGATAGCTGACGTGCCCATTCTGTTTCATCACGCCCTTGCCCACCAGTTCCACCTCTCGCGATTGGTCCGTGTAGAGAATGAACCCGCGGCCAACGTCGGGATGCCAGCTCCACGCCAGCAAGTGGCTGGGGTCGCGCCAAATAAAGTGCGAGGTGTGGCCGTGAGGATCCAGCACGTAAAGATTGCCACCGTCGACGTCACAGGTAAACATGCGCGTGCCGGAAATCCCACTACCTCCCGGAGGTTGCCAGCGATGAAGAAACTCCAACCGGCTCCCGTCCGGATTAATCAGCAGGTGGTTGAACCAGTGCTTCATCTTGCTCAGATCGCCGCCTTCATAGGGCACGTCAAGCACGTCGGCCAGCGACACGATGAGCTGGCGTTTCCCGCTGTCCAGATCGACCCGGAAAATGCCCGAGTCCTCCGGCGCCAGCTCATCCGCGTGCGGGTCGGGCAATCCCCCGTATCCGTAGCTTCGCCGCGTGTCATAGGTGCGTCGGAAATCAGGCGCCCAGGCGGTCTTTCCGTCCGGGCTGACCGTATACACGGGGTGAGGAACCGTCCGCTTCTTGTCAGTAAACACATCCAAGATATGACAGACGAAACGATCCCCTTCCCGGTCGTTCCACAAAACTTCGCTTTTAGATCCCGGCCGCCACTGGAGCATGCACCCCTGCTGCCAGCACCACGCCTTCGACTCACCAAGCTCAATCCACTTATCGTCCTCTTCCAAGTCGACCATGCCGATTTTGATGACGTCGTCTGGCCGGGGCGACCGATGCTCGAAATCCACCTCCATGCCGAGCACGTAGCGGCCGCTCGGATCGAACTCCAGCTTGTCATAGTACCCGAACCAATGGAATTTGGGGCCGGATGTGATGGCCCGGCAGGGAGGCAGCTCGCGTCCGTGATCGCTTTTTGCTTCGGCCGCGGCCGCGCCATCGGCGACCCTCGTCAGGTTTCCGGAAATAATCAACAAAACTCCGACGACCGTAAACCAGCCAAGAGTCTTCGCGCATTGCGGCTGGTCTTCCCCCACTCCTCGTGCCACGGTTGGCCTCCAGCGAGATAACAGTTCCCGGGACATGGATCGTATCCTCTTTGTATAGAAAAACCGTTTTGTTTTGTTGTAACACTTTAGCCGTCTGAGGCAGAACACGGTCCAGCAGCCCGGCGGGCCACGCTTGGATAGCGTCGTGTCAAGTCGGCCGCCGGCGGACGGATACCACCCCGTGTGCGGCCCAACGGCCCTCGCCAATCGCCCTCCCACGAAACAAGACCAGAATAATACAAAGACCAACGGAAGCCGCCAGGTTTACCCTATTGTTGCATAAAGACGGCGTAGGACGGGTCTCCAGGCCCGTCTTTTACAGCGCATAAATGTCTTTTTGCGGTTGTTTGAAGATCTCACATTTCGTGAGATCTGCGGACACCAGATCAAGTACGATTTCGTACTTGAAAAGACGGGCCCGGAGACCCGTCCTACATATACTGTTTGCAACGTTAGGGTTTACTCGGAATCATCCCCCCAACCCCGCCCGTGAGCGGGAAGGCCACGCCCCTTACAGTACGCTATGGTAAGCAAACTGGCGGCGTCCAGCAAGCAAAAGGAAGGAATTCCCTGATTTCCACGGACCTCGGTGCGGCTGTCTGGTGATTCATGCCTCCCTGGGTGAGCGAGAGTGTGCTATGGTTAGCGCGTGGGATTGCTGCCGAATCCAATCCTGGCTTGTCCACAAAAGGAGAAATTGAATGCGTTGTCACCTAGTCAAGTCTTTCATGGTCTGCCTTATCGCTTTCGCGGCCTTGCAGCTAACGGCCATGCCGGCCGGTGCTTGGAACCGAAAGGCCGAAGGCCCGGAAAAAGCGGTTGAAGCTGAAGGGCCGATCGACTCCGGTGCCACCGGAACTTACGAAGATTATTCCGTGCCCCGTGACGAGGTCATTTGTTTCGCGCTCTACACCGTGGCCAACAACACACTCAAGATCACCGCGCAACTTTATCCTCTCAAGCCCGATGAGGACCGTGACGTGCGTCTGGAAATCAAAAAGGGAAACGAATGGAAAGAAGTAGCCCGCACGAAAGTAATTGAGTATGGATGGACGGCGCCGCTGCGAGTGGAAAAGTGGGACGCAACCCGCAGTGTTCCCTATCGGATCGCTCACGGCAAGAACGCTTATTATCACGGGACTATTCGCCGTAACCCAAGGGATAAAGAGGAAATCGTCGTCGCCGGTTTCACGGGCAACTCCGTTCATCCACGACATGGCGGGGACATTTCCCGCGAGGACATCATTGCCAATGTCCAAGAGATGGACGCGGACCTGTTGTTCTTCTCTGGCGACCAGGTGTACAACCACCGCCAACATTACAAGATGTGGCTGAAATTCGGCCGTGATTTTGGCGAGATCATCAAGGATCGCCCCACCATCACGATTCCGGACGACCATGACGTGGGCCAACCGAACATTTGGGGAGCCAGCGGCAAGAAATCCACGCTCCCCGGCGCCAGCGATGGAGGATATGCCAGGCCGGTCCACTACGTGAAAGCAGTAGAAAGGGCTCAGACCAGCCACCTGCCAGATCCGTTCGACCCCACGCCAATCAAGCGAGGAATTGGGGTCTATTACACCGACTTCACTTGGGGCCGTATTAGTTTCGCCGTGCTCGAGGATCGGAAATTCAAGACCGGGCCCGCTGGCCTTATTCCGCGGCAGGGTCCGCGGCCTGACCATATCCGCAATCCGAACTACGATCCCAAGAGCATTGATGTCCCGGACGCCGTGTTGCTCGGCGAGCGGCAGCTCGAGTTCCTCGACACCTGGGGGCAGGACTGGCGGGATGCGGACATGAAAGTTGCCTTGTCGCAAACCATTTTCTGCGGTGGGGCTCATGTTCATGGCAAAATCGGCGGTCGCCTGCACGCGGACCTCGACTCTAATGGTTGGCCCCAAACCGGGCGCAACAAAGCCATTGACGCGTTTCGGAAATGCTTTGCCATCCACATGGCCGGCGATCAACACTTAGCCACCATTTTCCACCACGGAATCGATGAGTTTCGCGACGGATGCTTCTCGTTCTGCGTGCCGTCGATCGCAAACCTGTACCTCCGATGGTGGAAGCCGTTGCAGCCCGGGAAAAATCGCGAACCGGACAGCCCTGAATACACCGGCGATCATCTCGATGGATTCCACAACAAACTCACGTGCTACGCCGTTGCCAATCCAGATGACCGTCCCACCAATGGAAACGAACTGACCACTCGCGCCGCCGGCTTTGGTGTGCTGCGGCTGAACAAGGATACGCGCGAAATCACGATGGAATGTTTTCCACGAAAGGTCGACATCAGTGATCCCAACACGAAACAATACCCCGGTTGGCCCAAGACAATCGATCAACGTCAGAATTACGGCCGCGCGCCCAAGAGCTACTTGCCCACGCTGGTCATCAAAGGCAGACAAGATCCGGTCGTGAAGATCATCCGAGAACGCGACGGGGAATGGATCTATGCCTTGCGCATCAATGGTACTCGCTTCAAGCCCAAGGTCTTTGAAGACGGCAGCTACACGATTGAAGTGGGAGAAGGCGAAAACAAGCAGGTAATTCGGAACGTAAAGTCGATCGGATTGGATGGCGACAAAACACTGACGGTCCAGTTCTAAGAAGCCATGACAAATTGGACTTTCACGCCTGCCATGTTCCGAACGGTTTCCTTTCTTGGAAGGAGTCCCACCTTGCGCCACTCACGTCCCATTCACCCGGACATCGCCAAGTCTACTGGAATCCAGAGGCTTCGATTCGCTTCGTTCTTTCCGCTGCTGGCGACTTTGTTTTGTACGCCTCTAGCCCATGCCTCGGAACCCTCTCCACCAAGCATTCTCGAGGACGAGTATCCCCGCGTTTTTTTCTTTCGCAGCGCCGAGGGGGCATATAACACCAACCGCTATCCGACGTACGAGAGTTGGGAAGGGCAGTTCGATCGCCTGCAGGGGATCATGGGAAAGTGTCTGGCGGAAGAGTGTTTGAACCGCGAACCTCGCAACGCCAAATTCTTCACGCGATTCAAGCAGCGGCATCCCGGTCAGGTGGTGTTGCTCCATTTCAACGGAAACGCCCGGGATCCACGCTACCACACCGAACCTTATTTTCCAGGACACTGGGTCTATCGAAGCGCGGTCATGATCACCGAAGACGTGCCGGCCGTCGACGGCGAATCCACCATCAAGGTATCGGACGCGAGTGGGTTTCGCGTGAATGCGGGACGCTATCGGACATCGAACGACGATATCGCTCTGTTTGGCATGACGGCGGACAAACGGCACGATTGGTATCATTGCGAACAGGTGAAATTGATATCGGTGAACCGGGAGGCGAACACGATTAAGGTCGAGCGGGCCTGTTATGGAACAGAGCCGCTGGAATTCAAGGCGAACGAGTCACGAGCCGCGGCGCATCAAGTGGAAGGCCCCTGGGGGCGTCGGAACAACATCATGTGGTATTACAACTTCAGCGCGCTGTGCCCCAAAGACAAGAATGGCAAGACCTGCGCTGACCTGCTCATCGAGGATCTCACTCGCTGGTTTGGCGAAGGGGGAAAGTTAGCCGCCTTCGATGGACTGGAATTCGACGTCATGTTCAATGACACTCACGGCGACACGGACGGAGACGGTCGGCTAGACAACGGCGTTATTGACGGCGTGAATCAATATGGCATCGGTGTTGTTGAGTTCGCGCGAGCTTTGCGAACCCGGATGGGAGATGACTTCATTATTCAAGCCGATGGGGCCCTGGGCGCCGGTGGCTCCCGTAGTCAAAGAGCATGGGGCATACTCAACGGCATTGAAAGTGAAGGGTGGCCGAACCTCCGTGATTGGGAGTTTGACGATTGGTCGGGAGGCATGAATCGCCACTTCTTCTGGCGTGACAACGCGCGCCAGCCCGATTTCAACTACGTGAATCATAAGTGGATTGAGCCGGTGCCGGACGAGCCGGGAACACACAAGCGCCCGGCCGTCCCATTCGCTCGACACCGACTGGTGTTTGCCGCCTGCCAGTTTTTCGATGCCGCGACCTGTTATTCTTTCGCGCCGCCACGGGACCCGGACGGACAATTCGGAGTGTGGGATGAATTTCGCCGGGGCGCCGAAAACCAGCTGAGTTGGCTGGGCCGCCCCGAAGCCCCGGCGGTCCGTCTCGCCACGCGCACGCCAGATGTGCTGGCGGGCGAAAGCACGAAACACATGCTGGATGAGCGGATTTCGGGACCGGTGCGGACCTCGATCACCGCCGACGGCGTTCGCGTCGAACCGGTCGATTCGGCGGCGTCGAACTTGGAGTTTACCCTGCCAAACGTGCCGGCCAACGGACGTGATCTCTATCTGGAGGTGGTCATGCAAGGCGAACCGCGCGCCGGCTACCCTCCGGAAATGGCCCGCTTCGCTCGGGTTGGCGTGTCCGGCGGCATGATCGATCTCATGGCCGGTCAGCCAACGGCCACCGGCATGAAGCTCAGGGAAGCTTCCCGGGAAGTCGAACTCGACCAGTCCACGGGAGCTCAAGTTCGTCGTCGCATGGCGACCATCGGCGACATGAAATTGCCCACCTTTTTCGTGCACCCTCCTTATCGCGGCTCCAAGGGCTACACATTCTGGGAACGCGAGGTGAACGTTCCCTCGGAAAGCGAGCTGCGTTTTTCGGTTGGAATGGGAGAAAAGAGCCCCGAGCGATCCGATGGCGTGCGCTTTGAAGTGCACGCGGCGGTCGTGAAAAACGGCACGCCAGGCGGATATTCGAAGCTGTTCGAGGTCACCACCAAGCAGCACGAATGGTTGCCCCAGTCGATTTCATTGAGTCCGTACGCGGGCCAACGAGTGCGTCTGAAGTTCGTGGCCGACTGCGGTCCCCGCGACAATTCGACCACGGATCATGGCCATTGGGGGGCGGTTAGAATCGTGGCGACGGATACCGACGAGTCGGACATTACGGAGTTCCAAGACTTCATGACGTGGGTCAACGACAAACCATTCCGGTCCGGGTTCTACTACCAGCACGTCCAATCGGATGACGTGGATGTTGCATTTCGCGTGGAAGGGAGTGAACCCGTGGTTATTCATTCAGTTTCTGCTTATGCCCATCCTGATGCGGTCTACCGAACTTTTGAGCACGGTATCGTCTTGGCCAATCCATCGCGGAAACCATACCAATTCGACCTGGCCCAGATTTCGCCCGGCCGCCAATACCGTCGGTTTCAAGGCACGGCCAATCAAGACACGAAAACCAACAACGGCCAGCCCGTTGGAGCCCGTGTAACCTTGGACGAGCGAGACGGGCTGTTTTTGAAGCGAGTCGACTCGCCATAGTTCACGAAATGGCGCGGCGAAGAACTCAGTTGTGGCGGACGAGGATAACGTCACCTTCTTGTACCACGTAGTCTTTGGGTTCCTGGCGGAGCAGGTTGTTCGCCTTGATTTCCCGCTCGCTTCCCAGTCGCAGCAAATCGTCCACGTTCATGGTTTCCGCACGAATAAACCCTTGTGCCATGTCGGTATGGATATTGCCGGCTGCTTCCAGGGCGGTCGCCCCGGCGCGGAGCATCCAGGTACGAACTTCCTTGTCGCCCACCGTGAAAAACAGGATTTGCCCCGATTGCTCCATGATCGCGCGGATCAGCCGATCGCGGTCGCACGGCTGGACTTGCATCTCCTCACAGAACGCGGCCCGTTCCGCTTCGTCCATGCCTGACAGCTCTAACTCCAGGCTCACGGAAAACGCGAAAGTCGGCGTTCCGGCGGGCGTGAGCGACTCGAATCGGCTGGGTTGCTCTTCAACATCGCTGGTGTTCATGATCACGAGCCGCGGTTTTTCGCTGAACAGTTGAAATGACTTGGTAATCCGTTGTTGTTCCGGCGTCAGTTCGAGTCGATGGAGCCTCTCTCCTTGTTCGAGCGCTTCGCGTAGTGGCAGCAATGCGTCGAGTTCCGCCTGTAATTCATCCCGATTGGGACGTGGTTTTTTCACCTGCTCACGCAACCGTTCGACGCGTCCCGATACAATGTCCAAGTCGGCAATGAGCAGATCTTCTTCGAAACTGCTCAAGTCCCCGGCGGGATCGGCGTCATCGAAAGCCGCAATGACCATGACCAGACACCCAGCGTCGCGGATCATGGCCAACGTCTCGGCACTTCCCTCGTGTGAACGGCTCAAGCCGGGAATGTCTACAATTTCCAAGGCGGCCAGCGTGACCTTTTTGGGATGGTAAATCTCACATAGCCCCTCGACACGCGGCTCCGGCACGACACACATGGCGGATTGGGCTTTGTGCGATTGAGCGGGATCCGGTGGTTCCCCCGTCAACCACTGGAAAAGCGTGCTCTTTCCAGAGCCCTGATATCCTACGAGTCCGATCTTCATCGTTGGTCATGTATTTCTGATAGAGTAGACCCTATTGTTGCATAAAGACGGCGTAGGACGGGTCTCCAGGCCCGTCTTTTACAGCGCATAAATGTCTTTTTGCGGTTGTTTGAAGATCTCAC
>JBNJEM010000087.1:0-17029 GCA_051745935.1 Planctomycetota bacterium
TGAATGCGTGCGCATGTCCACGTTGAAGCGATGCGGGGCAATCCCCATGGCCTGGAATTCCTTGGCCAGTCGCATCCGAACGTCGTTGGAGAGCTGCCAAGCATGGGTCGGCGAAATGGCCCAGGCGGCGACCCAGCAGCGCAACGCGTCCTTACCCATCTCAATCAGCCAGAATCGCGGATTCTCGAAATGAGCGAAAAAGGGACTGGTGCTCGCCACCTCAACCGCCCGTTCCTCGACCTGTTCGAGGTTGGCGTCAGAGGACACCCAAAACTCGACCCGGCACCATTGATAGCTATCGTTGAGCGTGAGATTGAGGAATTTCTCGGTCATCATCTGGGCGTTTGGAATCACGTAGCGGCGCCAGTCCCAGATCTTCACAATGGTGTGGGACATCGTGATATCCTCGATCGTTCCATAGTTTCCGTCGATCAGCACCGTGTCGCCCACGCTTAAACAACCGGAAAAGGTAAACACAATTCCGCAAATCAGGTTTTCGATAAACGGCTTTGCCGCAATTCCCAGAACAATACCGGAAGCACCGGCAATCACCGAGATCATCGTTGCCGGAACCCCGCCCAGAAACGGAAATGAGAGCAACGCGAGCCACAGCAGAGCAATCGCCGAGACCGAAAAACGGCGGACGATCGAAAACCGGAACGCGACGCTTCGCGACGCGGCTTCGCGGGCATTGTGCAGCGGCCGCCGAATTGGCGACCGCGTACGCACGGCTTGAAGCTCCTCCTGCTCCTCCACCTGCTCAAGCTGTTCGCTCTCCAAGCGGCGGATAAGCCACGACAATACCCCGAGAACGGAGACGCCCCCAATTACGACGGCCACGATGTAAATGATGGTCCCGACGCCCATTGCCCGCTTTCTCCACGATGGATTCCGCTCAAAAAAACTTCTCGACGAAAATAGTGAAACGAACCAAAAAGCGATGACAAAACCAGTCAGGTTTCCCTTCAACCAGGGAGCTTTGGATGCGGAAGCCCCGTTTTATTACCGGCTGTAAAAAGCCATGACAAAACCAGTCAGGTTTCCCTTCAACCAGGGAGCTTTGGATGCGGAAGCCCCGTTTTATTACCGGCTGTAAAAAGCCATGACAAAACCAGTCAGGTTTCCCTTCAACCAGAGAGCTTTGGAAGTGGAAGCCAACGTTTTATTACCGGCTGCAAGAAATGATGCTCCTCGCGGTGACTCGGCGGTCGCTTCGCGGCCGGACCGGGCGTCAAACGAAGGTGATGAAGATATATTTCAGGCGGTTGGATTTTTCCGGGTGGAAAGCTGCCCGACGCAAGCCGTCCTCCCCTTTGGTCGGACTCGCGGCGGAGAAAGTCATCCGCGACCGGTATAATCCTGGCTGGCGAAAGTCGAGATCGCAAGAATTTGCGTCCGGGACGCGGAACCCCTCAGCCATGCTTTGCGGTCTGTTACCCAAAAGCCAAGACGAAACCGTTCAGGTCACCGGCCCTCCAACAGGTTTGGAAGCGGCAGCTAAGTTTGGTTGCCGACTGTAAAAGCACAACGTACCCTACTATCGGAATGTAATCCGGTCACTGATTCGCGTCCAGTCCTATTTCGTTTTTTTGCCGCCCCTCCTGAAACACGGACCGCAAGCAACTATATTTCAGGCGGTTGGATTTTTCCGGGTGGAAAGCTGCCCGACGCAAGCCGTCCTCCCGTTGGTCGGACTCGCGGCGGAGAAAGTCATCCGCGACCGGTATAATAGCGGTTGAAACGCGGACGGCTTGCACCGCGGAGACTTCCCGGCAGGGGACCCAAATGTCCGGAAACAGCGCGCGGGCATTGTGTCGAGAGCGCGACACGGGTATGCGTTCCCCAAGAAAAACCAAGACCCCCTCTCGCTTGCGCCAGAGGGGGCCTCATGGTTCGCTATGAGCTCACGCAACTACGGCGTGACTCTCGTGCTTTGCATGCGGTTATGCAACCCGAACGTTCTCCGCGCGGGGACCTTTGGGACCGCGACCTTCCTCGTAGGTGACCGGTTGCCCGATCTGAAGCGATTCGATTGTCGCTCCCTCGACGGCGCTGTGGTGGAAAAAGATATCCCCACGATCACCTTCAATAAACCCAAACCCCTTGTCGGCCAACACTTTCTTGATCGTTCCTTGCGGCATCTCGCCACTCCTTCAAAACAAATAACTTCACACGTTCAGCCCGCAAAACTTCAGTCAGCGCCGAGCGACGAAGCGAAACCATGGCTGAACAAACACAACTGGTGGCAATGAACCGCAATCGGAAACAGGTAGCCTTGGAAAGGCTGCTGAGAAACGAAACGCAGCATCCCGAAGCCAGAACCAACAAGGAGGTAGAACGTCGCCATAAAACATGTACTAAACACGCCCTCGCGACACCTATGAATGTTGGCCCTCATCTTCGTCTTATCACCCCATGTACACTCAATTATGGCATTCCGCGCGAAAAAAGACAAGGGGCATCCGGCCTCATTCTTGAAAACGCCACACACGTGGCCGGCAGAGATCTCGCGAGCCCCCCTTTCGGGCCCTGACAGAATAGCGTGCGGGTGGGTTAAGGAAAGGTTCCAAAAGATTTCAAGACACTCTATTTGGTTGCCCCTCGCAGCCTGCTCGTGTTGAACGAAGCACGAACAGGACCGAAAGGGCCAAGGCGCGACGTGGAAGACCGGCCAACAGGCAAAACCGTGGGGAGAACGGGCCAGCTGATAAGAATGGGTCGCTGGGTGGTGACTCGATTCTATACCGGTCGCGGATGACGTTCTCCGCCGCAAGTCCGACCAGCGGGAGGACGGCTTGCGTCGGGCAGCTTTCCACCCGGAAAAACCCAACCGCCTGAAATATACCGATCGTGGATGGTTTTCTCCGCCGCGAGTCCGACCAACGGGAGGACGGCCTGCGTCGGGCAGCTTTCCACCCGGAAAAATCCAACCGCCTGAAATATATATCCCGTTTTGTTCCACTAGCAGCACGAGGCCATCTCAAGGACGCACTGCGCGTACCGCGCTAGCCGAGCAGTTCCGGGTCCCCTTTGGATCCGGGCAGCGCCACGGTCACCAACAAAAGAGCCTCCTCCGTCGCTTTCACCGAAAACGGTTCATTGCTCGAGCAGTGGAGCAGCTGCCCCGCATTGAGCTCCGCCGCGTGGGGGGGGACACCAATAACTACCCGGCCTCGCAGACACTGAATCGTGCTCTCTCCTTGAAACTCGTGCGTCGGAACGGCCTTTTTCGGCGTGACGACCAGCCGGATTACCTCCAACCGATCGGTTCTCACCAAGGTCGTGGCCTGAGACGCCCCGAAATCCCCCTCAGACGGGTGAATCTCAACGACGCTACCGAGCTTGGTGTGTGGGTCGGACACGATCACTCCTTTTAAGTTGGGAAGAGGCCGAGAAGTCGCGTTTTCGCGAACGCTCAACATGGAAGCGACCAAGGGAGCAAGTCGATATCCTGAAGGGACGAGCCCGGGCGGACCGCTAGAATATCACCGCCTGGAATCCCCGGGTTGTGCGCGCCTGTTTTCACAACGCGTCTCCCGAAACAGACGGAACAATCGCGAGGCCCGATTCGGTGGGCGGCCTCGCCGCCCAAGCCGGCCCACTGGACTCAGTCTTCTCGGCGGCGCACCTTGTAATTCCCGCGACTGTCATCGTACTCAAGGTCGATGAGTTGTCTCGACTCGATGTCTTTCAGCAGGTCCGAAAAGTTCTGGTATCCGTAGTACCCTTCGCTAAAACCCGGATATACTCGCCGAATCGCTTGTTTTAGCATCGAGCCCCACAGTGGATCGTAGTCTTGCCCGACCGAGTCAACGACCTCCAGAACGTGGTTAATGGCTTCCTGCTTCTTGTCCTCTTTGGTTTTGCCCTGCTTCGTCGCGCTCTTGGCCGTCTTGGCCGTCTTGGCCACCCGGATCAGATCGTCGTAATAAATAAACTCGTCGCAATTGGCAATGAGCAGATCGGACGTCGAGCTCTTGGCCCCACAGCCAATGACCCGCTTGTTGTTCTCCTTCAACTTGGAAACAAGCGGCGAAAAATCACTATCCCCCGAAATCAAGGCAAACACGTCAATATGCTGCTTGGAATAACAGAGATCCAGACCGTCCACCACCATCCGGATGTCCGCGCTGTTCTTGCCGCTGATCTTGCTTTGAGGAATGTCGATCAGCTCGATCCCCTGGGCGTGAAACTCCTGGAGCGCGTCTCGGTAATTGCTCCAGTCGCAGTACGCTCGCTTGTAGACAATCCGCCCTTTCTCCAGCAGCCGCTTCAAGACCAACTGGATTTGGAATTTCCCCCCGTCCATGTCTCGCACGCCAATGGCTAGATTCTCGAAATCCACGAAAACGGCAATGAGTGGTTCTTCGGACATGTGTTCTCTTCATCCATGACGCGCGTCAGCGCGCGATGTGTGAGGCAGCGAGCGGGGAGTCGCTGAGCCAGTCCAGCCAGCGCATCCAATACGGCCCCCCCTCTTGTTCAAATCATACTTCACGGCCAGTAACAAAACGCAGCTCCCGCGTCCAGAACGGCTTGGAACGCGAAAACCGGGAATGGTTTTGTTGCGACTTGCCCCCGTGACAAAACGTGGTTCCCGCCCCAAGACGCGGTAGGTGAGCGGAAACCCGACTGGACTTATCCTGGCTTGTGAGTCTATCACATACCATTTTGGCCCGGAAGGAGACTGCCCACGAGACCCTCTCCCGCCAGCCGCGGGCGGGGCAGACCTTAGCTCGGGGCTCCGTCTTGAGCACCAACTCGCTCGCCAGCGACCGCCGCGGAGCGACATCGCACTGGCCACACCCATTGTTCGCCGATCCTTACCGGCGGCGAACCCCCATCGTTACGCTCACCAGACGAAATCCGCGATACTGCAACCAAACAGCGATTGCGGAACCGCTCCGGCCGGTCCGCCACCCTCACAAACCATCCGCGCCCCCTCCAGCGCGCCACCCCCTCCGGCCCTCCAATTCAAACCGTTTCAATCTCAATCCGAGGCTGAGCAGGATTCCGCATCTGGGCAGTCAGTCTCCTTCGCACCTTCACCACTTGTTGTGGACTGTGTGGCGACAGCTGCCTTCGAGGTGCTGCTTCTCTTCCAGGTGCCTCCGGCAGCATTCCGTGCTGCGCTGGGATTTGTCGAGCACGGCCCTTGACATCGTGGCAAACAGGGACTCTATTCAGCCATGATGTCTGGGTGAATCGTGACTTGCCTGGTGGCTCTTTCTTCGTCAGGCGAGGAGGGAACGTATTGCTACCGCGTCGGGATGTGGGTAGCGGTCTGGTGGTAGCGTCGGGCTGTTGTGGAAAAGTCCCAGGGCGAACTGCTGCGAGCATCGTCAGCATCACGTTTGAACTGCTGAGTTCTTTGCGCGAGGCCGGTGGTCCGAGAAGCTTGCTGGAAGTTGTGTTGTAGTTGCGCCGGTCTTACAGGTTCAGTGCGCGGTGTTGGAAAGCGACTTTACTTGGGACTTAGCGACTTTTCGTCAACCGCAGAGAGCATTGCAGTTGAGCGGTTGGCAACCAGGTGACTGGTCACATGTGCAGCCAGACAAGTCAACCTGGTTCCAGATTTCCTGGCAAACGGTGAGTTATAAGTCCTGCGTAGAGAGTGTCCTTCAACGGAGATCCCTGCGATGCAAGTGAAGAATGTTCTTCTGACCGGCGCTGCCGGGAAGATCGGCCGGGCGGTCCTGCCTGAGCTCGTGAAGGCGGGATACGCTGTTCGGGCCTTGGAGTATACCGACGGACTGCAAGTCGAACGCTTGGACAACGTGGAGGTGGTCACGGGCGATTTGCGGGATTCGACCCTTGCCCCGCGACTGATCGAGGACATGGACGTGGTGATCCATATGGCAAATGTCAAGGAGAATCGCGAGCTGTTTCTCGATGCGAATGTCAAAGGAACGTTCTACCTACTCGAGGCCTGCCGCGACGCTGGACACATAAAGCAGTACATCCAAGCGGGCTCCGATGCTCGAGCGGGGATCTACTACTATCCACAGCCGATCCCTATCGACGAGAACCATCCGCACTCGGGTTACCCGGGCTACTACCCGCTCTCGAAAGTGCTCGAAGAAGTGCTGTGCGAGCAGTTCCGGATCATGCACAAGCTCCCAATCACCGTCTTGCGGTTCTCCTGGGTATACCACGAGGACGATATCCTGGCCCACGTGACGTTGAGGGAACCGAACTTTGGCGTGCCCGTCTGGAAGGATTGGGCGGTGACCGACGAGCAGCGGTCATATTTCGCTGAGGGTAAGGACGGTGTCGCCTGTTTGGTGCATCCGGATGGCAGTGCGGGCAAGCGGCATATTGTCAGCATCAACGACGTGGTGCAGTCGATCATACTGGCGATCGGCAACTTGACGGCGGTCGGTGAGGCGTTCAACGTGGCCGGGCCATCTCCGTTCAGTTACGACGTACTGGCGGAATATGTGGCACGGGAGCTGAACCTGCCGGTGGTCCGGTTCACAGTCAACGAGTTCCACGATTTTTGCATCGAGCTGAGTAAATCGCGGTCGGTTTTGGGATTTCAGCCGCGAGACGACATATTCCGCATCGTCGACGACGCCCTTGTATTCCGCCGGGCGGGAAAGACCCGCTCCCAGTGCTTGTATCCTGGTTGATATGAGCTTCGCGCTCGAGGAGGTTCCGAAGTGACCGACACGCCAGTAAAGGGCCGAGCAGCCTCGCTGCGTTGGGGCGTCATCGGGCTGGGGTGGTTTGGAGAGGTTCATGCCGCTGTCCTGGCCAACATGCCGAGAATTGATTTGGCAGCTGCCTGCACGCGCCGTCCCGAACGATTGGCTGAGATAGCCGATCGTTATGGTTTCGAGCGGCGTTACACCGACTACCGGGAGCTGCTCGATGATCCCGGTGTGGACGTGGTCAGCATCACGACGCACATGAACGACCATCGTGACATCGCCGTTGCGGCGTTGGAGGCCGGCAAGCACGTGTTGCTTGAGAAGCCGATGGCGCCGACGCCAGAAGACTGTGATCCGATCGTGAAAGCCGCGCGCGAGAACCCGGGTAGGTTCATGGTGGGGCATGTCTGCCGATTCGATCCCAGAGTCACTCAGGCGAAGGAGGCAATTGAGGCGGGGCGGATCGGTAAGATTGTTTCCATGCACGCGAGGCGCAATCTTTCGAAAGTGATCGGCCGGCAAGTTCTCGATAAGATCTCGGCGCTGATGGGAGACGGCATCCACGACGCGGACCTGATGCTCTGGTTTAGCGGATCCCGGCCGGTGGACGTGTTTGCGAAGGAGATCCACCCAGGTTCCAATAAGTATCCTGACGGGGGCTGGGCCATGTCACAGCTGGACGACGGTGCCATCGCCGTGGTTGAGTCGATCTGGCATCTGCCCGAGTCGACGCCCTACCAGATCGACGCCCGCATGGAAGTGATTGGGACGGAGGGGGCGATTTACATCAACTGCGGCGAGGCGGGGTTGCAATTGCACGATGCCCAGGGTTGCCGCATGCCCGATACGCTGTACTGGCCACAGGTCTTTGGTGAGTATTTCGGGATTCTACGGTTCGAGCTGCGGTACTTCGCCAACTGTGTCCTGGAGGGCAGGGATCCGGAGCGGATCACGCCGGAAGAGTCCCGCGCGGCGGTCGCCTGGATGGCCGCCGCTACCGAGTCGGCTCGCACGAATAAGATCATTGAAGGAATAGGAGGATAGGCCCAATGAAGATAGCTGCCAGCTACTGGATGTTTGAAGGGGGACTGGAAGCTTGGCTGCCGGTCGCTGATGCCATGAAGCAGGCGAAAGAGTTGGGCTTCGATGGTATCGAACTGGCCGTGGCCAGCACCGGAGTTCTCACACACGAGACGACCGAATCGGAATGCCGGGACATCGTGGCGGCAGCCCGGGATATCGGCGTCGAGATCGTGAGCGCCGCCAGCGGCGAACCCTGGACATGCTCGCCAAGCAGTGACGATCCGGCGGAACGTCAGCGAATCATCGAGTTCACGAAAAAAGCCCTCCAATTGACCCGCTGGCTCGGCACCGATGCCTACCTGTTCGTGCCCGGTGCCGTAGAGGTGCCTTTCCTGGCAAACGGCCCGATCATTCCCTATCAGCGGTGTTATGAACGGGCGCACGACGCCGTCTCGCAACTCGTACCCACCGCGGAAGAACTTGGCGTGACGATCGGTATTGAAAACGTGTGGAACAAGTTCCTCCTCAGCCCGCTGGAGTTCCGCGACTTTGTCGATAGTTTCCAGTCAAAGGCGGTGGGGGCCTATTTCGACGCCGGCAACACGCTGTTGACCGGCTATCCGGACGACTGGGCGAGAATCCTGGGCCAGCGGATCGTGAGAGTCCATGTTAAAGACTTCAAGAAGTCGGTCGGCACCCTGGAGGGTTTCGTCGACATGCTGGAGGGCGATCTTGACTTTGAAGCCCTTAAAGGGGCATTGAAGGAAGTAAACTACACAGGTTGGGTGACCGCGGAGATGATCCCCCATCAGCCTGGCCGTCCGGAAAAAACGGCGAAAGCAATGAAAGAGTTGTTCACATAGCCACAGCAATCAGGAAGGATTGGTGCCATGACGCGAGTTGGAATCGTCGGTCTGGGATTCATGGGTAAGATGCACCTGCGCTGCTATAGCGATCTGGAGGACGTCCAGGTCGTGGCAATTTGTGACATCGACAAGTCAAAGTTTGAGGGCACCGGAGCAGCCGGGGGAAACATCGAAGGGGCCGAAGCACCGCTGGATTTGAGCGGGATTGGGAAGTATCGCGAACTCGATGCAATGCTCGCCGAGTCCAATCTCGACGCGCTTTCGGTGACGCTTCCGACCTACCTGCACACCGGCGCAACCGTGGCCGCGCTCGAGGCCGGCGTCAATGTCCTCTGTGAAAAACCAATGGCACTGACGCTGCCGGAGTGCGAGCAGATGATCTCGGCTGCCGGGCGCAGCGGCAAGCTGCTGCAAGTGGGACACTGCATTCGTTTCTGGCCCGAATACGCCGTTACAAACGAGCTGATCGAGTCAGGCCAGTACGGCAAGGTGCTGGCTGCCACGTTCCAGCGGCTGAGTTTGACCCCCGGTTGGTCCTGGCAAGGATGGCTGCTGGATGCCGACAAGAGTGGCGGAGCGGCTGTAGACCTGCACATTCACGACGCCGACTACGTACATTACATTTTCGGCATGCCCCGCGCCGTTTTCAGCCGTGCCACCAGCACGTCGCCCGGCGGCTGCGACCACATCGTCACCCAGTACGTGTACGAGAACGACTGCGTTGTGACTGCCGAAGGGGGCTGGATCATGAGTCCCACTTTCGGCTTTGAAATGAGCTTCAACATCGTTCTGGAAAAAGCCACGATTACCTTCGACCTCACCCGCGACCCCGCTTTCAAAGTCTGTCCCATGGAGGGGAAGGCCTTCACCCCAGACGTTCCAGCCGGCGACGGCTATTCGCGCGAAATCGAACACTTCGTCCGCGCGGTCCGCGGCGAGAGTGTACCGGACGTTATCACGCCGTCGCAGTCGGCTGAATCTCTCCGGCTCGTGCTCGCCGAACGGGAGTCGTCCGGCGCGGGTCAGGTCCTACAGCTCTAGGATCCCAGCGCGGCAACGCTCTGCTGGGCCGCAACCAAGCCGGCATCTGAACGGGGCCACTGTTCACTCTATGATTGCAGACTTCTTTTGAATGTTTGTAACCGTTCACGGGCAAAAGACTGATGTCCGCGGGCGTTCGCAGGTCCGTTGCACATTTGAGGAAAGGCTTTTCGAGGTGCAAATGCCACGGGCTTGTCCCGTGGTTCGTTACGTTCCACGCTACCGACAGGCAGCAGTGGTGTGTCTGGCCGGTGTGTAGCGGCGAGCGTGAACCACCACGGGACAAGCCCGTGGCATCCAGGCGGGCCTTGCGTGTCCAGGCCGTGTAGCGGCACCCGCGAACAGCTACGAATGTTTTTGATTTCCGTCGAGCGTAGCAAAGAACGTGAATGGGCACGGGACAAGCCGCGTGGCATCACAGTTTTTTGCAACGCTGGGGTACACCCTCCCCATGGCCGCGCGCATCATCCCGGGAAACCCAAAAGTGAAAGACCAGGTCGATCGTATCGCCATTGAACGGGGCCCCGTGGTCTATTGCGTTGAACAAGCCGATAACCCCGAGCTCGACCTTGATCGCATCTATTCTCCGGACCCCAAACCCGTTAACGAGTCCTTTGAACCGGAGCTACTCGGCGAGGGGGCGAGTCTGCGGATCGATGCCAAGCAGCTGGACCCCGAGGGCGAGGACAAACGTGTGCAAGTCAAGCTGATCCCCTATTGCGCCTGGGCCAACCGCAAGCCGGGGCGAATGCGGGTCTGGCTACCGACCAAGCCCTCTCAATTACCCCAGCTTTCCATCCGGACAAATCCGACCGCCTGAAAGTATAGTCACGGAAGACTTCGCGAGTTCACCGGGCTACGACCTTCACGACGCAGCTCCCCCGCCTACGCCGGCTGGCCGGTGTAGGAGGTCAGCGCCTTCATGTAGTTGCCTCGTTCGAACGCGGCCGGGTCGGGGCAGTTGGCCTGGCTCAACACGCCCTTGAACTGGTTGAGCGAGTCGTAGTCATTCTTTTTCATCCACTGGGTCAACCCGTCCACAATGGTTCCGACTTGGTCGAAGCCGTTTTTGTAGATGGTGGAAGCCACCATGCCCACGTCAGCGCCCACGACCAGCGATTTCGCCAACGCCTCGGCGGAGTGGATCCCGCTGGTGAGAGCCAACGACGCCTCCACGCGACCGTGAAGAATCGCGATCCAGCGGAGGGGAAGGAGGAGTTCATACGGGGTGCTCAGTTTCACGCGGGGTCGAACATCGAGTTGGTCGAGCTCAATGTCCGGCTGCAGGAACCGGTTGAACAGCACCAGCCCATCCGCTCCGGCTTCCGCCAGTCTTTTGGCCATATTGCCGGGGGAGCTGAATTGCGAGCCGACTTTGACGGCCAGCGGGATCGAGATCGACTGCTTCACGGCCGCCACCAAATCGAGATACCGCTTCTCGACATCCGCGCCGGGCATGTCCGGGTCGGCGGCGATAAAGTAGATGTTCAGTTCCAGCGCATCGGCACCCGCATTTTGCATCTGTTGGGCGTAGTCCGTCCACCCACCCTCCGAGGTGCCGTTGAGGCTGGCGATCACCGGAATGGACAGCGCGTTCTTGGCTTTCTCGATATGTTCCACATAGCCGCGCGGGCCGAGTCGATAGTCATCGAGCTCGGGAAACCAATTGCTATGCTCGGCATACGCTTCGGCGCCTCGCTCCCGGGCCCCGACCAGTTCCAACTCCTCGTGCTCGATTTGTTCCTCGAAGAGAGAGTAAAGGACCACGGCGGACGCCCCGGCCTCTTCAAGCCGCTTCAGGGAGTCCACTTTTTCCGAAAGTGGACAGGCCGAGACCACCAATGGGTTCTTCAACCCCAATCCCAGGTACTTCGTACTCAGATCAACAGTCACGTATTCATCTCCTTCCAAACGGCGGGTTATTGCTCTTTGCCGTTGCCGTCGCCTTCGCGCTCCGCGTCGGCCGTCCACGTCATCGCGGCCATCTGCTCGTAAAGTTGCCAACGTTCATTAATGTCCTTTTGGCCCGCCGCCATCAGCCGTTCCGCCTCGTCCGGCTTGGAACGAGTCAGCATGGCGAACCGCGCCTGCTTCATGGCAAGATCCTTGAAAGAACCTTGGGGCGACTTGCTGTCCAGGTGGAACGGCTGGGTCTGATCGCGAGGATCGTAATGATACAGGGGCCAATACCCGCAAGTCACGGCTTCTTTCTGCTGCTCCATCCCGGTGCGCATGTCGATTCCCCAACCGATGCACGGGGAAAGCGCAAGGATGAGCGACGTGCCCGGATACGATTCGGCGGCGAGCATCGTGCGGATCGCGTGCACTGGATTGGCGCCCATCGCGATCTGCCCCACGAACACCTCGCCATAGGTGGTGGCGATGATCCCCAGATCCTTCTTTCGAGCCGGCTTTCCAGCGGCGGCGAACTTGGCGACCGCCCCCCGCGGCGTGGCTTTTGAAGCCTGGCCGCCCGTATTCGAATAGACCTCGGTGTCCATCACCAAAATATTGACGTCGCGTCCGGAGGCGAAGACGTGGTCCAAGCCGCCGAAACCAATGTCGTAGGCCCATCCATCGCCGCCGAACGACCAGACGCTGCGGCGGACCAGATAGTCGGCCGACGCCAACAAGTTGCCGGCGTCCGGATCGTCGATCTCCGCCAGCTTCTTCTTGAGCTCCGCGACTCGCGCCCGCTGCTCCGCGATGCCCCGATCCGTGTCCTGAGACGCACTCATCAGCGCCGTCACCAGCTCGTCACCCAACTGATCGGAAAGGCGGCGCAACAACTCATGGGCGTACTTCAGCTGCTGGTCGATCGCCAGACGGAATCCGAAACCAAACTCGCCAGCGTCCTCGAACAACGAATTGGACCAGGCCGGGCCATGCCCTTGCGCGTTCCTCGCGTACGGCGTGCACGGCAGATTCCCCCCGTAAATGGATGAACAACCCGTTGCGTTACCGATCAGCATCCGGTCGCCAAACAGTTGCGTCAGTAGTTTAACATACGGCGTTTCCCCGCAACCCGCGCAGGCCCCGTTGAACTCAAACAACGGCTGCAAAAGCTGCGATCCCTTGATCGAGTCGATCTTGACTTGGTCGCGGTCCACCTCGGGGAGGCTCAGGAAGTACTCCCAATTCGTCTTCTCCCGCTCCATGTGCTCCAGCATCGGCGCCATGTTGATGGCCTTGCGATCCGGCTCCTGCTTGTTCTTGGCCGGGCAGGCCTCCACGCAGAGCCCGCACCCCGTGCAGTCTTCCGGGGCCACCTGAATCCGCGTTTTCGACCCGGAAAAGTCCTTGCCCTGACAATCAGCCACGACGAAATCTTCCGGCGAGTCGGCCACCGCGGAGGATTCGAAGACCTTCATGCGGATGGTCGCGTGCGGGCAGACCAGCGAGCAACGCCCGCATTGGATACACACGTCCGGATCCCAAATCGGGATGAATTGCGCGACGCAGCGCTTCTCGTATTGCGTGGTGGCCGTGGGAAACGTGCCATCGCACGGCAAGGCACTGACCGGCAGTTCATCGCCCCGGTTGGCAATCATCGTCCCCAACACGTTTTTCACGAACTCGGGCGCGTCCTCCGGTACCGGCGGTCGCCGATGGCGCGACGAGGTCACTTTATCAGGAACCTTGACCTCTTCCAGAGCGTTCAGGGCGCCGTCCACCGCCGCATAGTTGCGCTGCACGATCTTGCCCCCGCCCTTCTTGCGATAGGTCTTTTCGATCGCCTCTTTAATCCGGACGATCGCTTCGTCCTCGGCGAGGACCTGGGCCAGCTTGAAGAAGCAGGTCTGCATCGTCGTGTTGATGCGAACGCCCATCTCCGCGTCGCGAGCCACGCGGTACCCATCGACCACGTAAAACTTGAGCTGTTTCTCGATAATCTGCTCCTGCGCTTCCATCGGCAGGTGCTCCCACACTTCGTCCGCGCCGTAGGGGCTATTGAGCAGGAACGTGGCCCCGGGCTCGGCCATGGAAAGCACGTCCAGCCGATCCAGGAATTGGAACTGGTGACAGGCCACGAAATTGGCCCTGTGCACCAGATAGGAGCCTTTGATGGGACGCGGGCTGAAGCGGAGGTGAGAGACGGTCACCGAGCCCGCCTTCCGCGAGTCGTAGACGAAATACCCTTGCGCGTACAGCGAGGTATTCTCGCCGACAATCTTCACCGAGTTCTTGTTCGCCCCCACCGTCCCGTCCGAGCCCAATCCGAAGAAGACGGCCCGCGTGACGTCCGCCTTCTCCGTGGAGAAGGTGGGATCGTAGTCAACACTTAGATGGGTCACGTCGTCGTTGATCCCCACGGTGAACCGCCGCTTGGGCTCCGGCTTCGCCATCTCGGCGAAGATGCCCGCCGCCATCGCCGGGGTGAACTCCTTGGACGACAAGCCATACCGTCCCCCAATAACCTTTGGCATCGGCGCCCCGGCGGCAGCGGAAGGCCAGTAGTCCGCCAATGCCGTCAGCACGTCCTGGAAAAGCGGCTCACCTTGGGCCCCTGGCTCTTTGGTCCGATCCAAAGCGGCAACGACCTTCGCCGTTTTCGGCAAGGCCCGAACCATCGCCTCGCCGTCAAAGGGCCGATACAGCCGCACTTTGAGCACGCCGACCTTCTCGCCCGACTCGGCCAATTTCTCGACCGTTTCCTCCACCACCCCAGCCCCGGAACCAAGGGCCACGATCACGCGTTCCGCGTCGGAAGGCCCGACATAGTCGAACAAATGGTACTGCCGCCCCACCAGCCCGGCGAACTTGTCCATCGCCCTCTGCACGGTCGCGGCACATTGGTCATAGAACGGATTGCACGCCTCGCGGGCCTGGAAAAAGACGTCCGGGTTCTGGGCCGTGCCTCGCAACAGCGGCTTCTCCGGGGTCAACGCCCGCTCGCGATGCGACCGCACCAAGTCCATGTCAATCATCGCCCGGCAGTCGTCTTCGGTGAGCTGCTCAATCCGGTTGACTTCATGGGAGATCCGAAACCCCTCGTAAAAGTGGATGAACGGCACCCGGGATTCAAAGGTCGCCGCTTGCGAAATCAAGGCGAAATCGTGCGCCTCCTGCACCGAGCCGGAGGAGAGCATGCCCCACCCGGTGGTGCGACACGCCATCACGTCGCTGTGGTCCCCAAAGATCGACAACGCATGGGTCGCCACGGTCCGAGACGTCACATGGAAGACCGTCGGCGTCAACTCCCCGGCGATCTTGAACATGTTGGGAATCATCAACAGCAAACCCTGGGACGCCGTAAACGTCGTCGTGACGGCCCCGGATTGCAGCGAGCCGTGCACGGCCGCCGCCGCCCCCGCCTCGCTCTGCATCTCCACCACGTCCGGGACGGTCCCAAAGATGTTTTTGCGCCCGGCGGCGGCCCAGGCATCCGGCATCTCCCCCAACCCGGACGACGGCGTGATCGGATAGATCGCCGCCACTTCGTTGGTCAGGTGAGCAATGTAGGCTGTCGCTTCATTGCCTTCCACCGTCATGACTTGCCGCGGCGGCTGGCTTTGTTTGTCGTTTGCACCCTGCTCCGAGACGTTAGTATCGAGCACCGGTTGCCTCCTCTTATTTTCTAAATTGGTCTCGCTTGTGAACGTAAATTCGCCGCCTTTTGCGTCGCGCCGCTTTGAGCGGGATTTCGCCGACCTCGCCCCGCTGAAGGCCTCGGCCTATCCCGAACCCAGATCAGGCACCGACTTCAAGGTGCACGGTGGCCCCCGAAACCCGTCCAGGCGGCCATCTCGACGAGCTCAAGGAATCCCTCGGATCTTTTGGACCGGGGCTCTCAAAGCTCGAATTCGCATGCGCTACGCAGACGCCCAATATCCGCTTCGTGTCCCGCTTCAGTCCCGGCGGCACTCCTCGCTGCAAGCCGGGCCCTCGAGATCTCGTCATGCCTGTCCGCTCTCCCCGGAATAAGCCGCAAGACACCCTGCATCAGACCGTAAATTACCCCGGACCGGACCGGGTCGCAAGGCCCCCCTCGGGCGGTTATTCCAGGGGATTGCTCCAAACAAGACGAGGGAACCGGCTGAAGTCACGGTCGTTTGAATACACGCAGCCGCCATACTCGGAGGCCAACGCGGCAATCATGGCATCCGTGGCGAGGTTTCCACCCGTGCCCGTTTGGGCGAGCAACGCGAAGAAACGGTGGACGGTAACGGCGGACGGGGAGAGCAAACGCACATGATCCCGCTCCAGCCAACTCGCGATCGCGGCTTGGACCTGCTGAACCGTCATCGGATTCTCCGCCAGGGTGGGATGTGTCATCAGACGGACAAAGCCGACCACCACAACCCAGGGTAGGCCCACAATCTCCGAGTCCGACAGTACTCGCTCCCACCACCTCCGGGCCGCTTGATGATGTGGTGCCTCCTCGTCGTAAGCATACACCAGCAGATTGATGTCCGGCACGATCATCGGCCACCTGCCGTGTCTTCCGCCTCGAGCTGGTCATAAAGCTGATTCAAACTCACCCCGTGAAAACCGGGTTTCAGGCCCAGGGGGTGTGGCTTGACCGTGAACTGCCGAGCCGATCCCTCTTTCGATTGCCGTGCAAGCCCCAGCGACAAGGTTTCCTCCACCACCTCTCGAAACGGCCGTTGCCGCGCCTGCGCCAAATCCCGCAGCTCACGCAATAACGCATCGCTGATGTTCAATGTGGTTCTCATATTGGCATCATAGCTTCGTGCCACGCGGCACGTCAAGCATCGTGATGTAAACCGTGGCCGACGGCGACAAGACCGGCCGGGCGCCGACAGAAACGCCAGAAGCCCGCGCCATCGGTTTGCAGCCTACCGCCCGGAAAATACCAAGTCCCTGCGATGCATCGCATTGCGGCGCAATACCAGGGCGGTGTTGGAACAGTCGAAACGAACGGACCAGAAGGACCAATGGGCCCAAAGACAGCGGTTTACGGCTTTTGCGGCGGCCTGCCGACCAGCTGAAGTTACCACAAGCTGGACCTGTTCTTTTTTCGACATCGCTCGTCCGTGTTCCGTTCCCAATCGGGGCGCACACGCCGCTGGGTCGTTTTGGTCCTTTTCGTCCTTTCTCGTCACTTGGGTTTCTTTCCGTCCCTTCGGTCCTTGCTTCAACCTGGGACGCGCACTAAACGCAACAACCGGCACTGCAACTTGGCGTTCCCGGCCTCGCCGCAACGGTGGGCGCCTATTGCCCGCGCCGGTGTGCAAACCGCGCGGGTTGCTTGTTGCGCGGTGACGAAACTGTTTACAATGGGTGGATGCATCGTTCGGAAAAGGTGAGACGCCCGGGTTGATTCGCGCGACACCACCTTGCCCAATTACACCGGTCGCGGATGACTTTCTCCGCCGCGAGTCGGACCAACGGGAGGACGGCTTGCGTCGTGCGGCTTTCCACCCGGGAAAATCCAACCGCCTGAATTACACCGGTCGCGGATGACTTTCTCCGCCGCGAGTC
>JBNJEM010000088.1:0-16742 GCA_051745935.1 Planctomycetota bacterium
GTGAGATCTTCAAACAACCGCAAAAAGACATTTATGCGCTGTAAAAGACGGGCCTGGAGACCCGTCCTACGCCGTCTTTATGCAACAATAGGGTAAATCAAATGTTGGTGCGGTTTGCAACAACTTCCAAAGCCACCGGGATGCTCGGCTCACCGCGTCGAGTCCATGGGCGGCAGTGGGACGAGCTTGGGGATTTCGACGTCCGACGAGGCGTCGATGTCTGATTGATTGGCTGGGGCGCTCTCGCTAGGGATGATGATCTCGACGCCGATTGGAAGCACTTCCGGGTCGGACAAGACGGAACGATTGGCTTCCATGATCTCCCCACCTCGTTGCGGATCGCCCAGATATCTCTGGGCCAACAGCGGCAGGGTGTCTCCGTCACGGATTGTGTGGGTTCTACGCGGTTGGCGATCGGATGTGTCGTGGTTATCCGATGACACCCCGCGCCCCGCTTCCGCTTCGTCGCGGTTTTCGGGACGGTAAAGCGGGTAGTATTCATCGGGCAATTGGGGCGGGGGCGTGAAGTGTTTTCCCAACTTGGACTCGCTCATCTCCTCCTTGGCTGGCTTTTCTGGTTCCTTCTCCGCCGGCGGCATCGGCCGCAGGTCGGGGACTTGTGATGGCGTGGAGACGGCTTGTCCGGGAACTTGAAGCGCGACGCCTTTGCCGAGCATGGCGTCGTCGGCGGTCTTCCGGTCCGAGGGGGTCTCGTCGGCCCCTGGCGAATGTCGAAACGGCAAAGCGCCGAGGATGCCCAAGACCATCACGCCCAACCCCAACGCCAGTCGCTTTAGTTTGCCTATTCGTGTCACCGATCTGCTTCCCGTGCTTGGAGCGTGTCCCGCCGTGTCGTGAGCCGCTCGTTTGACACCACCACAACATCGAGATCGGCAGGGGAAGCGAGAGAACCTGAGACTCCGTACGCTGGACCGACCAGGAATCCGCCTTCCCTGGCTGGTCGTATGGATCGTAATGGTCAGATAAGGGGCGGCCGGATAGCGAGCCGCCGGAGGCCTCATGTACGAGGGCTCTCCGGGGCACCGTCGAGGGGCTCGGACGCCAATCGCGCGGGGCCGGCGGGGAAGCGGCGCGGTGCAACTATACTTCAGGCGGCCGGATTCGTCGGGGGGGAAAGCTGCCCGACGCGAGCCGTCCTCCCGTTGGTCGCACTCGCGGCGGACAAAGTCATCCGCGACCGGTCTAGCTATTGCCTGTTTTTCTGAGATTGAACATCCACAGCAGAGCAGGCGAAGCCACGAAGACCGAACTGTAGGTTCCGGCGAAGACCCCAATCACCAGCGCGAAGGCAAATCCGTGGATTCCTTGGCCGCCAATGGTGTAGAGAATGGAGACCACGAGGAGCGTGGTCAACGAGGTGAGCAAGGTGCGGCCCAGGGTTTGGTTGATGCTGTTGTTAATCATTTCCGCCGTTAAGTCAGGGCTTTTGCCACGCACTTCCCGAATTCGGTCGAACACGACAATGGTATCGTTCAGCGAATATCCGATGATCGTCAGAAAGGCGGCGACGATCGGCAGGCTGATTCGGAACTCATCGACGAGGAGGAATCCGAGGGGTTCGGCGAGATACGCACTGATGGCGATGGCCCCTAGCGTAATGAGCACGTCATGGACGAGGGCGACCACGGCGGCGACCCCGAAGACGACCCGTTGGAACCGTATCCAGATATAGCCGATGATCCCGAACAAGCTGGCCACCAGGGCGGCGATCGCGAGTTTTCGGGTGTCTCCGGCCACCTTGCCCCCGATTTTGCTGGCCGAGGGAAACACGGGGGTATTGGCCAGGTTGGTTTTCATTTCCTCCAGCACCTGCCGTGCTTCATCGCGGGCAAGTCGCATGGTGACATACCACTTATTGTGGGACTCCGCGCTGTCCTGGTCCCAGTTGAAGGATTCATCGGGGGCGACGTGGAGTGCCGGAACGACGTCACCGCCAAAGAGCGTGCGATACGCGTTTGTGATTTTTTGTCGAAGCGTGAGGGCGTTGATTCTGTCTTGCAGATTCACGACGGCGACTGTCCGCACGTCTTTTTCCGCCGCCTCGGCGGCATCCTCCTCCGTCTTGGGCTCGTCGGGGCCCGCTTGATCCTCGTCTCCGGCCGCGGCCAGCTTTGCCGCCGAATCCGCTTTCGCTTTCCCCGTTCCCTCCTCGTCCGCTTTTCCCGCGGGATCTCCAGCGGACTCGTCCGTTGCCTCGGGGGGAGCCTGTTCCGCGGGGAGGGCCATGGCCAGCAAGTTGGCTGGGGGCAAATCGTCTCGCCGGCTGGTCTTCTCCTGGTCTTCCTGGTCGGTGGGCCCTTCTTCATTCGCCGGATCGTCCGCCGGTGTTTCCTTCGACTCCGTTTCCGGTTTTGGCCGCGTGTCGGCCTCGGCTTCCGGTTTCGCTTCAGCTTTCTCGGATTTCTCGGACTTGACGGGCGCGTTCTCGCCGGTCGCCTCCGTTCCGGACGCGGACACTTCTTCCTCTCTCAGTTGGCCAAACTCCATGACGTACGACTGCAACAGACTTTGGCCGCTGGCATCATCACGAAACGTTTCTTCGATCGCGTTTTCCAGCACACTGACATTCCGTTCTGGTAGTCCGGCATCGATTTTGTACACGGTATTGAGCTCGTACTCATCGACATCCACGGTATTGACCGTACACCGTACGGCCGGGTCGGAATCCTCGAAGTAGCGATTAATTCGAGAGCGGACGTCGCTCGGCGCCATGGGCTCCTTCAGCACCATGGTGACCGATAGGCCGCCGTTGAAGTCGATATCAAAGATTCGTTTCCCTCGTGCTCCCACGGCAGTCAGCCCCAACACGATGACCACGCAGGACGCGATCAGAGCGATCCGGCGTTTGCCAATGAAATCAAGTTTCGTGGCGCCAAGGATTGTGAGCATTTTGAGCTTGGTGATCCACCGTCGCCGTTCCACGACATCGAACACGGCCCGCGAGCAATAGATGGCCGTGTACATACTCATCAAGATACCCAGGATCAACGTCACCGCGAATCCTCGCACTTGATCGGTACCGATGGCGTAGAGCACGATGGCGGTAATCAGCGTGGTGACGTTGGCATCCACAATCGTGGTGGTGGCCCGGCTAAACCCATTTTGAATCGCCATCCGCAGCGCGGCGCCGCGAGAGAGCTCCTCCCGAATCCGCTCGAAGATCAACACGTTCGCATCCACCGACATGCCGATGGTGAGCACCAGGCCGGCCAAACCGGGCAATGTAAGCGGCGCGTTGAGCACCATCATCATGGCCAAAATCAATACCAGGTTCAGCAACAGGGCGGTGCACGCCACCAGGCCAGCGAAACGGTAATAGACGGCGACGAAAATCAAGACCGCCGCCAAGGAGATGACAATTGAAATCTTCCCTTTGCGGATCGTGTCATCCCCCAACACGGACCCGATCTGGTTCTCGCTGATCGGTTCCTTCTTGAGCGTCGCCGGGAGGCGACCGGCGCGCAGGATCCCCACCAAGAAATCCACTTCCTCCGTGGTGAACTCACCGGTGATTTGACCCCTGTCCTGAATCGTCGATTGGATTCGCGGAAACGAGATGAGCCGTTGATCCAAGATGATTCCCAGATGGCGATAGAACGGGGGCTGGGCATCCTCGTCGGGAAGGTTTTGGCCGGTCAACAAACCAAACAGCCGCGCGCCTCGGCCGCGCAGTTGGAAGTTCACGCACGGGCTCAAGTCCTGAGCGTTGCCACGCGACACCACGCCCAAGTGATCGCCCGTCACGTTGCAGCCGTCGTCGGTGGCCACGAGGATGTCCAAGTTCTCAATGCCACTTGACTCGAGGTTCGCCTGCAGGAATTCGTCCAGGGTTTGGTCCGCGCTTTCGATCCGACCAATGTCATCGAGCGTCACGATCCGGCCCGTCTCGGCGTCCCGCATGATCGTGTCGCGCACCTCCACGGGCTTCAGCTTCTCTTGGGCGGCTTGGGCCCAGAACCCGACCTCTTCGCCGTCGAGCGTAACCGTTCGCTGAAAACGGGACGGACTGTCGGACTCGGCTTGAGATTCCGCCGCCGTGATGATCCGCTCGTGATCACGCCGGTTGGCCACGATCCGAAACTCCAACTGCCCCGCCGTTCTAACGCGGCGTTTGACCTCCTCGACCTCTTCGGTTTCCACTTCCGGGATGATGATCTCCACCTGCCGCTCGCCGTACTGCCGGATCACGATTTCCTTCGTGCCACTGGGATTGATGCGATTGGTCAGCGCATTGATTAAATCCCCCATGTTGATCCGACCTTCTTCCTCCGCCGGCTCAACCTCGTAGACCAGGATCACGCCGCCCTTGAGGTCCACCCCTAGCGGGATATCGAGCTGGTTCTTTTCCCAGTCCCAGCCTAGCACCAGCACCAGCAGAGCCAGCGCCAACGAGGTGAAAATCAGGCCGAAGCGGAACCCATAATCGGGCATGCGTACGAGTCGTGCCAGAGCCCGCCCGAGGAAAAAAGGCAACACGAAGACCAAGGCAAAGACACCCAGGATGTAGGCAACCTTTAGCGCCTGATCAACAAAGGTACTTTGCTCTTGAGCTTGAGCCAGCAGGACGGGAAAGTACGCGAAATCGAACATGGCAGGAACTTCCTCTACTTCACACAATCACAAACGACACGAATTGGATCAAGCATTCAAGATACGCAAAGCCCACAGGGGGTGGCCGGCTTCGCTCGCGGCTTGCGTCACCGTGGCCCGACACTGGCATCAGACACTGGCGTCAAGGCGAGTCATGAGCCATTTTTCGTTGACGATCCCCCCGACTCCGTCAGTACCCTCGCGATCGCACTTCGTTGCAGCTTCAACTTCGTGTTTGTACTGTCGTCAACCTTGATGGTGACATCTTCCGCCCCTTTGGATGTGGAAACCACCGTCCCGTGAATGCCGCCAATGGTCACTACGCGATCGTTCTTCTTGAGGTTCTCCAACATCTCGTTCAGCTCGGCCTTCTTCCGCCTCTCCGGCCGAATCATCAGGAGGTAGAACAGTACCGCGATCATGACGAACGGGAATAGGTTTACTAGCAAATTGGGCAGCGCGCCCGATTCCCCTTGCCCGTCCGCTTGGGCGACCAGCAGACCGGATAGCAAATCAACGATCCTAGGCATGTAATGCCCTTTCCCCGCTAACATCACCGTGAACACGCCAAACCATCATCATTCAGCCACGGCCGGCGGGCCCCGCGGCACTCCGCCGCCCCAAGCAGGCCTCCAACGCCTTGGCCTCTCAACCGTACACGTTTCCCTTTTGGCGTTTCCCTTTTGGCGTTTCCCTTTTGGCAATGACCCGCGTGAGGGAAACAGAAAACGGCCCGACGGCAACATCCGAACGGGCCGACTAACGGTTGAGTGAGCAGGTATCATAAGGTGTTGCGCCGCAACCATCAAGGGCATCGGCCCCGTCCGCGGCCAATTCCCGCTAGCCTCCGACGACCTTACGACCGAGGCCGTATTCGCGGTCAACTGAACTCGCGCGGGCTTCAAAACCGGCCATCTTCGCACCGCGCGAATGAAGTAGACCACGAATGCGCTTGTTTCCGGGATTCTGGCCAGCCCACTCAATTCCTCCGGGCCCCCCACGAGCTTGCCTCAGTCATTCCAGAATTCGGTTGGCGCACGGTTTGCCCAGGGCGATGAGATGTTTGCGTATTTTACGCAGCTTCTTCGTGGTTAGCTTGACATCGAACGGCACGGACTTCAAGTAGCTTGTGCACAAAATCCTGATCTCGGAGAATTCGGCTGGGGGAACCGTTCACGGGCAAAAAACTGCCATGGGTGGATTTTAGCGTGTCGAGTGGATTTTTGTCGTTATGACAACGACAACCGATCCCCACACACCGACCTACGACGAGCTGGTTGCAACCGTGGAGACGTTGCAGGCACGCATGGCGGAACTTGAGGCGGAATGGGCCAACGCTCGCAAGGATCCGGCAACGTCTTCGAAGCCCCCGTCGTCGGATACGGTTACACCAAAACCGGGCAATAAAAAGCGTGGACGTCCCAAGAAGCGAAAACAAGTCGGGCAGCCGGGCCATGGGCGAATTCCATACCTCAGGCGGTCGGCTTGGTCCGGGTGGAATGCCGCTTGGCGCAAGCCGTCCGCCCGCCCGCTGGTCGCACTCGCGGCGGAGAACGTCATCCGCGCCCGGCATGAGGACTCCCCGGTTGGTTTTCCGCCCACCCCGCCATTTTCCGCTGCATGAAGTTCAAGAATTGATCCGCCTCGAGCGCGGCCCGGATATCGGCCATCAGACGTTGGTAGTAGGTCAAGTTGTGGATCGTCAACAGGATCGGCCCCAGCATCTCGTTGGCCTTGAACAGGTGATGCAAGTACCCCCGACTGTAACGGCATGCCGCGCAGCGGCAGTGTGACTCCAGCGGCCGTGGGTCGTCGCGATGGACCCGGTTGCGTAGCCGCAACGGGCCTTGATCCGTAAAGGCCAAGGCGTTGCGACCGTTGCGGGTCGGCATGACACAATCGAACAGATCAATCCCACGCCGTACCGATTCGAGGATATCCTGGGGGCGTCCCACGCCCATCAAATAGCGCGGCGCGCCTTGCGGCAGCGCGGGACAGGTGGCCTCGAGCATCGCGTACATCTCGCTGGCCGTTTCCCCCACGCTTAACCCCCCCACCGCGTAGCCGGCAAAGTCCAGCTCGCCCAATCGTTCGGCACACCATCGCCGCAAGCCGGCGTCCAGGCCGCCTTGCACGATGGCGAACAGCGTCTGGTCCGGACGCCTGGCGGCTCGTTGGCATCGCTCAGCCCATGCCACGGTTCGCTCGCATGCCGCCCGAACCGTGGCCGGTGGGGCGGGGAGGGCCACCACGTGGTCGAGCACCATGGCGATGTCGCTGCCAAGCAACTCTTGAATTTCCACCGCTCGCTCAGGCCCCAGCGCCAAGACACGCCCGTCCACATGCGAACGAAACACCACGCCCTGGTCGTCGACGTGGTTGAGTCGCTCCAGGCTGAAAACCTGAAACCCACCACTGTCGGTTAGAATCGGGCCCTCCCAGTCCATGAAGCGGTGCAGTCCGCCCAGGTGCTCAACGACGTCCGCCCCCGGACGCACGGCCAAATGATAGGTGTTCGCCAGCACCATTTCGGCACCGGTCTCGCGAACCACCTCGCTCGTTAGTCCCTTGACGGTGCCCTGGGTCCCCACGGGCATGAAGGCCGGCAGTTGCACGATTCCGCGAGGGGTTTCCAGTGCCGCCCGTCGCGCGGCCGACTCACGACTCCTTGCCACCAATCGAAAGGAACAGGCCTGGACCGGCATCACTCGCCACGCAACTTGAGACTCATTTCGGCCAGCTTTTCGCGGACTTCATTCAGACTGGTGACGCCAAAGTTCTTGCTCTCCAGCAGATCATCGCCCGTCTTTCGAATCAATTCACCGATCGTGGTCAAGCCCAGCCGCACCATGCATTTGCGCGCCCGAACCGACAGATTCAGATCGGAGATCGGGCGATCCAATACGGCCTGGCCCTCGGGCGGTAGCTGCCCGACGTCCAAGGGGGCATCCGGTTCTCGCTTCTGGTGAGCGAACTGCCCCAGATCCAACCCCTTCGAGTGCAGCATCTCGCGAATCTCCACCAGACTGGTCTCGCCAAAATTCTTGCTTGCCAACAACTCCATTTCCGTGGTCCGGGTCAAGTCTCCCAGGTTCATGATGCCCATTTTTTCCAGGCAGTTCCGACTGCGAACCGATAACTCGAAATCGTTCACGGAAATGCTGAGCACTTGGTTCAAACGCTCGTTCCGCTTTTGCGCTTCTTCGTCGTAGAACATGTTCCCCGACGCCATCGCGTCCTTGCAACAGAGCCTGGCCTGCTGATGGTTGGGAAAGCTGTCCAGGATCCGCCGATAACAGGCCTGAGCCCGGTCATATCTCTGCATGTCCTCACACATGATCCCCAGGTTCAACAGGGCCCCCACATGGGTGGGATGCCTGCGGGCGGCCCGCTCGTACAGCTGAAAGGCCTCCTCGTCATTCCCCCGACGATCACTTTCCAGCGCCAACCCAAAAAGCGCCCCCACATGGGTGGGATCGACCGAGTAAGCCCGTTCATACAACGCCACCACTTCATTGGGGTTCCCGCCCAAGGCGGCAATGGTCGCCCCACGCTGATACAGATATTCCGCCGTCTGCTCAACCGCGCCATAAATCCCGTCCAGCGTGGCCAGCGCCCCTTCCGCATCCCCCAGATATCGTTGCGCCTCGCAGATGGCCAACGCGCACTCGTCGGCGTTGTATCCCGCCCCCCGCGCCGCGTTAAAACACTCGATCGCTTCCTCGTACTGAGAATTGGAAAACCGAGCCCGCCCCAGGTAGAACAGCGACAACGCGCTGCCATCCGCGTTGCTCAAGGTTTCAATCGCGCGATTGACATGCCCGAGCAAGTAATAGCAGACCCCCAGACGGACCGCCATCGCCGGCGTTAAATCCTCGCTCGCTTCCAAATCGTGGACCGAATCACGCAGTAGCGGCAAACACGAAGAATCCTCCGAAATCGCCCGTTCCAACCGCGAGATTTCGTTCGGTCCAAAGGTGCTGTTGGAAAGCACGATTTCTTTCAGGTCGATGTCCAACCCTTGTGACATGTGGCAGTTCTCCCGATCCCACGCTCAAACTAAACCAGAGACTCAGAAAAATTGGAAATAGGCGTCCGTTCAGATGGTCGCAGCGGACCGGCGACGGTGCCCCCCGACCACTCGGCCAACGTATTGAATCGTTCCGGATTCTTCCAGTGCGGGCCGGCGCACTCGCCCCCCTTGATCCAGAAACACCGAGCCAACAACACCGAGCGCCGCTTTTCCACGCACTTCCCATGCACGAGCTCCACCGCGGAGGGCCATCGTGTCCTCAACATTTATGTTGCATTCATGTTGCACGATCACCAACAGCACGAGCTTGGGACCATCACTCCCAACGGAAACAGCCGGCGTGGGATGGAGCCTCCAGGCGACTCTGGTCTCATGTGTGTCCCACAACGGGGCAAGCGGTCGCCGGCATGAGGGGGACTGGCTCGCGTCGCGGTCGCCTGACACCGGGAGAATCATTCAAGCCGGAGAGATCTTTCGGAACAACCCCAACCCGTCTTCTCGCTTCCACGCGCCGCCAAAGCCCGCCGCCTCGCTCCCGTACCCATGGGAGCCGTCAACCCCCGGATTTCGCCCGAAAGCAGTCAGCACGGAAAGAAAGCCAGCGGTGGGATTCGAACCCACAACCCCCGCATTACGAATGCGGTGCTCTGCCGATTGAAGCTACGCTGGCGCCCAAATGGTTGCTCGACACACCATAGCGCAAACTCATACCCTAGAAAAACCACCATCTTGCGTCAATAGGCCGCCTCTGAGTATCGTGACTTTTGTGCCGGGACTCCCCCGACAGAGCCGGTCCATTCCCCCAATCCGCCCACTCAAACCGATATGCGACTCGTTACGTACCACAATGTAGACGATGCCTGCTGATCCGCCGAGCCACGGGGAACGGAGCAGCAGTGGAAGTTGCCCCCCCCCAACTCTTCGGCGGTCGTGGGGTTCGGGAACCAAGTGGCGGCCTGACTGACCCCGAGCCCCCGCGTTCACAAAGCAGGGGCAACCCGGAAAAGGGGACGCGTGTGTCGCCCCTGAATCGCGTGAAGCATAGGATTACATGCCATGCCAGTTAAGCCGATCCAAATCGGGCCTTATCGTTGCGGGGATGGATGTCCGCTGCTGCTGATCGCCGGGCCCTGCGTCTTACAATCGCCGGAGGGCGCTTTGGAGATTGCCCAACGGTTGCGGGCCGCGACGGCGGAACTGCCGGTGAACTTGGTGTTCAAGGCCTCGTTTGACAAAGCGAACCGGACCAGTATCGAGTCATTTCGTGGACCGGGGATTGAGCGGGGCTTGGAGATTCTCCGCCAGGTACGGGAGGAGCAGGGCATACCGGTCACGACGGACATTCACGAGCCGTGGCAAGCTTCGCGTGTGGGGGAGGTTTGCGAGATCGTGCAGATACCGGCGTTTTTGTCGCGACAGACGGACCTGTTGGTTGCTGCCGCGTCGACCGGTCGCGCGGTACACGTGAAAAAGGGCCAGTTCATGGCGCCGTCCGACATGTCGCACGTGGTGAACAAATTACGGTCGTCCGGATGTGGCAAGATCTTGTTGTGCGAACGGGGAACATTTTTTGGTTATGGACGGCTGGTGAACGACCTGCAAACCTTACCTCGCATGCGGCAATTGAACGTGCCGGTGGTCTTTGATGCCACGCACAGCGTCCAGGAACCAGGGGGGCTGGGAAACGCGACCGGTGGCAATCGAGCGATGGTGGAGCCGTTGGCGCGAGCAGCGGTGGCGGTGGGCGTTGACGGTCTGTTTTTTGAAACGCATCCCGATCCTGATTCGTCCCCCAGCGACGGGGCGAACATGATTCCTTTGGATGCGTTTCCGGCCATGGTGAAGCGGTTACTCGGACTTCGCGCCGCGGTTGAGGGTTTTGAGTGATTCCTTGAAATATATTTCAGGCGGTTGGATTTTTCCGGGTGGAAAGCGGCCCGACGCAAGCCGTCCTCCCGTTGGTCGGACTCGCGGCGGAGAAAGTCATCCACGACCGGTATATACTTCACACGATCACAAGCGACACAAGTTAGTTCAACCTTGTCCGGCATGAATGGCGGGGGCGGGATTGGTTACGTTCCCTCGCGCCTCGTCACGGTTGCCCGACAGCGGCATAAGATCAGGGGCGTGGCAGGTCGAGTTTCGGCTAGTTCGCGACCCCGACTGAAGAGGACATCGCCATGCTTTATCGTCTCGAACACCTCGGCCGGCGTGGACTTCACGGACACGGTCCGGCGTGGCCGCGGCGGGCAGGACCCGTTTGCTCCCTGTTGGTGCTGGCGTTGACCGCCGGGGTGCTCGCGGCCACGGTGGGCTGCGGGGGGGATGAGGTAGCGCCGACCGAGTTCCGGTCAATCTCGCGATCGGGCGATTCGAGCTCGCCGGAGCAGAACGACTTCGAGATTGCCATCGACTTCGTGAAGATGCGCGACGAACACAATTTGGAGCGTTCCGCCAGCCAAGCAAGTTATCACTTCAACCGCTGGTTGCGCGACCAGAGAGCGGATCGGCGATGGATGATCGACCGTCAGATGATCAATACGCTGCCGCATGCGATAACCCGCGTGGCGAACCGGGGCGTCTTGAGTGATGCGGCGCTGGCCAAACTGGAGTTTGACCGTCGGGATGTGCGGCAGCTGGAACAGACCCGCTGGTTGCGAGCGACCGCTGAGCTGTTGGAGCGGACGTTGCCGGACTCGAAGGCGCGCCAGCGGCTTCGAACCATGGACCTCCCTCCCAAAGCGATTCGCGACTTGGCCGTCAGTTATGCCGCTTTTGACTGGACGGTTCGCAACATTCAGCTCGATGAGCTGCTTGATTACCCCAAATCGGCGGCGGCGGGCCCCAGTACCGGCCCGAACGGAGCCGATGCCGAGGCCCATCGGCCGCCGCCCATGCGGGCCGTGCCCGGCCCTGGATACACGGGGACCCCGTGGCACGTGTTGTTGTATGGGCATGGGGATGCCTATCAGCGAGCACGGGTCTTTATATTATTGCTGCGGCAATTGCGAATTGATGCCGTGATGCTCGGTATCGATACAAAGGTGGGGCGAGCTCGCCCTTGGATTCCCGCCGTCCACGTTGGTGGCGAACTCTATTTGTTCGATCCGGGCTTGGCCCTGCCGATCCCGGAACCGCACGGTTCGGGCATCGCCACGCTGTCACAGGTCCTCGAGGATCCCAGTGTTCTGAGTTCGCTGAGCATCGGCACGAAGTATACGTATCCGGTGAGCCAAGAGGATTTAGACAACGTGGTGGCCATGATTGATGCGTCGCCGCGGGCGCTGTCTCAACGCATGGCACTGGTGCAACAGCGGCTGGGGGCAAAAGAGCAAATGGTTCTCACGGTCTCGCCGTCCAAACTCGCTGATCCATTGCGCCAGTGCGACGGGATTACCGATGTCCGCCTCTGGGCGGTACCGATTGAAGCGGAGATGTACGACCAAGCCTATTCCCGCTTGCTGGCCGAGGATCGCGAGGCGCAACGAAAGGAGTTTCAGTCGCACGGGCTCTTCCAGCAACTCTCGCCGCTTGTTCGCGGCCGGCGCGCCTACTTGCTGGGCCAATTCAACGACATGGAAGATGAAGAGGGGGCCATTAGCCATCTGCGAGTTGCACGGGTGAGCGACGACGCGCTGGAAAAAATGGATTCATCTCGACACGTGCAAAGAACAATGGGATTGAAGCAACCGCGAGGCATGAGCGACCGGGATTGGCAGGCGCGTCTGGAACAGTTGCGAGAATTGCAGGTCCAATCCAAACAGCACGCCAGCTACTGGATCGGATTGCTTCACCAACAACAAGGCAATTACGAAATCGCGATTAATTGGCTGGAAACCCGATCGCTGGAAAAATCGCCCGAGGGGCCGTGGGTGGAGGGCGCTCGCTATAATCTGGCCCGCTGCCATGAGGCGTTGGGGCACGCCGAGAAGGCGATCAAGCTGTACCGCGTCGATGATTCGCCCCAGCGACACGGCAACCTGCTGCGCGCACTCCGCCTGGAACAGCCGGCGGCTAAAGCGGATTAGCCCCCGTTTGCCGCGAAAAAAGAATGGTGCATGGTTCCGCGTGACGTTGAATTGGGGGGACGCGGAGTTAGTTACTCGAGCGGCTTCAAAAAGGGGAGTAAACCCCAGCATTGCATAAATCGTAGCCGTTCACGGGTGCCGCCATACGGCCTGGACACAGGAGCCCGCATGGATGCCACGGGCTTGTCCCGTGGTGGTTCACGTTCGCCGCTACAAACTGGCCAGAAACACTACTCCTGGCCGTCGGTAGCGTGGAACGTAACGGACCACGGGACAAGCCCGTGGCATTTGCACCCGGCAAAGCCCTTTTTCAAAATGTGCAACGGAAGTGCGAACGTCCGCAGGTATCGGTCTCTTGCCCGTGAACGGTTACCATAAATCAGAGAATGCAAAAGCGGACAGAAAACCTGTAAACGTCACCGCAAACCCTTGTAATGTGAACGATTTAGCAACGCTTGCCGGAGTTTTCTGTCCGCCTCTAACTTCATCATTCGATATTCCTTGCTCGATATTCGATATTCTCTCCGTGCTCTCCGTGGAAATCGGCCCGACGCAAGCCGTCCTCCCGCCTGTCGGACTCGCGGCGGACAACGTCATCCACGCCCGGTACATATTTCAGGCGGTCGGATTGGTCCGGATGGAAAGCGGCCCGACGCAAGCCGTCCTCCCGCCTGTCGGACTCGCGGCGGACAACGTCATCCACGCCCGGTACATATTCTACTTCCAGGCGAACGGCGTGCCGGTCAATTGCTCGTACGCATCAATGTATTTTTCTCGCGTCTTCACGACGATCTCCTCGGGCAAGGGGGGCGGTGGGCTGTTCTTGTCCCAATCCGTGTTGCTCAACCAGTCACGCACGAACTGCTTGTCGAACGAGGGTTGCCCCCGTCCCGGTTCGTACTGCTCGGCGGGCCAGAAACGGGAACTGTCGGGAGTCAGGGCCTCGTCAATCAGAATCAGCTCGCCCTCATGATAGCCCCATTCAAATTTCGTGTCGGCGATGATGATTCCCTTCTCGCGAGCCCAAGCCGCGCCTTGTTGATAGAGCTCAATGCTTTTGCGCCGCAGTTCTTCCGCGGCGGCGCCGCCGGTGACGCCGATCATCTCCTCGAACGAAATGTTGATGTCATGTCCGCTTTCCGCCTTGGTGGCAGGGGTGAAAATCGGCGCCGGTAGCTCGTCGGACTGCCGTAATCCCTCGGCCAAGGAAATCCCGCAAACCTTGCCGCTCTGCTGGTACTCCTTCCAGCCGGAGCCAGCCAGGTAGCCCCGTACCACGCATTCGATGGGCACCACCTGACACTTGTGAACGAGCATACTACGGCCTCGTAACGCATCGAGGTCCGTACCCGAGGGGAGTATGTTCGCGTCAATCTCCATCGAAATCAGATGGTTGCGGGTCTTCAAATGCTGAAACCAAAACTGGCTGAGCTGTGTCAGGACACGGCCCTTGTCAGGAATCCCGGTGGGCAGGACCCAGTCGAAGGCGCTGATGCGATCTGTACTGACCATCAACAACTGGTCGCCCAAGTCATACACATCGCGCACCTTGCCACTGCGAACTGGCAGTCCGTCGATTGAGGTCTCCAACAATGAACGCTTCATGACTCACTCCGCTCCATTTGCAGTATATAGACGCCACGGGTGGCGGTTCGGCCCCCACGCCAGCGCTCAAAGCCGAACCGTGGCCAGAGCGATCGGGTTTCATCTATCCTTGGCGGCGCGGCGTCCGACACCTGAACCTAGTCTCCCGCGTGGCGAGTATAACAGGGCGGCAGGGAGCTTCAACCGTCTCCGGCCACGCATTTCGGTATGCGCCAGCCGAAGTGGTCCCTGGGGAGTACAAATGGCCTGTTCATGAGGGCCGTTCAGCCCCTGGGATAGTGGGGCGGCTGGCATCCGCCAGTTGAAGGGCTTATGCTGCTGCGTTACACTCGCGGGAACCTTGAATCTCAAACTGAGAACTTTACATGATGACTAGCTGGTAAAGCCCGGCTGCGAGGGGTTTTTCAAAGAGGGCTGCCGCCGGAAATGGCCCGAATTCAATACATCTGCAAATCACCGGAAACCAGGGCTTTTCCAGCGTCTAGGCCGCTCAAAGCGCCTCACGCGTTTGTACTTTGAGTGAAATGCCTTACACCGAAGGCGTTTGTCCGCCATGCGATGTGTTGGTACTCAACACGCCAGCTTGGGGAATTGTTCATGGGCCAACTGCGTTTTTACTCGCCAAGTCCAGAAAGGTTGCTACCCCACGCCGTGGAGTGGGCGTACGTGGCTGGGCTGGAAGCCATTCCCTGGCGCGGTGTTAACTCACTTGCCAATGGCATTTTGACCGTCGAGCGGGCCGTGGGGGAGTCTGGCAGTTTGTATATTCCCTGGCGTCTGTCCGCGACGGGCGAGCGAGTCCTGTCAACCTGCACGCTGATGGAACGCGAGGAGCCCTACTGTCTGGCAAGAGAATTGGCCCGCGGGACGCTGTACCGGGCGCGGAGCCTGGTCGCCGAGATGGAGTCCCGGGATCGGTCCATTCCGACCGCGATACGGGATAAACTTCATGAGGGGCTTTCAGCGTTGTTTTCCGCGGCAATCGGTTCGTCCACCGATGCTCAAGAATTGGCCCCCCGAGCGATCGAGCTGGCCTCCGAGGCGATCGAGGAGCTCGCCGTGCTGGAAGTCCAAGCGGCCCTCGATGACCAGATCGCCGCCGATCAGGACGTGCCCGTCATGCTGGCTACGTCGCTGAGAGACGGCTGCGTGCCGGACGAGTTAACCAAGCCGTTCATGGATGCCTTTCATGCGGTGAACATTTCGTTTTGCTGGCGTCAGTGCCAGCCGACCAATGGCCCGCTCGATTGGTCCGTGCCTCGGGAACAATTGGCCTGGAGCCGGGCTCATGGGTTGCGAGCTGTTGGCGGCCCCCTGATCCAGTTGGATCGGCTGTCGTTGCCGCAATGGACGGAGGGGTTTGGGGAGGGGACCTACGAACAGTTTGAATCGGCGGCCACCCACTATGTCCGGGCGAGCGTGGCGACATTCAAGGATCAAGTCGATCTTTGGGTGTGCGCCGGCCGCCTGAACATGCCCGGTACGCTCGCCTTTTCCGAAGAACAGAAACTTCGGCTGGCCGTTGCGACCCTCGAGGCAGCGCGGAACGCCGCCCCCGCCATCCCGATCGCCATCGGCTTCGATCAACCGTGGGCGGAGTATTTGGCGTCCGAACCGTTTGATCTGTCACCGCTCCACTTCGCGGATGCCTTGGTTCGGGCGGATCTGGGCCTGGCTGCCGTGGCCTTGGAAATCAACCTGGGGTATTGGCCAGGCGGGACGCAGCCGCGAGATCTGTTGGCGATCAGTCGCCATCTCGATCGCTGGAGTCTGTTGGGAATCCCATTGGTCGTTTACTTGACCTTGCCCAGTCAGAGCAGCGAGGATCCCCAAACGACCGGGCCGGCACGGGTGGTTCCTCGCGCCCCGGACCAGCCTCATCTGCCCGCCACGGGGCAGGATTTGGCGGGCGACATCATTCGGCTCATGCTGAGCAAACCCGCCTTGCGCGCCGTTATCTGGAACCAATGGAGTGACAAGGCGCCCCACGAGTTTCCCCATTCCGGCTTGCTCGACCCCCAGGGGGCCCCCAAGCCGCTACTCGATAGCTTGGCCACGATTCGCAGACAGTATCTGCCCTGAGAGGCGGGAGCCACGTGCGGCGGCGCGCGGCATCGCGTGACGTAGCGACCCGCGTCTCTGCTAAGAAAAACAAGAAAGTAATGCGACGCTTTTCGTATGTCGGCCGAAGAGGTCGGAGGTCGGAAGACAGAGCGTGATCACGACTGGTTCTGGACGTGCGCGGAGTGGTGGCGACTGAATTGGCCGGTGAAGATTTTTGGTGAGGCGATAACTCAGCTGGCCATGTTCAGAAGCTGTTCGGTGGAGGCGGAAACCATGGCATGCAAGTCAGTGCTCAGTTGGCGTCCCTTGCCGGTCAGATGGTATCCGTGACGGTTGGGCAAGTTACGAATCAGGCCGTGTCGCGCAGGAGGCGCGGTACCACGCGCGCCCAGACCCCCACG
>JBNJEM010000089.1:0-16673 GCA_051745935.1 Planctomycetota bacterium
TTCTCACATTTAACGTTGTCGGCCCAGTAGCAGCTTTCGACGCCAAGGTCCTTGAGCCGCTTGTGAAGGTGTTCGCCGAACTTGGGATGATGCGTCGCGTTGCCCCCGTCGAGCGCCGGGATGACGTCCTTCTGTCCACCGTAGCAGTGCAGCATCGGCGGATCGTCGGCACTGGCCCACTCGTAGGCGGAGAACTCTTCGATCCACGGCAGAATGTCTTCGCGGTGGGCAAGGAAGTATTCGAACTGCTCCGCTTTTTCCCGCGTCTTCATTTCGTCCCTGGTAAAAAACGCATGTGCGCCGTAAGTGATCCGCGGAATCCACCGGCGCATTTGCCGCGGGTCTAGCGAAGTCTGGGCCTGCATCGGAAAAGCGCACGTCACGCGCGTCGATTCGCGTGCGATCGGATCGGCGCTGTCCGGGTCGGCAAGATCGTCGCGCATCGCAAGCCAGCAGGTCGTCGCGCCGCCGGCGCTGCCGCCGGTCACAGCGATGCGGTCTCCATCGAGACCGAGTTCCCGCGCATGGTATCGCAGATGCTGGAGCGCCCGGGCGGCGTCATAGAGCGGCGCGGCCACTGGCGGACTCATTGCCGGATATTCGTTGGCATTGCTCACGAAACGATAGTTGAACGAAACGACAGCGAATCCCAGCTTGGTCCAGTTGGGCACGCTGCGATTGACGCCCTCCTTGTCTAGCGCTCCCCAGCCGCCGCCGTGGATGTAGAGGATGACCGGTAGCGGTTTTTCGCCACGCTTTGCCGGGTAGTAGATATCCATCGTGTGCTGCCAGTGCGGCCCGTAACGCATCGAGCGAATGTCGGGCGGCACCTTCTTTTCTCGGCAATCGATCAGGTCCAACCGGCAGGCGAGCGGCCCATCCTTGAAATCCATTTCTGCCGTAAAGGTCTTGCGGTCCGGGCCGATCGTCTTCAACATGCCGCGGAACAGAAGCGTGTTGTCGGCAGTCAGTTCAGGAAGATCGGCAAAGTGGATGTCGCGGACGGACACCACTTGGCGCAGCTTCAGCTCGGGCGTCGGAGAATCGGCCGGCCCGGTGCGGGTAATCTTGAACCGGTAGTCGCCCCAAACGCTGTTCGGAGTCATCTCGAAACTGTCGTTCGTCGCGTTCTCGATCTGGCCACTGAGTGTAAAACTGCCGGGCAGGATATCGTGAGGTGTGACAAACCAGCCGTTCTGGTTTCCGACCACTGGACCTTCTCCAGGCGGGATGTACCAATTGATTGGCCAGTCCGCCAAGGTGGCCTTCCGAATCGGCGACGGTTCATGTGCTGCCAACCTGCCCAATGGAAGGCAGACCAAAAGTGCCATCAGTACTCTCATGATCCGTATGTCCATCGTCGTTTTTCTCGTCGTCACTTCTGCTTACCTCCTACTCGCTTTTTATCAACTCGATCGCACCCGCGTCGCGGCGACCGTTGGGCGCGTTGCCGATAAAGTCGTATTTGAACGGGCCGTCGGTCTGCCACTGGTACAGCTCGTCGATGGTGGTCTGCGCATCGGCCAGCGTACCCTGGCAGATCCGCATGAAGTCCAGCACTCCCTGGAAGTTGCCCCGGTCGCCTGGCCCCTTGCCGACCAGGAAATCCGCCCGGCAGTCGAGCGACACATCGGCCGGCAACTCGGTCTTCGAACCACCGGAACGTCCACCGTCCAGATAGACGGTCATACGCCCTGTGTGGCGGTCGATCTCGGCCAGAACGTGATGCCACCGCCCGTCATTCACGGCGTCGGACGTCCTCACGGAGGCGGCTTTGCCGCCAGCGCCAATCTGAAGGGCGGCCCTACCCTGGCCATCGATGACCAGACAGTAGCCGCTGCTGCCGTCATGCTTGGACAGCAAGGCGGCATTCGTCAGCCCCGGTTCGGACTTGAATAGGGCCTCAACCATCAGGTTCTGGGTGCCGATGATCAGCGTGTTACGCAACTGGCCGGGGTAGCGAACGACGGCGTCCGGCGCGTACTCCGCCTGTCGCCCTTCGCCGCTGACCGGCTCCGGGACGATCCATGGCGTATCCGGAAAATGCCTCATCTTGACCTGCTCTCCCCGCTTGTTCAGTGAGTAGATGGGAATGGTGATGTCCGCCCGCATGTCCCGGTCGTGGACAACGGCGAACCGTGTGCCGTCGAATACCACGCCGCCCCGGCACCAGTCTTCCAGCGGCGACTCGACGTAGGCTTCGAGCGTCCTGTCGCTGAGCTGCAAGTCCAGCGGCGGCACGTGCTCGTAGTTCATGCGATAGTAGTGCGCCCGCGACTGGTACCACGCGTAGTCGGTCACGCGATCGGGGTCGGCCCGATTCTCGGTAAAGTGCCACTCACCGACGCATCCGTGCAGCGACCAGGGGATAAAGTAGGTCGCGCCACGGTCGATGGCCGGAGACTCGTCGCTGGGACGAAAGTCCACCTCGGACAGGTCCCGAATGGGCTTCGGTGAGGGCTTGCCCACGATGGGGTTCTGCTCGGCACGCCAGCCGAGCTGGCCGTAGCGGATCGGGAAATCCTGCATAGCCTTTGCCAACTCCTCGACCGTTTCGCCTTCGATTCCCTTCGGGATTCCGCCCTCGGGGTTCTCGCGGAGCAGTGTGCCAGGGATCGCTCGGCCGTGGAAGACGTTGTTGGCGTAGGCCAGCGTCGGCACTCCGCGGCGGCCGGAGCTGCCGTCATCGCCGCCGCCGACCAGCGATGGGTCGCCCTGGCGGTCGTGGGCGATAAACTTGGGATTCCGGTCGCCCCCGACCTCGCTGAACAAGTTGCCGATCACGTCGTTGCGATGTCCGCCGCTGCCACCGACGCCATCGCCCGTGCGGTAGAGCGTATTGTTCACGAATTGGTTCAGGAAGCCGAATACCATGAAGTATCCGGGCGTTCCAGTAGCGTAGCGATCCTGGCTCCTGTCGTTGGACCGTGCCCAAATGATATTGTTGAAGCTGTAGATCTTGTAAGCGCCGTCCAGGTAGAGCGGGTAGGACAGGTTGATGCCGCCTTTACGTCCACCGAACATGGTGATACCGGCGGGCATTACGCCCGGCGAATTGCCGATGTTGTTGTCGTAGCAGTAGATGGCCCCGCCCTGCCACAGCGACATGCCGCCATAGTCGTTCACGGCCAAGGCCGTATCCAACGTCTTATTGTGATGCACGAGCAGGCGGGAGAGCGGCCACTCGACCTGCGAGCGGCTGCGGATGCCGGCGAAGATCATCAACCCGCTGCCCCAACTGTCCTCGACGATGTTCCCCGCGATCTCGCCGGTACGTGGGTACAGGATCTCCACGCACGGTAGCGGCGTCTGCAGGTTGTCTTTGTGGCGGATGCCGGTGTTCTTGAACTTGTTACGCATGACCTCCACGTGGCCACAAATTTTGGGGTCAGGTCTTGACATATAACTTATCGCGGCCTGTCTCATGTTCTCTTGCAAGCCGCCAGCCCGATGGCTCCTTCTTTGCGTCATTCCTCGGAAAGCAACATGTCTTCTATTCGGGAGAGTCGAAGGTTCCAGCTTCGCGGTTGGCTGCGGCGGTCTTCCGTTGCAAACCAGGTTTTGCGCCCTGACAAGCGAAACGGCCCAGAGTAGGTTGACGAATTCGTTTACAGAAACGTCTAGTGAATTGTATGCGTTACAAGGAGATGTCGATGACCAGCACCACCGTTCGCGTCAGCGAACCCACCCACCGGACGCTTCGGGAGCTATCTGAGCAACTGGGCGAGTCCATGCAGGGAATCCTGAATCAGGCCATTGAGGACTACCGCCGAAAACGGCTTCTCGAGCAAGCCAATGCCGGGTATGCCGCCCTACGCGGAAACCCCGACGCATGGGAGGAGGAATTGACCGAGCGTGCGGACTGGGAAGTCACTCTCTCTGACGGATTGGACAACGAATGAGTGCGCAGCCTCCTTCCCGTGGCGAGATCTGGATGGTGGACCTGAATCCCACTCGCGGCCACGAGCAGGCTGGTGTGCGGCCGGCGCTGGTGGTTTCCGTCGACACATTCAACCATGGTCTCGCCGGACTGGCCGTAGTGTTACCGGTCACTTCCCGCCACAAAGGAATCTCTCTGCATGTGCCGGTCGATCCGCCGGACTGGCTCAGCGACAGGCGGCCAATCGGCGCAGAGCAGCGATACACGCAACAGAGACACCGCCAAGACACAAAAGCAGGAACGTGGAAGGCTCCGGAACTGGCACGGCGCGGATGTTCTCCAATTGAACGCCGTCCCCGAGGTCGGGACGATCGGCACGAATCTCCCACACCTTGGCGAAGCCGGTTGGCTGCGCCGCCGTGGTGAAGTCCACTTCGCCTGGCCAATTTCCCTGGGAATCGGAAATCGACCGGATCGTCGTCGTGCCGGGAAACAGGTCGGGAACATCGACTCGCTCGCCGTCCGCCAGCAAGGTCACGGTGTCCGCAAGTCCGACGGACGCGAATGTCAGTTTCGTGAGCTGAACAGGCAGCGGAAACTCGAGCCGAAGGTACTCCCCGCCGTTTTTACCATTCAGTTGCACTTGGCCTTGGATCCCCGTGTCCCTTCCCGCTTGCGGATTAAGTACCCCCAGTCCCCATTTGTCCAAATAGGCCTTCGCACTGTCTACATCCGCATTCGGCGTGCATCCTATAGTTGATCCTGAGAGTGTTACCGCGAAATCCCGAGGACCGACCACCGGGGCCACGTCTGCGAACTGGACAAACCCACGCGACTGCTCTCCTAACTCGGGAAGAAAGTAGTATTGGACGATGTCGGCGCTTGCGATCCCGCCGCGACCGGCCGCGCCCACTAAACAGACGGCGAAGATTAAGCAATTACGCACGCCCTTCTCTCCTTTTGTTCCAAACTCCACCCCCTTGTATCTTTCCACCAATCGGTGCCGCTGCACATTAGGATCGCCATACCCCGGCACCATCCAAGGTATTTCAGCAAGCAACCCCAAGTGCCTTGGTCACGGAATGCAGGCAACAGGCAATATGTACGCAACAGGCAATATGCGCAATCCCAAGTCGCCACCCGTTTATCGTACGCACCTCTTGCTCGGTTTTCAACCATTCCGCGAATGACAATGGGCATTCTGGGGGGTGTCAATACAGCCCCATAGAAGCCCCCCTTCAATGGGCAGATTTCGTGGGGAGAGCGAACGAGATGGCGTCCTTCTCGCTCATAGAGCGCAGCGGCGAAGGGGTACTGCCGCGAGATTGTGGGCCAGGGGCATTTCCGGACAGACAAGAAACGGTGGCGGTGCTGGCGGGAATATACTTCAGGCGGTTGGACTTGTCCGGGTGGCAAGCTGCCCGACGCAATCCGTCCTCCCGTTGGTCGGACTTGCGGCGGACAAAGTCACCGCGACTGGTATGGATTGTTCTGCATTCGTCGCGCGTGCTCGATTCACAAGCTGAAGATCTCGCGACTGGGCCACGACGATTATCGGCGGTGTTACGGATAGCAGACCGGATCCACGGATGAACGAAAGGAGTCGTGTGATGTTTCGTTTCGCGAGTGACCGTGCCGGCCGCGTTCCCTTGGGTCCCTGTCGTCCTTGTGCGTTTACCCGAACGTTGCAAAAAGGATGCGTAGGACGGGTCTCCAGGCCCGTCTATCACAGTGGAAAATGGTCATCTTGCGGATGTTTGCAGACTTCACGTTTCGTGAACTTTGCAGACAGTGAATCAAAGTCGGTTTCGCACGCCAACAGACGGGCCTGGAGACCCGTCCTACTTCAATCGTTATGCAACTGCAGGGTTTAGACGGGCAAGGCGCAACAAAATGAGCTAGAACGACTTAGAATTGTTCCTTAGTCCGGGGTGGGGCTGAGGGGGTCTGGAATAGACCCTTAACCGTGCTTGGATCCACTCCGTGTGCGTTGGAATCGGGCCCCCTGTTGCACGCTTCGAGAGGCCCCCAACGTTGCATGAATCCTTGGTAGGACGGACTTCCCAGTCCGTCTCTTCCCGCCTCGAAAGTTCGTCTTGGTGGCGCGCTTGCATCTCACCATTGCTGAACTGAAGCGATATTCGACTGGTACCACTCTATGCGGGTATGTCACGGACGGCTTGCACATTCATCCCGTATTTTTGGCAGCACTGGAGAAGACTTACCAGCGATACTCACCGCCGACAAAGCCACCGTGGTAGAACGTACCTCCCCCGTTGTCCAAACTGACAATGGCACTCGAAGGGTCAGAATTGTCCAACTGTTCGGGTGCCAGAGCAATGCCCTCGATCCAGAGAGCCATGTAGCTCACGCTGAAGGATAGCTGGTCTGTAATCGCACGTTTGGCGGTAATGCCCAGATCGCCGACAAAAGCCGCATTGGAGTCACGTGCCGCCCCGTGGGTAACGACGCCACCGGCACTCGTAAAGTCCTCGGTCGTGTCCTGATTGGCACGGTTCCCGTAGAGTCCCGCTTTGAGCCAACCGTCCAACTCCCAGGCACTCGGGTTCGGCAGTTCGGTCAGCATACCCAACTGCATGCCGTACAGGTGGTTATAGACGTTAATCGCGTAACGGGGGGAGGTGTCCCCCGTGTCGAAAACCGTGCTGAAGTCCTCACCGAGTTCCACCCAGCGGAACCCCGCCAGCATCGTGAGCCAGTCGGCGTTCCTGGAGTGGTGATAGAAGTTGAGCTCCGTGTTGTAGAGGCGAGAACCATAATGAAATGTCGCAACCCCGTCCCCGGAAGTCGGGTCGCCAGGAGTACCTAGCTCTGGCAGATAAGGAAGACTGGGAAACTGGACACTATAATTGCCCATCACCTGGTCGGTGGAGGACCAACTGTCAATCGCGTAGAACTCGACCCCGAAGCGATTACATGCATTGAGGCGATACGTTGCACCGACGGCAGGGCCCCAACCGAAGCCGAAATCCAGGTCGCCGGTTCCAAACACCTGCGATCCTTTGGGTGTTCCGGGATCTCCATACGCCAACGGCAAGTCGCTGCAGGCATTACGCGTCAGAAACACGGCGCTGGTCCATACATGCCAAGGAGAGCAGTCACAACACTCACGACAAGCGGCCGTGGCAGTGCTGGTCGGTACTGCACCGCCCACGGATCTGTTACTTGTTTCTACCTCCGACGACTGCTGTATGACCGGCGTATCGCCTTGGACGGTCCCGCCATGCAACATGCAGGCCAAAGTGGCAGCGAACATCAACCAGTGGCAACCAGCAGGGAACTGCGCGGCGGAACAGCGTGAGAATCTCATGGCACTCTACTCGCGTTTTTGAGGGCTGAGTCTGTCCGTGAGTGGCGGAATACCGAAGGATCACCGGCGGCCATAGCCGTTTGGCCGCGAGTTGGAAGCATCCAACTGCTAGTGATTTTCGGGCCGACATTAGCAGCATGTTGAACAAACGAGTTATCATGCACACAAGCGCTACAACCGACAAGGTTTACCATTGGTTTCGCCAGGTATTTTCATAAGAATGAAGCATGGAACGGTCGATCGGCGAAGATTTTGACGAAACGAAGCAGAATGGCGGTGAACTGGCGTTTCTCACGCTGCCGCGGGCGGTCGGTTATACTGATCGTTGGAATCAAGCATGACTGAAAGGAGAACCAGATGACGGCAAGCCAGAAACTCAAGAGCATCTCCGCGGTGGTCGCTGTCGTCGCCGCGATCACCCTCGGCGTCGCCCTTATCTTGGCGATTTGGTTTGAGTTTGAGTACGAAATCCTTTGGAAATCGATCGCTACGTGTTTCGTTGTGCTGCTGCTTGCGGGATTCCTGCACGTTGTCGCCCAAGGCATGGTCCAGGGCGAGGAAAAGAACTAAGCCTTGGCACGGAGACATCGCGGCAGAAACGAAATTTCGAGCACTTTGATCGCCACATCGCCAAGTTATTGCCGCACACCTTCCCTCTCCCGATACCGTGTTGGTATGAATTCAGTCTACAATCCAGCCTCATATCAGTGTTCGTCAGCGTTCATCAGTGGTTCCTGTTTATGTGCCCGGGCAATCGCTATTGCCCTTTCAACACGTGATGCGTGACATGTTACTTCACCGTCACCGACAAACCGTGAACGGTTACTGACGAAGAAAGAAGCGACCGAGGACATGTGTCGCGGATCCTCCACCTTTTCCGGCGCCCGCCGGTAAGCCTGTGCGACGGCTTCGTAATGGTGTATCGAGAACATCAAGGTGATATTGATATTGATCCCCTCGGCCAGCAACGACTCGGCCGCCGGGATTCCCTCTTTCGTGGCCGGCACCTTGACCATCAGGTTGGGCCGATCGACGGATTTCCACAATCGGCGGGCCTCGTCGATCGTGCCCGACGTGTCATAGGCCAGGTCGGGAAAATCCGCCGGTTTCGGATCGTGCGTGCCCAGGTCGATGACATCGTGGCCCCAGCATTCCAGCTCGTCGACGAGTCGCTCCGCCGATACGGCGTCGCAGGGATACAAAACAACGCTGTCCAGGATCGTTCGAAACATGGCGATGGTTTCCATGCTGATATCGCTTGTCTCACTCCGTCACAATGAACGTGGTCTTGTCCACCCCTGTGTTCCCATTGGCCGGGTCATGGGCGAACACGACCACCTCGTAGGCTCCCGGCCGCTTGATCTGCAAGGCGGCATGGAACTGGCTCGTCTGGCCGGCATATTCGAGCGGCACTTCGTCAACCTTGCTCCCCTCGCGGTAGACGATCCCCGCCACCTCGAACCGGTTGGCGTCCCATAGCCCATCGGGCGTCACCGGGCACCCGCACATCATGCAGACGTTCGCCCGCAAAGAAACGGACTCCGGGGTTTCCGAAAACTTCAGGTGCGCCGGCGGGCTGAGCACGTCGACCACGAAACCAGGCATTTCGAGCACAAAGGCGTCGCCGCCGGTGACCGGTTTGCCGGGCACGACCCATTGCGTAGCACTGACTGTATTGGCGGCCTGCGGCTGGGCGAGGGGGCCGCGCGCGGTTACTTGGATCCGCCGCGGTTCGGCAATCTCCAGCTCGGCGTGGAAGACCGCTGCGTCTTTCGTAGACACCGGCGCATGGTGCGACACTTGTTCGGTCATGATCTTCGCCGTGTCGCCCGTCGAGCCGGCTGTCTTGCCGCGAGCGAGGATTTCGCCGGTCTCGGCATCGCGGATGACCACCTCCGCGCCACCCATCGATGTGCCGACGAACTTACCCCCTTTGGAAATCACGCGAACGTCGATGGCGGTCGGCTCCGCGACAACGGGGGCGCAAAGCGTTCCGCACGCCAGTAACGATGTCGCCATCACTAGAAAGCTCTTCATCTAAATCTCTCCTCTCGTCAGTCATGGGTACTGATGCGCAGTTACGGGTAAACGCGGTCGGAAATCTGGACCGTCGCGGACTACTTCCACATGGCAGGCAGATCCAGGAACCGACCGAGAGCCCCAGCGCGCCGCCGATGCCGTGACCGCTGGCACACCCGCCCGCAATCCTTGCGCCGAACGCCATCAAGCCGCCGCCGAGAAAGGCCAGCCCCAGCCGTAGCCAGACGCTTTCGCCGAAGCGCGCGACCCACCTCGGCGGCAGCCAACGAGCCATGACTTCGCCGCCGGTCCAGGCAGCCAAGAAGGCCCCGAGAACGATTCCCCCGACCAGCATCACTTCCCAGTCGATCTTGGGCATCTTCTTCTGGGCGTAATGGTGCAACGAATCTGTATGTCGCCGAGCGAATAGATAGCCGACCAGCCCGGCAACCCGGGCATAGGCGGTCGAAGCCCCCAGAGGCTTATTGCTGAAGTAAAACGTGAAGTAAAACGTGAACATGCTGAGCCCGCCGATCATGGCGATGATCCGCCACATGCACGACACGCAATCGGACCTCGCCGTGCTGCTGATGTACGCCAACCGGACGGAATCGGACATCGTTTTTCGGGCGGAGCCGGACGAAATCGCGACCTCCGGGCACCCCCGGCTTTCGGTGGCGCACGTACTCAGCCGGCCGGACGAGTCGTGGCACGGACCGAGCGGCCACATCGACGTCGAGGTGATCGGTCAGCATGTCGACAAAATCGAGCAGAATACGGTCGTCACGGTTGACCGCGGACGTCTTCACGCCGACGTTGTCGTTGTGGCCACGGGACTTAATCCGCCTTCGTTATTGGAGGGCCTCGGGCTTCCACTTGATCCGGACAGCGGATTGCCAGTGGGATCGACCCTTCATGGTGGTGATGCGCGAATCTTCGCGACAAAGGACTGTGCAAGTCTCGAAGGACACCAGCTACCGAAGCTCGGCGTGTTCGGTGTGCGCCAGGCCCCGACGCGAATCTTCGCGACAAAGGACTGTGCAAGTCTCGAAGGACGCCAGCTACCGAAGCTCGGCGTGTTCGGTGTGCGCCAGGCCCCGATCTTGTTGCACAATCTCGCCGCTCTTTTCCGAGGTCGGCCGCTGAAGCGATATCGGCCCCAGAACCGCGCCTTGATGATCCTCAACCTGGGTTGTCAACACGCGCTCGCCGTGTATGGGAACCTGCATTGGCTGGGCCGGCTGAGCTTCTGAAGCAAGGACCGGCTCGACCGGCGATTTCTGGCCCGGTATCGTCATTGAACCGAGACTGGATCTGCCGGTTGGCCGCGACTGAATGACCGAGCGACGTGACTGTCTGTCGCAGCCATCCACTGTTGATCCGTTGCGGCCCCCACGCCCCCCGCATTTGGCATGGCGATTGCAAGCCGTAGGCACGAGCGCGAAGGCGGACCGGCCTGGGAGCTCGTGTGAGGTTCCTTTCCATGCAGAAGCCGGTGGCCTTTCGCAACGGTCGTACGCACCCGTCAATTGGTCTCTTGCGAAGGAGTGAGAACATGAAGAAGCTGTTACCTTTGGAGATGATCCTGGCTGCCTCGTTCGTCATTGGCTTGGTGGCGATTGCCCAGGTCAATGCGCAAAGCGGCGAACAAGGAGGTAAAAGCGGCAACAAGATGCTGCCGGACCAGACGTACATGCAGGTGAAGGTCGACGAACCCTTCAAGGAAACCATGGCTAAGGACAAGAAGGCAAAACCCAAGGTTATGGAGCGGCAACAGCAGCTGCTCGAGGCGCGGTACGATCTGAGCGATAATCCGTCGGATGTAATGATGTCAGGCGGCCGGAAAGCAGTACAGAAAGGTGTTCGTGTAAAGCTGCCACCGGGCACGACATGGCAGCAGCTGGCAGCGATGTCCCCCAAAGAGATCAAACAGAAAGATCTGTTCCCAAAGGGGTTTTGGCCGTTGCCGCACGTCCATCATAAGACAGGCGGCCAAGTTTTTCCTCAGCAGCAAATCGACGAGATGAAACGGTTGGAGCAACGAGATTTGGAGCGGTTTGACGTCGACTTTGACCTGCCCGATCATTTGACACCCGAATTCCCCCCGCCGATCTTTCTGACCACTCGGCCCGACCTCGGGGACGTGTCGCAGGGACAAGTTCTTTCCATCAAAAACTACTATCGCATTATGAAAGGCAAGCTCACGCCGGTACAGATGGAAGGTCTCCGCCTGTTGCTGACTCCTTTTCCACAGCAACAATTCAACCAAACTGAAGATCGGAAGTCAGTTGAAGCCGGCCTGGGTGTCTCCTGCCTGGACTGCCACGTGAACGGTCACACCAACGCCGCATTTCACTTGAACCCGGATACACGGCCACAATCGGCGCGTTTGCGCCTGGACACGGTGAGTCTTCGTGGCTTGTTTAACCAGCAAATTCACGGGTCCAAGCGGTCACTCCGCTCAGTGGAAGATTTTACTGAATTTGAACAGCGCACCGCCTACTTCGACGGCGATCATGTCATTGCCGCCAAGAAAGGCGTCAACCTGCCTGACCGGAGCAGCCAGGTTGCCATGATGGCACAAATGCAAAACATATTTGACTTCCCGCCGGCGCCAAAGCTCAATGAATTGGGCTACCTGCGAAAAGACAAGGCGACGGACCTGGAGTTGAAGGGCCAGGACGTGTTCTTTGGAAAAGGACGCTGCGCGGCCTGCCACAAGCCGCCGTTTTATCTCGACGACAAAATGCACGACTTGCACCTGGAGCGGTTTTACGACCCTGAGATGGTCAACGACCATTACGGTATCCCCGATGGGCCCATTAAAACGTTCACGTTGCGCGGCATTAAAGACTCGCCCCCCTACCATCATGACGGCCGGCTGATGACCCTGGAAGACACCGTCGAGTTCTTCAATCTGGTGCTGCAGTTAGAACTGAGCACGCACGAGAAAACGGCGTTGACCGCCTTCATGCGATGCTTGTAGACGGCAGCGGGCTGGACGGAGAGAATATCGAATATCGAGCAAGGAATTTCGAATGATGAAGTTAGGCGGAACACGGATCAACACGGGGGCATTAAAGACTCGCCCCCCTACCATCATGACGGCCGGCTGATGACCCTGGAAGACACCGTCGAGTTCTTCAATCTGGTGCTGCAGTTAGAGCTGAGCACGCACGAGAAAAAGGCGTTGACCGCCTTCATGCGATGCTTGTAGACGGCAGCGGGCTGGGCGGAGGGAATATCGAATATCGAGCAAGGAATTTCGAATGATGACGTTAGGCGGAACACGGATCAACACGGGTGCACGATGATGTCTCTCAAGCCCGTGTCCTCGGTCGTTGAAGCAGCCCCGTCGTTGCATAAGAGGCGGGTGGAAGAGCCCGTTCAACGTCGCCCGTCGAAGAGCGTGTGACGCGATGACATGCGACACTCGGGAGCATTGCATTCTCTGATTCATGTCCGGGGGTAAAACACTTCAGCATCGTCAAAGCCTTGTCCACATCCAGTACTCGCTTACGTGGCACTGCGTGGTGAAGCGCATACGGTCCACCTGGCCGGGCGCGCATTGCAGCGCCACGTTGCGGCGGCGCGCTGCAACGAGGCAGGCGGAATCGTCGCGGCCGCTGCCGGTCAAGCATTTCCAGACTCGCATCAGAGTTGCCCACCACCGGGATAGGTCAACGCGAGTGACGTCTAATTGGCGGCTGGATAGGCTGATCGGCTCGGCTCGATTACCCCATTTGCCAGTCCATCATAGCAGCAAGACATCCGGGCGCAATCAATCGCCGGGCTTACCTGGTCCCGTCAGTCGGGCCGCAGCAGCCTCAGGCTGTTGAGCACCACCAGAAGCGTCGCGCCGGTGTCGGCGGCAATGGCCATCCAGAGCGATGCGACACCAAGCAGCGTGAGGATGATGAACAGCAGTTTCAGCCCTAACGCGAACGAGATGTTCTGCTTGATAACGCGCAGCGTTCGGCGGGAATGTCCGATCAACCAGGGCAGTTTGCCCAGGTCATCGCTCATCAGCGCCACGTCGGCGGTCTCCAAGGCGGCGTCCGTTCCCATCGCGCCCATGGCAATGCCGAACGTGGCAGCCGCCATGGCCGGGGCATCATTGACGCCGTCTCCGACCATCGCGACGTGCCCGTACTGGCCAGCCAGCGTTGCGACCGCTTCCACCTTGTCTTCCGGCAGCAACTCGCTCCGGAATTCGTCGATGCTGGCGGCATCCGCGATCGCGCGGGCGGTCCCTTCGTTGTCGCCGGTGAGCATGAGCACGTGTTCGATGCCTGCCTGTTTGATCGCCTGGATCGTTTCCGTCACGTTTGGCCGCATTGCGTCGGCAATGCTGATCAGTCCGCAGACGTGAGTCTCGTTGCCAATCGCCACGACGGTGTGGCCGGCGTCCTCGAGTTCCAACGCTCGGGCGTGGGCCTTGTCGCTCTCCTGACCTTTCTCGTGCATGAAACGGTGGCTGCCGACCCAGAACGTACGGCCCTCGATGGCTGCCTCGCCGCCCTTGCCTTTGTGAGCCTGGAAATTCTGGGCGGGTTCGAAGACGATATTCCGTTCTTTGGCCTTGCGCAAGACGGCCCGAGCCAGAGGATGCTCGCTCGCTGCCTCCAACGCCGCGGCGCGCTGCAGCAGTTCAGCCTCGGTGTGGCCATTGAGTGGAAAGATGTGCTGGACTTCAGGCCGCCCGTGAGTCAACGTACCGGTCTTGTCCATCGCCAGAGCTCTCAGTCGCCCGGCTGCTTCCAAGTAGACCCCGCCTTTGATCAGCACGCCTTGGCGAGCGGAGGATGCCAGGGCGGAGACGACGCTCACCGGGGTGGAAATCACCAGGGCGCACGGGCAGGCGATGACTAGGATCACCAGGCCGCGATAGGTCCATTCGCTCCAGCTCAGACCCAGCAGCAGCGGAGGCAGCACGGCCAGCCCGACCGCTAGAAACATCATCGCGGGCGTGTAGTACAGCGAAAAGCGGTCCACCCACTGCTGGCTGTTCGCGCGGCGGGACTGTGCCTGCTCAACCATGTGGATGATGCGGGCCAGCGTCGTATCGGCAGCGGCGCGGGTGGCTTCGAACTCCAACGCACCGTCTTCGTTTATCGTCCCGGCATACACTGCATCACCGGCGACTTTGCTGACGGGCATCGATTCGCCAGTGATGGGAGCTTGGTTCACGCTCGATTCGCCCTTGGTCACCACTCCGTCCAGCGGGATACGTTCGCCCGGCCGCACCAGCACCGTGGCACCTACGGGCACGTCCTCCGGAGGCTCCTCGTGGATCTCCCCCTGTTCCGGGCGGATATAGCGAGCCGTCTGAGGAGACAGATCCAGCAGCGCCCCGATGGCGCGACGAGCCCGGTCCACGCTCCAGTGCTCCAGCAGTAAGGCGACGGCGAACAGGAACGCGACCGTGCCCGCCTCGAACCACTCGCCGAGGATCATCGCCCCCAGAACCGCGATGGTCATCAGCAGGTTCATATCGGGTCGAAGCCGGCGTACGGCATGCACCGCCTTGGGCAACACGTAAGAAGCGCCCGCCACGGCCGACGCCGCGTACAGCAGTAGGGACACCAAAGGAAAGACGTGCTCATCCGCGTGACCGCCGGCGAACGCGTGGACAATGCTGCCGTGGACGATCCAGTGCGAGATGAAGCCGCTCAGGAGCAACCCGCCGCTCAGACAGGCCATGACCAACCGCCCGCGGCGCGACCAGAAGGATGTGGGCTCGGAATCAAGACGCTTCTTCCACGGCGTGGCCTTCATGCCGGTGGCGTCGATTGCCTGGACAAACCGCTCCGGCTCGATGGCTTCGGGGTCGTAGTGGACGCTCATGCGAGCGTTAATAACATCGAACTCCAAGTCGAGCACGCCGGGCAGGCCTCCCACCTCGCGGCGCAGAATGGCCACCTCCTCCGCACAATCCAATCCCTGTACTTTATAATCAATTCTGCGCGCCATCGTGCATCTCCGTTCGAAGGTCGGCATGACTATTCTTGTAACGCTCTTACAATGGGACATCCTTCGAGGCCGCCTTCACGTTCGCAGGCTCTGGTCAGCCTGGCCAGCGCCTGCTTCATCCGTTTAAGAGCAGCGATTCGGGCCTCAATGTCCGCGATTTTCTCTTGAGCCCGTTGATGCACGGCTCCGCAGGTGACGGACGGATCGAGCCGAAGTTCCAGGAGCTCCTTGATCTCCTTGAGCGTGAAACCCAACTCTTTGGCTCGGCGGATGAACCGCAGTCGCTCCACCACGGCCGGATCGTATTGCCGGTAGCCCGACTGGCGGCGAGGCGGTTCTTCGATCAATCCTTCTCGTTCGTAGAAACGAACCGTCTCAACACCTACCCCCGCCTGACGAGCAACCTTTCCGATTGTCAGTGCGCTCATCGCTCGGCCTTTGTTCTCAATGCCCGTCAAAAATTATATACCCCGTACCATACTACGGGGTCAAGGGTTATACGGAAAGACGTCGGCAAGCTGCATCCGGGCGCTGCCCGCGGTGGTTCACGCTCGCCGCTACACGGCCTGGACACGCAAGGCCCGCATGGATGCCACGGGCTTGTCCCGTGGTGGTTCACGCTCGCCGCTACACGGCCTGGACACGCAAGGCCCGCATGGATGCCACGGGCTTGTCCCGTGGTGGTTCACGCTCGCCGCTACAAACCGGTCAGACACGCCACTCCTCGTCGCCGGTAGCGTGGAACGTAACGGACCACGGGACAAGCCCGTGGCATTTGCACCTTGAAAAGCCTTCCTTCAAGCTGTGCAACGGACGTGCGAACGTCCGGGGACATCAGTCTTCCGCCCGTGTTTTACAGCCCGTAAGAAAACCTGGCTTGCGCTTCGAAAAATCCCTGAATAAACACGAGGCCTGCACGGTGTCGGTATGGGTTCTTATGCCACGGCGGGGTCTGCTTCAACCACGGAAGACACAGGCTTGCGAGACATCATAGTTCACCCGTGTTGATCAGTCTTCCGCCTAACTTCATCATTCGACATTCCTTGCTCGATATTCGATATTCCCGCCGGGCCTTCCGTGGTTACCAACAACTTCCGTGCACTCTCAGGTCTTGGCAGCCTAAGAACCCATAACAAAACCATGCCGATTTCCCGTCATCCAAGGGGCTTTGGAAGCAAGAGCTCGATTTTGTTACGGGCTGTTATCCTTCAGGCGGTTGGATTTTTCCGGCTTGAAAGCTGCCCGACGCAGGCCGCCCTCCCGTTGGTCGGACTCGCGGCGGACAAAGTCATCCGCGACCGGTATAATAAATGACTCACCGGGCACGGGAATTGCTACGGCTGATCATGAGTGCGATACGCCGGGAGGACCCATTGTCGATTTCGACGGCCTGCGACGGTGGCTGCCACCATGAGGCGCCGTGGGGCATTGGAGGGGTATCCGCCAGCGGTACCACGATGTGACGGCACG
>JBNJEM010000090.1:0-16578 GCA_051745935.1 Planctomycetota bacterium
GGTGGGGAGAGGTCCAGTGTTTGAAACGAGGACGCGCAACAAATGCTGTAAACCTACTCCCGCTGGTTTACCCAATTTCCGGGATTTTGACCAGCCCAGGCCGCGGCCCTGCCTCCGTCGACACCGATACTTGCGATACTTGGGCGCGCAAGTTGCTCCCACCCCTTTGAAAACGCGGCATTTGGATCACGCGGCGTCCGTGCGGGGCGCCCCGAAGCTCCGTGTGGTGCCGGAGGGCCATTGAAAGATTCTCCACAGGTAGGTTCGTCCATGGCGTGCATCAGACCTGTGAAGCCGAACCGGATTCGCTCGTGCCGTTTTTGGTTCCCTGAACGAGCAGGATTTGATCCCCAAACTCTAACTTCAGGCTGGAGGTGTGCCATGCTTCGATACGCGATTGTCGAGACCGAAGAGGGGCTCACCGTCGTGGAGGTGCCAGAGCATCGCACGCCGGAGGAGGTAGCCACCTTACAACGCGGGTTGCTCGTTGATTCTCGGCTCTATGAATCCTTTCAGGACGCGTTCGATGCCATGATGCTCATTCCGAACGAACCGGATAGCACCTCATAGGGAAGAGCACGTCGTGGCAGGCCAGCATGAGTCCGGGGGGGGGCGGGCCGGTGACGGTTCCGCGGCAATGTTGCGTGCTCGGAAATCTCCCTATCGATGGTATCATGAATGCGTTTTCCCGTGTCATGTTCCCGCGTTGGGGGGGGGAGTCAATTTCCGACGCGCCTGCACGGGTTGGCATCGTTCCTGCGGGACGCCTCGGTCTGGGCAGACCGGCTCACCGGTGTTTCCCGCTTCCGCTACACCTCGCAATAGACCGTAGTCCAAAACCTGAAGCCGGACCTGTTGCACGCCACCGGACGGTTTTTTCGCGCGATGTCCAGGTTGCGCGATCCCGCCAGCCGCTCGCCTTCACCAACCCGAGTTTCGATTTCCGCCGCGCCGTGATTTCCGCTACTCCGTTAAGGCAGGGAGGACTTGTCTGTCGATAAGGATTGATTAGACTTTTGGTGTGGTAGCTGTTTGTGGTTTCGCGGGCACGGGCAAGGTCAGTACTGTCGCGGCGAAGAGCACCATTCGTGCAGGCATAGAGGGTCCCCATCGGTTTGGAGACTCCCGTCGTCAGCGTCCGCCGGGGGTAGCCTGGATGCTCTAAATCCTTATAATTAAACAGGTTGCTGAAAAAGTCACGGCAGGACCAGTCAGGTTTCTTCTCCCCCAGGGAGCGGGGGCGACGTTTTGGTACAGGGCTGGAACAAGTGAACATACCGGAGAGGTGGCTGAGTGGTCGAAAGCGCGGGTTTGCTAAATCCGTGACCGGGTAACTGGTCCGCAGGTTCGAATCCTGTCCTCTCCGCTTTTTGATACGGAAATCTGCTGGCCCCGTGTCGCTCGCACTCCCATAAGCCCTTGAGCGGATCAGGGGCTTGTGTCGTTTCTTGCCAAGGGGGGCGGCACTACCGCGGCACGCCCCCGCCGTTTCACAGGGCTCGATCGTTGCGAAGAGACCATTGTCCTGTCGCGGAATCTTTCTGTCGAACCGCCGCTTGAGAATGATGCTCAATGACTTGGGGAACCTCACATGAACCGTTCGATACCGCGGATCGCGGCTCTGATACTGACGTTCGTTCTTTGCCAGAGCCATCTTTGCCAGAGCCATTGGGCGCCGGCGGCTGAACACGAGCCGGGGAACCAGTCGGTTGAAGACGTGCTGATGCACGGTGGTTGCGGGGGCGTCTATTTTCTTGCCGAGCCGGGCGAATTGGAGATCGCGGTGGTGAAACGGGATCGGAATCGCGGTAACCGGCACACGCAACTGCGGGCCATACTCGCTGGCCCCGACCGCCGAGTGATCCAAGAGCGCAAGATAGCTGACGATGGGCGGCCGCGAGGCAGTGGACTGGGGCCACCGCAGTGGGTGAGTTTCTCCACCCAGGTGCCGCGAAAAGGCGTTTACGCCTTGAATATCACGGTGTCTCAAGACCGTTATGGGCGGGAAATGATATGGGGATTTCGCACGAACTGTTCTCGGTACCTCATCGAAACGGCGCGAGGGCACAAGGACGAACGGCATCAGGAGCCCATCGTACTGGCGAGTCCGAACATGCCCACGGACCTCTGTTTTCGGCCGCGAGTCGGACCGTTCAATCTTGAGGTAAGTGGCCTGCCGGACGACGTCGAGAGCCTGCGACTGAGCCGACGCGACGGTGCCGTGGCGAAGACGATTCCCGTCCGCTCCGGCGAGGCGGCTGCGTCCATACCGGCGCGACAGGGGCGAGCCCGGATACCATGGCGGCTGCACTTGCCGTCGGCACGGGCAACCATCAACCTGGGTGGATTGACCCGTTGGCAGGCGGACGATCTGTCGGAAGACATGTGCCTCTGGTCCCCCAACTCTAGCTCCTGGTTTCCGTTCCTGGAGCACCGGTGGTTACTGACACCATACCGGCGAACGGTTTACGGGGAGCCCGGCACGGAGGGACGTGTCGCATTCCAGGTCCACAACAATTCCAACGACGCTAAACGCGTGAACCTGGAGCTGGAGTTCGCCGACGGTCAATGGCCGGTTGAACTGGACAAAGAGGCGGTGACCGTGTCTTCGCGAAAGGCTGTTCAGGTTCCACTGAAGTACACGGTTCCGGTGGAGGAGAGTGGGACGCGAACGTGCCACCTTCGCGTCACGCCCGTGGATGCCCCCGAGTTCACGACATATTCAACGCTGATCGTGAACGCTGGCAAGGCCCCGGCCACCAAGCCACTTGACCTGCCCATCATGTTCAAGCCGTATCAACACGAGAACCAAATGTTTGGTTATCTGCCAGACTATCCTCTGGATAACCAGATGTACTTCGATCTGGAGAACCGGCCGTTTGTGTCGTTGGGCAGCGACATGGGTACACTCCGAGGGCATGAATGGATCACGACGGCTCTCGAATCAGCGGTCCGATCACCGGCGGGGGCTTCCAAGGATGCTGCTTTCAAGATGATGAGCACGAAAATCGCGTTCGATCAAGACAACGACGTATATGCGTTAGCGTCCAGTGCCGGAAAGCCCGCTTATCTGCATTCAACCGACCGGGGCAAAACGTTCACGGCCTACGAAATCCCTGGTCCCGGCGGCCGCTTTGACATTGAGCAATTCTCCGGGCACAACGTGCCCGAAGGACCGCCGCCGTTCGTCCGTTTCGTCCGCACTGGCGGGAGAGATCCAAGACTGCGGTGGCGACGGGAGAATAAGCTGGAGCTTTTCGTTCCCAGAAAGGTGGACGGCGAAATCCAGATCGGCGAGCCGACTCTGATCTCCAGAATGGCGATCGGCCTATCCGCTCACTCCGGTGTTCCCTCGTCCGTCGTCTCCCGAGGGACAAACGTGCACGTGGCGTGGGGTGAAGCCACGGACCCCGAAGCTTCAAGGGACGAGATACCCGGTGTCCCCACATACGTGGTGACGTACGATCGAGACACGAAGACGTTGGGGAAATCGGCGTTGATCGGCCATGGCCCACCGCCCAACGACGTTCACAACTCACCCAGTATCACCATGGACGGCGAGGGCATCCTGCATTTGCTCATCGGAACCCACGGCCGCCCTTTCCAGTACGCGAGATCACGCCAACCCAATGACGCTCAGGGCGGTTGGACTGATCCGGTCCTGGCTGGGGACGGGTTGAGGCAAACCTACATCGGGTTCGTCTGCGGCCGAGACGGTACGCTTCACACGGTCTTCCGGCTGTGGCGTTCAGGTGAACCGTTTCCCCACGGCACCCACGCCACGCTCGCCTACCAGCGGAAACGTCCCGGCCACCCCTGGGAGCCCCCAAGGATCCTCTGCCACGCCCCGTTCTCTGAGTACAGCATCTTCTACCATCGCCTGACCATTGACCACGGTGGGCGGTTGTTCCTGTCCAAGGACTACTGGTCGACCTATTGGTTCTATCGGAACGACCACTTCGGTGATCGACGTTCTCTGCTCATGTCGCCCGATGGGGGCGACACCTGGAAACTCGCCAGTGGAGAAGATCTGGCAAACGGGGTCGCTCAGCAACAAGAACGCGGCGTTCGTCGCCACCATGGGGACTGAATGACCGAGCGTGATTTCGCGGCGCGCTTGTCCAGGAAAACGAAACGCGACACGCGAAGCACGAATGACGAATTACCGAATGACCAACCTGTCGCGCCAGGGCTGGTCATGGCGGGCGGGGTTGGCGATTGGGTTCGCCGGGGCGAGGTTTTAGGAAAACCGACACCGCTGAATCGGAAGAATCCATTGCGTACGTCACGCGTCGCTTGCCAGTTGCTTCAACAGCGTCTGAATGGCATCCGCCACAACGGTAGTGGGCATCGACGGAAGCTCCTGTTCGCAAGCAAAAACTTGGTCACCGGCCAGTGGCAGATGAATCAATGTCGCCCCGGTGCGCCACTCATTGCATTGGCACAAGTGGTGTGTCAGAAAGAGCGTGGCATTGCAAAGAGAAGTACCCGCGTGGTAGGAAACGCGAGCGGGTATCCCCGCGGCTCTCAAGAGCCCTGCCCAATGTCCCAATGGAAGAGCGCTCTGATATGCAACCGGACCTCCCGGGATCAGTGGCCGCGGTTGGTGAGTATCGGTTACCGCCGTGGCCTTGGCGTTGATTCCAATCGCCTCCAGCTGGATGCTCGAGGCCCCAGGCGCTTGGCCTAGATGCAACACCGTGTCGAACCCACCGCGCAAGTCCTCCGTTAGCCGCTTGCGCACCACCTCGAAATCGACTGGATAAAGTCGCGTTGTCACCCGTGGCGACTGGGGAAGATTCCGAGTCAACTCGACGAGCGCCCGCCAGCTGGCATTCTCCTCCCACGGAGCATAGGGGCCAAAAGCCGTAATCAGGACACGGGGCATCCCTTGATTCCTCAACTTATGCAGCAAATGAAGAAAAAAAGCCGCGACAAATCGCCCCCCGTCCTTGACAGCCACCAACCGTCAGCAGTGACGGTTTCCGTTGAAATACGACGATCCCACCCCTCACGTCGCAGCCGTCAGTGACGGAATTCATCCTGGATTCTCCACATCGGGACGCCGAGGGGGGAGCGTACACGCACTACACACTCCCGGACAATCGTCGGGAGCGGGGCCCATTCTTCCCACGACGGGGCGTTCCGCCAAAGGCCTAACGCGTTCTTCAACCAGTTCCCGTATCATGGCGATCAACCGCGGATGAGTGCCCAGCGTCTTGGCACGAACCAGTTCGATCCCCGCCTGGCGGGCGGCCGCCGCCGCCTCAATATCCAAATCGTAAAGCACTTCCATATGATCGGAGAGAAACCCAAGGGGCACGAGCAGAACTCGCGCTGCTTGCCCGCTCTCTCCCAACTCAGCGATCGCCTGACAGACATCCGGCTCAAGCCATTGTTGATGCGGAGGACCGCTGCGACTCTGGTAAACCAATTGCCATGGTACCGCCTCAAGCTCCAAACGCGATACGATCAACTCCGCCAGCTCGTTGAGTTGCCGCACGTACCGTGACTGTTCAGCCATGGCCACGGGCAGGCTATGCGCGGTAAAGAGGATATGGAGCTCCGAAAGAGGATGATCCCCGAGTCGCTCAAGCGCCGTTCGCGTGCGATCACACCACGCCTCCACGAATCGTGGATGATTGAAATACGTCCGCAACTTGGATACGCGCGGCGCATCCGCCCCCACGGCACCGCGCGCGGCTGTGATCGCATCCAGGTATTGACGACACGTGGAATGGGAGCTGTAGGCGGAAGTCAGAAAAGCCAGCGAATGTTGGACCCCGTCCCTTCGCATGCGACGCAGGGTATCAACAAGCATCGGATGCCAGTTCCGATTGCCACAATAGACCGGTAGGCCCAGCCCCGCCTGGTCCAATTCAATCCGAATCGCTTCCGCCAGTTCTCGATTCTGCTGATTGATCGGACTTACGCCGCCAAACCGATAATAGCGATCGGCGACCGCCAGCTTGCGCTCTTGCGGAACGTTACGTCCTCGCAATACGCGATCGAGAAACGGCAGCACGTCCGCCGGCCCTTCCGGCCCACCAAAGGAAACGATCAACACGGCATCGTAAGACGTGCCCCTCACAGCCGAACTCCCCCTGAAAACGGTTTCGGGATCTTGCCGCGCCCCTCGACAGAATAGAGCGTGCGGGGACGCTTGCCGCGGCAGCAGCGGGACACAGCAGGTCTTGCTAATTCCGTGCATCGACCAAGTCCGTATCGCCGAGCGGTGTGATGTCGCCCGACGCCCGATTCGGTTCAGCTGCCGCATCCACCGCGGCAGGAAAGCGGTTGTCTCCCCACCTATTGCACGGAGAAAACGGGGCGACGGGTGCGGAACAGGGTGGGTAAGTGACCCCTACGGGACTCGAACCCGTGTTGCCGGCGTGAAAGGCCGGTGTCCTAGACCTCTAGACGAAGGGGCCCTTCAGAGCGGAAACGCCCACTCCCACCGAGACACGGTATAACCATCACCGCATGGGTTCGTCAAGGGCACTGAACAAAAGTGAAGACGCGTTCAGCTTAACCGGCAACAAAACAATGGCTCGACGGCGGGGGGCACGCGGCGGGGGAGGCGATAAAGCGAGCAGAAGACACGACCCGAGCAGGAACAACGACCTCACAATTGCGTTTCAGTAGCGCGAATTTGGCCAGCCTCACCGTCGTCGGAAGCAGGCTTGTTGTGCTTGATCGCGTCGTACACTTCTCGTCGATGCACGGGGACTTCCTTGGGCGCTTCGATACCGAGTCGCACCTTGTCTCCGCGAATTTCGACAACAACCACCGTAATGTCATCATTGATGACAATACTCTCATTCTTTTTTCTCGACAGCACTAGCATAATTCCATTCCTTTAACCACCGGGTGAACTTTCGCCCCGACTTTGCCTGTCACCCGACCAGATTGCATTTCCGAAGGAAGCGCGCTCGTCGATCCGCCGTCGCCAGATTCCAAACGGCAACATGCCAACAATTGTTCACCCCGTAACCAAACTTGGTGCCCCCTCCCAAACATTCCTGAGTGGGAGAAAATCTGAGCGGTTTTGTCACGGGTTTTTTAGACATACAGCATTCCTTCTCTTCACTCTACGTGCTCTTTTCCGCGAGTCAAGAAAACAAACCCCTTGGAACTACATTTTTGCGGGAATTCTGGAACCCCTTGAGGTTCGGCTCCTGCGGACCGCACATGTTGCCTGGCCAGGTCCTTTTGTCACGCTGCGAAATCACCGCTCAACCACTTTAATAGAGCCCACTTACGACACATCGGCCGCTCACCATCGCCCCCGTTGCGCCCCGTCGTACTCTTCCCGCCCTTCCCGGTTTCCGCAATTTCCTCCCCCGAGTGCCCTTTCCTGATCGGAAGGATTTGACGGTAATCAGGCCTGTGCCCCCCAGAACAACTCCTCACAGGGGGGGGACAGTGCCACTATTGGGAAAAGTGGGCTCCCGCCGTCAGCCATGGCGTGGGGGCGGAACCCGGATCCATGGCCATCGAGCGAGCTGGAAAGTAAGGGAGCTTCCCGTGCCGGCTGGGTGCGAACGGGCGAGTCCCGCTCAACGTGACCGTTGCGAGAAAGGGAGAAGCGGGGCGTTCGGCGGCGTCACGCAACAATTGTGGGTTCACTGACGCGACACGTTCCGACGCGATCATGTCGCCCATTGTCCGGCCGGTTGTTCACACTCCGCGCCCCTTTATAATCATAAGTGAAGAGCAAGTTGAATTGGTCACGGAGATGCATTTGGACTGAGTGTTGAAGTGGACGCGATGGCTGCTGGAGGGTAGCCGCCGGATCATCTCGAGTGCACGCATTCTCGAAGGTTTGCCACACCAATTTCCCGATACCAATAGCGGGCCAATCCAGGCCGCTGAGCATGAAAAGACTGAAGAGCAACGCGCCATGACGAACAGACAAATATCAACGGTCGAAGCGAGTGAACCCGTTCACGCATTCACGGTTGCGGAAGCCAACGCGATGTTGCCTCTCGTCCGTGCAATTACGGGCGATCTGGTACGCCTGTCCCGGGAAGTGATTGAACGGCACGAACGGGTTGAACATCTGAAGATAGGACGGAAAGTTTTGCCCGGCGATCCGTATCACGACGAACTGGCTCAAATTGAGGAAGAATTGGACAAGGATCGTCAGCGTCTGAACGGGTACGTGGAAGAACTACGCCAGCTGGGCGTGGAGCCGAAGAGCGGGGTGGAGGGAATCGTTGACTTTCCGGGCAAATTAGACGGTGAGTTGATATATTTGTGCTGGAAGCTGGGTGAACCGGAGCTCAAGTATTGGCATCCAGTCGATGCCGGATTCGCGGACCGTGAACCCTTGACGACCGCTCCCGTACCGCAAAGCTGTGATGCCGAGCCCTCGTCCTGATGGGCAATGCGCACGACTTCATCGACTCGCACGCGCACCTGGACGAGGATGTGTTCGGGGATGATCTTGGTCCGTTGCTTTCGAGGGCTTCCGACGCCGGCGTGAAGACAATCTTAACCATTGGAACCACGGCCTCGTCCAGCACGGCGGCGGTATCAATCGCGTCCCGCTGGCCTCAAGTTCATGCCGCCGTGGGCATTCAGCCCAACCATGGAAGCGAGTCCACGGCGGAGGACTGGACTCGCATCCTCGAGCTGGCAAGGGCTCGGGAAGTGCGGGCCATCGGAGAAACCGGGCTCGACGCCTATTGGGACTTTACCCCGATGGACGTCCAGCGCGACCTGTTTGAGAGGCATGTCCGGCTGTCCCAAGAGCTTGATTTGCCGGTGGTCGTGCACATGAGGGACTGTGCCGAAGAAACGGTCGCCATCCTGCGCGCGGCGCGTCAAAGAGGCCCTCTGCGGGGCGTCATGCATTCCTTCACCGGGGATTTGCCCACGGCTCGACAATGCCTGGAACTGGACCTTTTCATCAGTTTCGCGGGAATGGTCACCTTCAAGAAATCGGACTCGCTACGGCAGACCGCTCGCCACGTCCCCGGCGATCGCATTCTTATTGAAACCGATTCACCGTATTTGACCCCGCATCCCCATCGAGGAGAGCGGCCCAATGAACCGGGAAAACTCGTACACACGGCACGTTGCCTCGCCCAGGCGCGGGACGAGCCTTTGAAGGAGTTCGCGGCAAGGACCACCGCCAACGCCCGCCGGCTGTTTGGCCTGCAGTGATTCAAGCATGCTTCGGCTCCACCTAAGGACTCGCTCAAGAATAACTTCGCAATTCAACGTGTCTCCGAATCGTCCGGCACACTGGCTCCGCTCGCGATCCCTTTTTTTGGAGAGGGCACGCGTCTTGCCGCTCGCTCAGCCAGTGCCACCCTACGAAAAACGCCGCAGTTATTTCTGAGCCGTTCCTAACCGCCGTTGGACCTGATGCGTGATTCAGCGCACAAACGCCGTACGACCTCCGCGCGATCGCTGGTTGCCTGCAGCACATCTTTCTGGATATTGGCCCAAGAGCGCGTATGGGCGATCTCCACGACATGCCGCAAGTATCGGCTACAGCCCAGGTGCCGTGCCAGGGGAGCCAAATGTTGTGCCAGGTCCACGACGATCGCGGGCACGGTTCGCACTTCGAACGTGAACGCATCAACCAGCTTCGCCTCCTTGCCAAACCGGGTCGCTCGCCACATATTCTGCCGCACCATCATGGGATGGCAATCGTGTTGATACGTGCCTTGGTCAATGTTGTCGGACAACGCCTTGATTAGACACTGAGTCAACGCGGCGATTCCCAGCACGTCCTGCAAATTGCCGGGGATGTCGCAGACCCGAACCTCCACGGTTCCGAAGCGGTGATGGGGTCGAATGTCCCACCAGATCTCGCGGACCGTATTGATGAAACCGGTGTCGACCATGTGATTCACCAACCAAACGTACTCGCTCCAATTGCGCATCAAAGTGGGCAGTCCGGCCGTGGGCAAACCTTCCATGATCTTGGAACGATACGAATGGAGTCCCGTGGTGCGGCCTTCCCAAAACGGACTGCTACAGGTTAGCGCCAGCAAAGTGGGAAGGTGTCGCATCATGCGATCGCAAATCATGACGGCTTTGTCGCCCGATTCGACCCCGACATGCACGTGCAAGCCGAAAGTAACCAGTCGGCGAGCCATCTCTTGGAGCAATTCCACCAGGTCGAGATACCGCTGATTGGGCGTTACTTGTTGTTCTTTGCAAAGCGAAAACGGATGTGTGCCTCCCCACCAAAGCCGCAAGCCCAGTTCATCCGTCACCTCTTCCATGCGACTAAGCTTGCATCGCAAATCCTCTTCCGCCTCGGAAACCCCCTCGCAAATCCCCGTATTGATTTCCACGCAGCACTGCATCAATTCGGACTTGAACTCGCGTTGCGAACCATTCAGAAGTTCCAAGACGCGATGAATGGAGCTCGACAATTCCCACGTGCGCGCATCAACTAGGCCCAACTCCAACTCGATGCCCAATGTCGGATGCTCGTTGGAATTAAACTCTAGTTTCCGCATGGCGATCTTCTCCGCTGCATGAAGGTTCGAACCAGCACGCCGTCGCGCACGGCAGCGCCGTGGCCCCAATCCACCAATCGCGTTCATCGATGTCACGATGAGGCGCGTGCAAGACGCCACTCGTGCATGTACATGTTAGACGAATTCCACGGGAACCCGTCCCGGAATGACTCCAGCCGCGCGGCCCCGCTCTAATAGCACGGTTACCGCCTCCCGCCCGCGAGGTCCAAAATCGAGCGTCCAATCATTGACGTACATGCCCACGAATTGATTGGCCCGGTCCCGCTCCAGCCCGCGTCCGAACGAAAGTGCGTAATCGAGCGCCGGTCCGCGATGTTCCAAACCGTATCGGATGCTCTCGTACAGCAACCGATTCACGTCCGATATCCGTTCACGCCCCAAATCCCTGCGAACCGCGTTCGCGCCCAGCGGCAATGGGAGTCCCGTTTCCCCCTTCCACCACTGGCCCAAATCAACGACCAGATGAAGTGCACTCTGCTGATAGGTTAGTTGGCCCTCGTGAATGACCAATCCGGCATCGACCCGCCGGCCCTCGAATTCACCCCCTGCCGTGGCCTCCATGATCCGATCAAAAGGCACCTCCACGAAATCGAAGGATCCACCAAGCCAGAGGTGCAGTACCAGGAAAGCGGTCGTCCACGTGCCGGGGACCGCGATCGTGCCACGCCTGATCTCACTCGCGTCGCGGGCCCCTCGAGCCACCACGATGGGACCGTAACCGTCACCCATGCTGGCCCCGCATGGACACAAGATATACTTGTCCGCCAAATACGCATAGGCGTGCAGGCTAATCGCGGTCAATTCCAATTCCGCGTGCCGCGCGCGGCGGTTTAGTGTCTCAATGTCAACCAGTTCGTGTTGAAACACGTATGGCCCCGTGTCGATTTTTTCATGGGCCAAGGCGTAAAACATAAAGGCATCATCGGGATCGGGACTATGCCCCACTCGAATCAGTCGTTTCGTTTCATTCAACGGTTGCGTCCCCATGTGAATTGTACAGCTCGCAAGAAAACCAGCCCGCCGCCTCCAAAACTCCTGGCATGACAGGACATGTTAACTGAAAGTGTAAGCGTTTCGCGCCCTTCGAACGGCCCAGACGCTGGAAACTCGCTGGTTTCAGGTCGCGCCCAGGGGAGTGGAATGTGAATCCGAAAAGGCCCCGAAAGCCGGGCTTTACCAGCTAGTCGAAACGCGAAGCTTGGCGGCCGCGCAAGAATAAAGTATACAATTTCGACAGTTGCTGCATCCATGACGAAGCAGTTGTCGGAGAAGAACGGACACAGGACAATATCAATTTGTATAGTCTATTTCTGCGCAAGCAATAAGCCCCCACGAGTTCACCTCGTGGGTGAATCAGCCTCGTGAGCTAAGAAGCGGACAGAAAACCTGTAAACGTCACCGCAAACCCTTGTAATGTGAACGATTTAGCAACGCTTTCCGGAGTTTTCTGTCCGCCTCTAAGGCCGGCGCCCAACCCGCCAGACCCGCACGAGCGGACTCTGGCCTTGCGGTTAAACGGGGTCCGTCATAAGGGATTTGTGATCACGAAGCCAGGATCCTACTTCAGACGGCTAAAGTGTTACCTCTTTTCGTTTTCCGCCTTGAAGGGTGAGCCCCCACAAGGGCCCGGTGTCACGGCTGGCTCGCGGCGTCGCGGCGCTGTTCGGTCGAATGCCCCGGCCGCGCGAACGTGAGCCCGCCGATCGACACGCCGTCCCCGTGTAATCGTTGCGAGCCCGAAACGGCGAACGGACCCGGACCGGTCACGTCGAAAAACACCCAACTCGCCTGGCTAACGGCGAACAGCGGATCCTTGGTTTCCAACGATTCGGCCTCGTGGCCCACCGGGGAGATCCGCAAGCTCGTCGGGGACCACCGCCCGTCCGGTGAGTGCTCGATGCCGCCGAGCACGCCGATCCGGATGGTTTCGCTGACATCCAGGGTGAACGTCAATATTTCATTGAAGTCACCGGCACTCGTCTCCTCCGACACGGCGGTTACAATCCCGCCGCGGACAAGTTCCTCATTCCGCTCCACCGGATTGCTGATCTTGCCATAGTCGGGAAATCCGTAGGCGATGCTGTTGAAGTCGCTGCCCGGTTGCACCGATGTTACGTAGTCCGGCAGTTCACTAACCAGGTTGTCGGCGTTCCACGGTCGGCGGTTTTGTTTCTCCCGTCCGTCAAACGCGCCGAAGAAAATGAACCCGTCGGCGATTTTGCCATCGTCGCGCACGCTGAATGGTTCCCATTCCGCCAGGGCGGAGTCCCATCGGCCTTCGTCCTGCACGTCGTATCCGCTGCCTTCGGCAATCGAATCGATCCATTGAAGGGATTCGCCGCGTCGGGGCGTTTCGTCGAAGAATCGCGCGCCGGCGCCGATGCGGTTGTAGTCGCCAAGCTCTTCCCGCGCCGCTTCGACCAGGTTAGACAGTCGCTCCAGCACGTCGGGGTGCTCGTCCGCCACATCGCGCCGTTCGGCAATATCGGCGTTCAGGTTGTATAGCTCCTTGTCCGCCACGGCCTCGATCATGCGCGCGTTCCACGAGGTCCATCCCGGCCGCTCCGGCCTCGGCAGCACCATTTTCCAGTCGCCCTGCCGCACCGCCTGAAGGTGGGTAAATGTGTAGTAGAAAAACGTATCGCGCGGTGATTCGTCCGTCTCCCCGGTCAGCAGCCGCATCACGTCCACGCCGTCAATCACCAGATCATCCGGGACGTCCACGCCGGCCAGGTTCAGAAAGGTCGGCATGATGTCCATCGTGGCGACGAGCTCATCACTCCGGCGCCCCGCGGGGATCACGCCGGGCCACCACGCCAAAAACGGCACGCGTGGGCCGCCTTCCCACGTCTGCATCTTTGCCCCGCGCAACGGGTCCGCGCTGCCGGAGTACTTTTCCGGAAAACGGTCCGGTTCGATCCACGGTCCGTTGTCGCTGGTGTAGATGACCAATGTGTTCTCGTCCAGTCCCAGCTCCTCGAGCGTTTCGAGCACCTGGCCCGTGCTCCAGTCCAGTTCCTGGATGACGTCCCCATAAATACCGCGTTCGCTGGTGCCGCGAAACTTCTCGCTGACCCCCAGCGGTATGTGCGGCATATTGTGCGCCAGGTAAAGGAAGAACGGCCGGTCTTTGTTTTCGTGGATGTATGCGACGGCTTCCCGGGTGTAGTCCCGCGTGAGCTCGTTCATCTGCTCCTGCGTGAGCGCGTCCTCGATGATCTGGTCATTGCGCATGAGTTGCGCCTTGAAACTGCCGTGATTCACTTCAGGAGTGAAGCCGTTATGCAACGGTGTACCGTGGAAATAGTCGAAACCGTGGTGGTTGGGCATGCTCCCGGACTTGTAATGAGTGCCGCGACCGCCGGCGAGATGCCACTTGCCGATCATCCCCGTCGCATAACCGGCGTCGTTGAGCAGGCGGGCGACGGTCCGTTCCCGCGGGTGCAGGATCGTGTGCGCGTGCTTGCGATTCCCCGGTTCGCAGACGCGGATCGGGTAGCTGCCGGTCATCAACGCCGCCCGCGACGGGCCGCACACCGGCTGGGCGTAGAAGTTGGTCAGCATGATGCCTTCTTCCGCCATGCGGTCAATGTGCGGCGTCCGCACATCGGTCGCACCAAAGCAACCGACATCGCCGTACCCCTGATCATCGGCGAAGATGATGATAAAGTTCGACCGGGAGCCGCCGTCATTCTCCGTGGCCGGCATGGCCGGCACATGGAAGACCGCCAGAAGGCTGACGGTGATGAGCGACCAGAACGGGTGTTTCCCTCGCATTTCTATTCCCTTCACGGGGCGTGCGAGGCCTGGATGGAATGTCCCATTCCTCGAGAGCCGCCCGCGGTTTCGCACGCCGCCGGATTAGTGTAGCGCATAGGCGTTTCCTGCTTAGGAAAGCGGGAAGAATAACTTCCCCATTGTCTTCCATGCCCACTGGACAAAGCCTGCCGGAAAAAGGAATGGCATACGAGGTCGCAGGCTGGACGTTTCGGGCTGTATAGATGGAGCTCTAGTTACCAAACCCGCCTCCGCCGGCACAGGGCCGGCGGGGAGACCTCCGGTAGAGTGAACATCAAATCCGGAAATTGTTTTTCCCACGTTCCTTAGACGGGCTCCCAAGCCACCCACGGGTTCTAGCGTCGACAGATATAGAAGAAAGCTGGCGGGAAATTGCCCCAAACGGGCTTGCTGACCCGCACATCGGAAAAGTAGTTGGAAAGCTTTTTGCGAAAACGGCGTCCGGCAGGAAGCAACAATCCCTGCAAATGGCCGAAACTAATGAACTGCCCGCCCGGCTTCAGCACTTCCGCCGTCGCGTCCAGGTACGTATCCTGCTCGTCTTCGGGAAACGCGGCCCAGGGCAATCCACTCACAATCGCATCCACCTGCTCCAGCCCTTCGGTCTCGCACAGCGTTTTGGCATTTCCGACACTTCCCTCCAAGATGCCGATGTTCGGAAATCGTTCTCGGAGAATGCGGGCGAACTCAGAGCTAATTTCGATGGCATAAAACTCTGTTTGATTGGGCAGTCGTGAGACGATTTCTCCCGTAATGACGCCGGTGCCCGGCCCATATTCCAAAACCGTGGACGCATGATCCCAATCGACCGCATCGGCCAAGTGCCGGGCGAGATTCGTCGAGCTCGGCGAAACGGTTCCCACCGCCTTCGGGTGAAAGAGAAATTCCCGGAAAAACTTTCGATAGTCGCGGGCAATCATACTTCGCTAACTCCAGTTATATTTCAGGCGGTTGGATTTTTCCGGGTGGAACGCTGCCCAACGCAGGCTGTCCTCCCGTTGGTCGGACTCGCGGCGGAGAAAGTCATCCGGGACCGGTATAGCTACCTGTCCCAAATCTCATGGTCGCGTCGTACCGATACCGGCCGCCTCCCCCCCGCCCATGCCATCTTTGCCGAGGCGTACTACGGAACGCCACCAAACCTGCGGGACGCCATCACAAAACGACCCAGCCTTGCCGGCCCCTCCCGCCGACAGGGGCTGCCCGGCCCGTGTGCTGCATCCAGTTCCAAATCGTCTCAGTTTTGCCCGAGCACCATAAAAGGCGTGACAGAACACACAACACGAGCGGCTTTTGTCACGGTTGCCCCACAACGGTATGCGGGCCCTTCGAGGCGTGCTTTTCGCGCGACAAACCTCTACCGCTATCTTGTGCATTCAATATGACAGTATGAGCCACGATATGCAAGGTCGTGGGCCGGGACCGAAACGTGCCAAGACCCGAAGAATATATTTCAGGCGGTTGGATTTTTCCGGGTGGAAAGCTGCCCGGCGCAAGCCGTCCTCCCGTTGGTCGGACTCGCGGCGGAAAAAGTCATCCGCGACCGGTATAAAGGGGGGGGCAGGCTTCCCCACTGCACGGGGCGACCATTACATGGACAGCGTTTCCTGCTCGTCAATGACATTGACCAGCGCGGCCACGATATCCATTGAGGTAATCAAGCCCACGGGACGGTGTTCGGCGTCCAGTACCGGCAGACGATGCACGTGCTCCGCACACATCAGCCGGGCGGCTCTGAGCAAGGTCTGTTCCGATTGAACATATCGTAGCTCCGTGGACATTTGTTGATACACTTGATCTCCCGGCTTGCCCACCGGCCATATGCCACGCAAAACGTCTTCACCGCCCACATAATCAATCGCACTGAGTACCCCGACACACCGACCGGAAGCGTCCACCACGGGCGCCCCTGAAATGCCCTGGCTGACAAACAGGCACGCGGCCTCGGAGAGTGTCTGGTCTCTGGACACGCAGATCACCTGGCGCGTCATGGCATCTTTGACTTTTAGAGTAAGGAGTCGATTCCCGACACTGTCCATGATCCGTTCCTTTCTCGCCATGCCTTGATGGCGACCGTGCAGACGCGATACCGGTCGCGGATGACGTTGTTTGCCGCGAGTCCGACCAACGGGAGGGCGGCTTGCGCCGGGCAGCTTTCCATCCGGACCAATCCAATCGCCTGAAATATATACCGGTCGCGAATGATTTTCTCCGCCGCGAGTCCGACCAACGGGAGGACGGCTTGCGTCGGGCGGCCTTCCACCCGGAAAAATCC
>JBNJEM010000091.1:0-16566 GCA_051745935.1 Planctomycetota bacterium
TTTGAGGAGTTTGGCGTTGCTCGCATTTGGGATGTGCCATCTTTATCCCAGGTTGCCGAGTATGCTGCATCCAGTCCTTTATCGGGGAAAGACGGGTTGGTGGGTTCGGTAGAGCCTTTCATGGTGTCTGTCATGCGCAGTTTCTGGAAAACGTTTCAGCGCTTATCCGCGGCGGGGCTTACTTGGGGGCATTCAGTTTGACGGAAGATATGCCAGCCGTGAAAGCGTATCGCCTGGCCTTCCGCCGCTAGGCTTGCCAAGCAGACCGGCAAGAGCTGCCGCACCGTCCTCGGGCATATCAAAACGATCAAACAGCTCAACATCTTCCACGTGCGCCAATTCACGCTGGACGAGGCGGAGGATTATGTGTATGGCAAGTATCGTTTTGCCATCAAGCAGTAGGGCGCGGGTGTGTACAACATATAGGAGTGCAACCGAAAACCTGGCTTTTTTATACCGGTCGCGGATGACTTTGTCCGCCGCGAGTCCGACCAACGAAAGGACGGCTTGCGTCGGGCGGCTTTCCATTCGGACAAATCCGACCGCCTGAAAGATGAAATGGTGTTCTCTGCGGTGGTTTGCTGAGAACAGGAATGCGAACGAGACGTTCGTTGACCATCACGTGAACACTGCAAGGTTTTTTGTGCCCGGTTCTGGCTGTCAGCTAAAGAAACGTGGCTCGGTGGATGGCTGTGATTTCGATGAACGCGTTTGGCTAGGTACAATCCATTCTGAGAACGATTATGAGTAGATTTGCAGCGAGGCAGGCTCTTGGCAGGAAGAAAGCCTGGTCTGGCCGGGCATCGATACGGGAGAGATGCAATGGGACTGTCGATTTATTTGCACGTGAATTGTCATGCGATCGACGATGAACGTTGGGAAGTGGCGTACTTGACCAGTCTCCAACTGCTCGAACAGTTTCCGGGTCCGTTGGCGGGACGTATATGCGAAGACGTCGGCCGTTTTCATCGACTGGTCGTCACGAAGAATATTGTGCACGACGTGGATTTGCCCGAGGAATTACTCAAGACGCTGTGTGACAGCTTCATCACGGTGCCTTTGTACGAACGCCAGTCGCTGGATTTGTACCAATTCCCACCCGACTCGCTGACCAACATCGAGGAGATGTTCGGCCATCTTCTGCTGATGATGTCGGGGATGCCGGCAGCGATCGACTGGTACCTGGACGAAGAAGAGTTGTTGGCGGAATTCGTCCGCCGTTGGCCGGAGCGGGAACAGGAACTGGCCGATACGTTGAGAGAAAGCCTGGAGAAGGCGGAAAGCACGCGCGAGCAGATGCGTCAAGTGACCGAGCAGTTGGACGAATTGGCCGGCGAATTGGAAGGAACGGAACCAGTTTCGGCAGCTCCGAGTGACGGTGGGGAGGTTGAACCGACCGCCGAGTTCATCCGCGCCGAAATCCTGCGTCAACGGGAAAACGTCGCGGAGCTGGAAGATACGGTGCCCGAGTTGGGTCGGCAGATGCAGACCGCTCTGCGCGCGAATGACCAGTTGCGGACAAGCTTGGAAGGCAGCGACCGTCGCAATACGCTCGATCGTATCTACCAGGTTTCATTCCGTAACGGCATCGAATTGCCGGAAGATATCTGGCAGAAGATCGACGGGTTGCAGGATTTGCGAGTGCTCCGCGTCCTGTTGCTGTTGATGATGTGCCCAGAACGGGAAATGGGGTTCTGGCGAGGCCGACAACAGTTACTGCAATCACCCGACTTGTGGCCACTGCTCACGGGGCGGCCGCCGTAGGCTGTCCGAGCCGCTTTCCCCATCAACCTACACATCCCATTCGGCGTTCTAAGAGGTCCAGACGTGCACCCCCCGCGTGATCGCCCCGGAAAGCCTTACTTCAGTTCGCTAAAAAGCTACTCAAAGTGCAAGAAACGTGTGGGGGACTGTCAAGGACCAGATCCGCCATGTAGCCTGACTTTCCGACCTCGGACGGCAGCATCGTTCCTCTGACGGCCTCCGTCGGTGGCGCCTTCCCGCGGTCATGGACTGTCAGGGGCATTCGCCGTGGGTAAAGGTGAGCACCGGAGCACTATGTCGGGCGGTCGTGGGGCGAGCTTCCCGCAGCAACGCCGCCGCCTTCTGGTTGGGCCAATGGGCATGGAGGATTTCGAAATAACTGAAGTAGCGCACGCCTCGCAGCTCGTCCACATCCCCCTCCCAGTAAGGAAACGACGAAGGATCGTGAGTCCACGCCGCCAGCGGCTCGAACGCTTGCCGCAACGCGCGGCCATCTGGAGATCGCCAACTGTAGAGGTCCCGGCCCGCCACTCGCAGGATTTCAGCCGCGATCGTTTGGGGAAACAGCGAGAAGTGCGAGTACCAGATGCCGCGTTTGCCGCCACTGCGCCGGACTTCGTGATGCAGGTGACCGCGCTTGTCGACCTGGTGGTCCAGCAGTTCCTTCCAACGTTCTTCGCCTCGGTCCAATAGCTCGCCATCGTCAAGATACCGGGCGCAGGCGAGCACCAGGACCAAGCCCCAGTTGCCCCAATTATTGCCGCGGTCCATCGTGTTCAGCGGCAATGCCTTCTCGCGGCAAAAACGGCGAAACGCATCCTGGCGAGCGGCCGGGAAGCGTGGAGAGGACGCGAGCAGGTCCGCGCCGAAGACCATCGCCGGGAAGTGATAACTGAACGAGAGTGTTGAATCATCCTTCTGGCTGGTTGACTGCAGCGTGTTTACCCAGCCATCGATCAATCGCGCGGCGGAGCGGGCATAGCGTTTCTCTCCAGTCATTCGCCAACACAAAGCCAGCTGGTAAACCGCGTTGGCGTCCTCTTGCAGCCCCTGCTTCGCTCGCACATGGCCTTCCGCATCCCGATAGTAGCCGGGAACATACCAGTGTTCGGGCGCGTGGGGCTGACGATCCAGCAGTCCCTCCGCGCGGGACTGAAGATCGCGCCATGCCGAGTACGTCGGATCAATTTTTGCTTCGATACGCTCTTTTAGGACATCCAGCCGCGCTTCGCGCACGAAAACCTCTCGCGGCGCGGGGCCCTGGGCGCAGGCCAATCGCGGACTTAGTTCAACAGCCAAAAAGCCAATTGTAAGCAACACCACTGCTGTTTTTACATGACGCCGTCTCATCATCCCCTCTTTATGTTCGTGGCTCCGCGTCCTCGTCCACCAGCCCCAAAAGACGTACCGGCCGAGATTTCTCGTCTCTTCCCCCGGCGTGAAGCCCGTCCCGACATTGAACCCCGGACCGGTTCACACCCACAAGAGCCTTTGGAAACCGCCTTTATTAGCATAAATCAACGGACGCCGCTTTTCGCCCCCCGCGACGACAAAGAAAACAGTTGATTGTCTCCACGCTCAATCTCCACGAGGTCTTCAAGGAGATGCTTCGGCAAAGAGGCGAGGACTCCGCGTTTCAGGCCATTGCCGTGATGCAGCAGGGTCAAATCGTCGACGTGACGTCAATCATTTTGCTCAATGCGGCCAAACACGGCCGTGACCACGAATTACCAATGGCCGACAGTATCATCCATGCCACTGCTCAACTCCACCAGGCGACATTGTGGACTCAGGATGATGATTTTGAGCGGATGCCGGGCGTGAATTTCGTAAGGAAATAGCCCGCCTTCTCGGATATCTGGAATCATGCTTCAACCCCCGGAGGTTTCAGGGGTTCAGCGGAAATGATGGAAACGAGGTGTACAGTGGAATAGCGGCTTGCGATAATGAACGCGTCGTCTCAAGGGGGCAAGGGTGCAAGAACGAGGAGGATCGAACGATGGGTTGCGGAAAAGCGGGACTTGCTTTGGCCGTCTTGCCGTGGGTTATGATATCGCTTGCTTGGCTCCAGATCCCTGGCTTCTGCTGAGGGTCGCCTCTTTTAATCCTTGTAGGATTAATCGTGATCTTCGGTCCTCCGGTCGCCTTCGTGACAAGCATTGCCGGTCTGTGGGTGGATACGAATAAGTGGCTCGCGATCGCCGGCGCGGTCGTCAGCGGCGCGACATGCGCTCTTTACTTCACGATGTGCGTGACGGCCTCATGACACGGGTGGAAACGGGGAGGCTCCCCGTTTTTGCGGCCGGTTCCGGCGGGAAAGCTCCAGCTTGGAGGCGAGCGGGACCAACGTTTTCCCTGTCGCGTTCGCGCTCCTTAGATGGTATTGGGATTTGTGCCTAGGAACCCAACGCGAACTCCCTTTTTTTGTAGGAATGATGTTGCCTTTTGGTTCACGACAAGCAAGACGATCAGGGAGATGAACGGAACGAGCATTAAAATGCCGCACAGGACGCCAACGCCGGTGTTGATGACCTCTTTTGCCAACAAAAAAATCGAAACCATCGCAAAGACCGCAATGCTCAACGACAATACCATTGCAGTGAGCCGTATCGGCAAATCTTGTCCGAGAGTTGCGAATGAGACAATGTTCGCCAATATGTTTGCGAGCAACGCAAAGATGACCAACCGCTGGTACTTGGCGACGCGACGGAGCGGTTCGCGTGCTGGATCAGCGGTTGCGTAACTCGTTGACCGAGGCGGCGTGTAGGGAGAATTACTCATGCATCGTCCTCTCTTTGGAGTGAGGGAGGGGAACATATCGTCTGAGAACTTGGGGATACGAAGTTTCCGCCTATTACCTTGAAACAGAAACAACAGAAAAACATCCAACAAGTGAATGTACTCGATTTTTGAAAAGCGTGCCTTTCGGGAACGAGTGATTCACGTCGTTATTTGTTGGGCGTCCTCGCTCCAGAAGCCGAAAACCTCGCCGCCGTCGCGGTGACGATCATGCGCGATGTTCCGGACGCCACGATGGGCCCACGGATGAAGAAAGGGCTTGAACCCATTGGCCCAAACCCTTTCTCGCACAAGCACTTCGAAAAGCGGAGGGCACGGGACTCGAACCCGCAACCCCATACGGGGCACCTCATCTCCAATGAGGCCGCTCACCATTCGCATACCCTCCGGCGTGGTTTACTGGTTGTGGTTGCTTCGCGCCGTTGAGACACCAAGGCCGGCTCGGCGAGCTCCGGCAAGGCTTCCGCGTTCGGCCGTTCGCGGAGAATCATCGTTAACTCAAAGGGCAAACTCGCGAGGCTCTTTTAGGGGGCACTCAAAAATAACTTGCGCAATTCCACGTGCCTCCGAACCGTCCGGAACACTGGCTCCGCTCGCGATCCGCGTTTTCCGGAGCGGGAACGCGTCTTGCCGCTCGCTCAGGAAAGTGCCACCCTGTTGTTTTGCACCGCGGCCGCCCGGTGGCCAAATGACGGACTCCCATGTCATGTCGTGCTGCCTTCTTTAACCGGTCGGCGGGGGAGGGGGGATTATATTTCAGGCCGTTGGATTTTTCCGGATGGAAAGCTGCCCGACGCAAGCCGTCCTCCCGTTGGTCGGACTCGCGGCGGAGAAAGTCATCGGCGACCGGTATAGTTCCTCGTACTTCAGCCCAGCACTTTGGCTCCGCTGATCAGCTTGATGAATTCGTCGTTGGTCTTGAACCGCCCCAGTTGCTTGGTCAATTGTTCCATGGCATCCACGTGATGCATTGAACTCAAGGTACGGCGCAGCATGGTCACGGCGTGGAGCGTTTCCTGGTTCAGCAACAATTCTTCTCGCCGCGTCCCCGACTGTGAAATGTCAATGGCCGGCCAGACTCGTCGGTCCGCCAACTTGCGGTCCAACACCAGCTCCATGTTACCGGTTCCTTTGAATTCTTGGAATATCAACTCATCCATGCGGCTTCCGGTATCCACTAGCGCGGTCCCCACCACCGTGAGCGATCCGCCCTCTTCGAAGGCCCGAGCGGTGGCGAAGAGTTTTTTGGGGATATCCATCGCCTTGATGTCGACCCCGCCACTCATGGTTCGGCCCGTGTTGCCGACCCATTTGTTGAACGCGCGGGCCAAGCGAGTAATGGAATCGAGGAGCAGGAAGACATGCTGTCCCATTTCAGCCAAGCGGCGGCAGCGTTCCACGATCAACTGGGACAGCCGCACGTGGCTTTCGACGTCCTGGTCCAGACTGCTGGCAATCACTTCCCCATTCACGTTGCGGCGCATGTCCGTGACTTCTTCCGGCCGTTCGTCGATCAGAAGCACCATCAGCTTGACGTCGGGGTGATTGGTCGAGATCCCCTGGCTGATATGCTGCAACATGATGGTTTTTCCGGTCCGGGGCGGGGCCACGATCAACGCTCGTTGCCCCTTGCCCAACGGGGTCAACAGATCCATGACTCGCGTGGTCAGCGGCTCGGGTCCCGCTTCCAACTTCAACCACTCTTCCGGGTTGATGGGCGTCAATTCATCGAAGGTTTTGACGTTGAGATACTCCTCCGGTTTGATCCCATCGATTTCGGTGATTTCGCGAAGTCGCGGCCCGGTTTGTTTGCGGGCTTGCTGGACCATGCCGTGGATCATCAGTCCGGGGCGCAGCCCGTACTTTTCGATCATGGTGCCTGGCACAAACGGATCGGTGCGCTCGCGCGAGTAGTTATTTTGTGGACTGCGCAAGAACCCGTACCCGTTCGGGTGCAACTCCAGCAACCCGAAACCGGGTTCCAACGGCGCGTCCAAATTCTCAACGGGCTCATTCGCGCTCCCGTTCCGCTTCTTATTGTTGTCACCCCGCCCTTTGTCCGATGGTTTTCGACGGCGGCGTGGGCGGCCGTTACTAGACCCTCGGCTGGATTGGATGGACTTTGGTCGATGCTTCTTCTTCCCCATAATTCACCTAGGAAGCCATGACAAAACCATTCGGATTTCCCGCCATCCAATGAGTTTTGGAAGCGGACGCCGGGTTTTGTCACGGGCTGTAAAAAGGTACCGGCTTTGAGCCAGCCTGTTCCGATTTCTGGCTGGCCCGTGCTCCAAGAATGTTATCCCGCTGTCAGGCACGCGGGATACGCTGCGCAGTCAGTTACCAAACACCCCCAAGCCCGGCCATTGACACCGGACACGGCGTGTCACCTTCGCGTTATCCCTGATCGTGTTGAGCATATCCCGTTGAGCGTATCGCACTCTCGGGCAAGCGTGACACATTGGGCAGACGGTGTCGCGAGACACCTCATCCTGACCGTTCACACCAGAACTGCTCCGCCACCGTTGCGTCGCTTCCGACCGCGCGAAGTACGAGCCATCCCCGAAGGTGATTGAGAATGTACGCAGGACCTTCCAGGTCGAATAGCCACGCAGGACCGTGGGCTCCGTTGTCCCCATCCGCAAAACACACACGCGCGCTGATGTATAGGACTCAGAATGGCCGTGCTGCCAAAACACACAGGGAGCAACCATCGGCCGACCAGAATAATGCTTCTATCGCGAGATCTTGATCTTGCCGCGCGTGCGACGCGACCCTATTTCGCGCTGCATGCCGTTAGCCTCTCGATTTCCAGCGGGCTGCCCAAGCACGTGGCTCATGCTCAGCTGTTCGATAGCTGTCACCCTGTTCCACCCCGGATCCCATTAGATTTCCACCAACCAGCACGATTGACAGAACTAACCCGAACGAATCGGCGGTGGAAGCACTCGAGAAGCGCCATCTCTCCGGTTCAGCTTTACTTAGTCGCAGACGAAGTCGCCCTTCCAGAAAGCGCCCCAGAATTACACCCTGGGACAAGCAGCACTTACAATGCATGACAGAAGTCTGCTAACTACCGGTATCATACTCCTCTCTTCGTCCATGTCAAGACATGGCGCCACCCAATCCGTACAAAATGGCGGGATTTTTCCGGATAGGGACCGTTCCATGCGAACTCGAGCTGCCAACTCGAGCTAAAAAACGCTCGCGCATCTCGTCCGAGGCGCCCGCCACCCAAGACCGTTTGGAGCCGGGAAACCGGTTGTGCTCCCAGCTGTCAAACCATCCCGGCCATCTAGAACAATCTTCCTATACGGCATTTTTCCTGTCAACCGCACGAGCCGCTGTCCGATAAGGGATGGGACGGGAAGCATCGAGCTCAAGCGGGTAGTCGGGAGCCAACGGATTAGACGGAGAGGTGCATCAATGCGTGGGGCAAAGTCAATCGCAGTCGTTGTCGCTGTCATGGTCACGGTTAGCTTCAACCACCAGGCTCGAGGGGCGATTCCATGGGCCGCCAATTGGCAACAAGCCACTGCCCGGGCCCAGCGCTACCGGCAACTGGTACTGATCCATTTTACTCGCGACAATTGTCCCCCTTGCGTGAAGCTGGAACGGTCCGTCTTCAGCCGCCCCGAAGTCCGTCGCGCCATCGCGTCCAATTACGTGCCTCTGAAAGCCAGCACCAGTGAGAATGCGGCCTTGAGCCGCCGTTACGGCATCGAACAAGTGCCCACCGACGTCATTGTCACGCCGGAAGGGAAGGAGATTTGGCGAGACACCAGCCCGCAAGATCCGAATCAATACATCGCGATGCTGGACCGGGTCGCGGCTCACGAGCACATCGGAACGCCGTTAAAAAACCCTTCGGATTCGCCGACCTCCCCGGCCTCTTCCAGCCCCCAAGGCCCCAACCGTGCCTCGGCCTTTCCCGTGGAGGCCGCGAGCTCCAATTCGACCAACTCAACCGCTTCCACCGACTCAACCGACTTCCGCGCGGCGAGTCGGAACCGATTCATACCGGCGTCTTCCCCGAACCCTGAGGCCGCGCCCCGGCAACCCGGGTCCGCCACGGCGGCATCCTCCGGTTCCGCCCCCTCGGCAACGTCTTTCCCCTCACCGACCACCGACCGCCCCGTTTCAAACCCATTCGCGGATCGTTCAACGCGGAGAACGGCGAGCCCACCGCGCGCCGAGGCGGACTCAAACACGACTTCCCCTTACCGTGAGAATGGTCTATCCCCGTCCGCCCCGGCGCCCGACCAAACCAACTCTCCCCAAGAGACCGTCAACCAATTCGCCAAAGATCGCTCGACGGACCCCTCGCGGCATCCCGCCGCGTCCCAAGAAACTGGCCCCGACACACTTCGTCCCCGCGCGGGGACGGGCAAGGCTTCGCGCCATGGCGCCGACGATCCAACAAACCTGGCACTGGAGGGATACTGCTGCGTTACGCTTGCGGAGGAAGAAAAGTGGGTGAAAGGGGATCCCCGCTGGGGCGTCAATCATCGTGGCCGAACCTATCTTTTCACGAGCCCTCAACAACAACAACGGTTTCTCAATAACCACGACGAATACGCCCCCGCGTTATCAGGGTACGACTGCGTCAAGTATGCCGAACGCGGCGTCCTCGTGGAAGGAAAACGGGCACATGGCGTCTTTTACCGCGACCACATCTTTCTGTTCGCGGACGAAGCCTCGCTGGAGAAATTCTGGCAAACGCCCTCCCGCTATGTTCCCGTGGTGGAACAAGAACGAAATCATCAAGCTGCTCGCCCAACACGCTGAGAGGCCCCCGCGGCATCCCTAACGTTTCCCGCGGCGCCGGGAGCATGGAATGCAAAAGCGAAGTGTATCACCGGCCGCGATAAGATGCGACTCAAAACCGGCGCCGGCCCCGCGTCGGACGCGCGGCGTCACGGTCCGAGCGGCCCTCAGAGCCTTACGAGCGTCCAACGGTATCCCAGCACGATGGTCACGCCCAGGATGACCAAGGCCAGCCCCAACAGGGCGTGGACGATCCTGGCGCCCCGACGGCCCAACCCGTGCTGCAGCCAGCGAGCGGTCCGGACGCGATAGTACCAATCCCAATCCGTCACGGCGCAGCCGATCAAGAAGAGGCCAAGGACGACGGAGGCGGTGCCAACGAACAAATCTTCGTGACCGTGAATCATGCGTCCGGCATCTCCCAGCGGCTCGCCCGTTCAACGGCGCGACGCCAACGCTGAACCAAGCTCTCGCGGCGGGCCCGATCCATGCGTGGCGTGAACTCACGGTCCAATCGCCAGTTCTCGGCGATGTCGCTGGTGCCGTTCCAGTAGCCGACGGCGAGGCCCGCCAGGTAGGCGGCGCCGAGCGCTGTTGTTTCACTCACCACCGGTCTGCGAACAGCCACGTCCAGGATATCGGACTGGAACTGCATCAAGTGGTCGTTAACCGCGGCGCCTCCATCCACCTTCAACACGGTCAGCGGCACCTCCGCATCCCGTTTCATGGCTTCCAGCATGTCGTGAGTCTGCATGGCCATCGATTCCAGGGCCGCGCGGGCGAGATGGCCGGCGTTGGTGCCCAGCGTGATGCCCAACAGCGCGCCGCGCGCGTAGGGATCCCAGTGCGGCGCGCCCAGTCCGACGAATGCCGGTACCAGGACGAGGCCACCGTTGTCCGAGACCGTCGCCGCCAGCGATTCAATGTCCGCCGACTCCTTGATCAATCCGAGCCCGTCCCGCAACCACTGCACCACGGCGCCGGCAATGAAAACCGAGCCTTCCAAACAGTACGTCACCTGGCCGCCTACCTGCCAGCCCACCGTGGTGAGCAATTTGTTCCGGGACATCACCGGTCGCTCGCCCGTGTTCAGCAGCAGGAAGGAGCCGGTGCCATAGGTATTCTTGGCCATGCCGGGCTGAAAGCAGGCCTGCCCAAAGGTGGCGGCCTGCTGATCTCCGGCCGCACCCGCAATGGGGATGGGCGCGCCGAATAGGGACGGCGCGGTTTGCCCGTAGAGGTGGCTCGAGGGCAAGACGTCGGGCAACATGGACCGGGGCACGCGAAATACGTCCAGCAGCTCATCGTCCCAATCCAGCGCGTGGATGTTGAACAGCAGGGTACGACTCGCGTTGCTCACGTCCGTCACATGACACCGGCCTTCCGTCAGCCGCCAAATGAGAAACGAATCGACCGTTCCAAAAAGAATCTTACCCTGCTCGGCTCGACGACGCACTTCCGGCAGCTTGTCCAGCAAATGCCGCAGCTTGCTGCCGGAAAAATAGGGATCCAGCAGCAGGCCCGTCTTGGCGCGGATCGTCTCCTCCATCCCCTCGGCCTTCAACCGCTCGCAGACCTCGCTCCCAACCCGGCTCTGCCACACAATCGCATTGTGCGCCGGCTTACCGGTCTCGCGGTCCCACAATACGACGGTCTCGCGTTGATTCACCACCCCAATGGCGACGATCTGATCCGTGGTCAGTTTAGCTCGCGCGAGCACCTCGCGGGCCACCCCGAGCTGGCTGCTCCAGATCTCCTCCGGATCATGCTCGACTTCACCCGGCGATGGAAAGAGTTGCGGGAACTCCTGCTGAGATGCCGCGACCACCGCTGCCTGGTGATCAAACACGATCGCTCGACTGGACGTCGTGCCCTGGTCCAAGGCCAACACGAATTGAGACATACCATACTCTCCCATGGCCGATCATGCCGGGGACGGCCGCGGCGGTTCAAGGTTTCGCAAACGCATTCCGCGGCATTCGCGAGCGCTTCGCAATGGCCACGGTTTCGGGAGCCAATCAATGCATCTCCACGTCGCACGTGCCCAACCCGCCGCGCAGGAAATTGAACTGGACATTGGGATGGTCCGCCAACAAGCTCATCGGAACGGCGGAATCGGCGATTCCTTTCGCGATCATGAGCGTTGTCAGCCGCATGCCGAAGGGATTGTCGTGGCAGCCGGCGTGCCAAATCGATACTTTCTCGGCCTTCCAGGTTTCAATCGGTCCCACCGTCGCGGCTTGCGTCGGAACCAACGAGATATTCCCGCCACCCGACGTGCGGGCGTTCTGCATCACCGTCATGGGATGCAGATCGACGATTCGGGTGCCCAACTCGCGATACGTCTCCGGACTCGGGGGCGAGTCCACGTCACCGCCCTCGCGTCGCGGTGGGTCGTTGAAGGCCCAATGTTTGACGTCGCCCTGCCCGCCTTGCATGACCACGCATCTCACCGCGTCGAACAAGTCGCTGTAAGCCGCCAGATCGTTCACCGGAAAATGGAGGTTGCGTTCCGGCATTTGATACGGCTTCTCAATCCGGTCGAAGCACAGCTCCATGTCCGCTTTGGCGAACGATAATGGATGGTCCCGTCCCACCGGCTTTCCGTCGAGCACCCACTCATCCATGCCCCAAAAATGAGCGTCCCGTTTGCCCAAATCGAGTTGTAGAGAATTGACGAGGCGCGCGACCAACGGCAGCTGTTCAGTCGGACCGATCGGTCCACAAATGCCCGCCGGGGCATCCGGCGTGGATTGGGTCCAGGCGTCAATGTATTCCAAGGCTTCCGCCAAGTAAAAGTCTTCAACCGTCTCGTACATCACCACCTGAAAGCCGGGCCGCGACAACTGTAGTAGATCGTCCGGCGCAAGCCGAGCCGCGTCACTAACCAGTTCACTTTCAAGTGTCGTGTAATCCCACCACTGGGGCGCCACACAGCTTTGTTTTCTCATGGCCATCTTGCTCCTTTCCCCGGTCGAACATCCCGAGGACAACGAATTCACCCTGTAATCCGCTTCACATCGGCGGATATCGGCGGTTGCTCGTGACATGCCCGGGCACGTGATGATACAGCCCGCGACAAAACGTGGTTCCCGCTGCTAGGAAGCCGTAACCAATCATTCAGACTTCCTTTCACCCAGCGAGTTTTGGAAGCGGAAACCAGGTTTCGTTACGGGCTGTAGTAAAAGTCCCTGGGTGAAAGGAAACCCGAGTGGTTTTGTCATGGCTTCTTAGCCTTCCACGCCCCATGCTTCCGGCGCCGCTCTTCCTTCAGCGAACAGACGTGAATCGTTACATCGATTCTAGGACGCCCGCTAATGTCCTTCCAAGGCCCGTTGCAGATAATCGACCTGTGCCCTCACGCCCTCCAAATCAGGATTGACCTCCAACGCCCACCGAAAGCACTCCAGGGCCGCGCTCGGCTCGTGCAATTCCAGGTAACAATGGCCCATGCCGATCGCGCACGGAAAGTGAAACGTGTTTCTGCGTATCGTTTGCTTGCAGTCGGAAAGCGATTCCCGGTACTGGCTCAGCTGAAAATACGCGACCGCCCGTTGGTTCCACACCTCGGCGAACCCATCCGCTTCCCGCGCCAACTGACTTGCTTCCCGAACCGCCTCATCAAACCGTCCGGAATCATTCAGTCGCATAAGGTGCCGCGCGCGATGCTGATGCTCCGGAGCCCCATCGCGCAGCCAAAGCTCCCGGATGCTGTTTTCCGCCAATAGGCGAACGACCCGATCTTCGTCGCGCAGGGCTTGCCCCAGAACCCCGTTGCATTCGTAATTGCCCAAGAACCCGACCGCCAGCACGGCGGCTCGTCGAGTCGCGCGGGAGCCAAAAACGGCAAGCCGAGCCAGCGTACCCGTCATGTAATGTTCGGAGACGCGGGCCACGAAACGCGCCGAGGTCTCTTCTGACAGGTACAATTGATAGAAGGCATCAAGTAGCGGGGCTCTCATTCGATCTTCACTCACGCTGGATGATCTCCCCTGTTGCAAGACTCAACTATGCCGGTCGCGGATGGCTTGGTCCGCCGCGAGCCCGACCAACGGGAGGACGGCTTGCGTCGGGCAGCTTTCCACCCGGCCGAATCCGACCGCCTGAAAGATAACCGCAAGGCCACAGTCCGCTCGCCCGCGCGTTGGACCGGCAAGGATCCATGACGGCGGACGGCGGCCTGCTCGCTCCACAGGGCCGTTGTCCAACTCTCATTGCCTGGACGAGCCTTACTTCAGTTCGCTAAAACGTTACAAAAACAATATCAGCGCGATGCAGCAACGGACGCGCGACGACCGCCCACATGCTTGAGTGTAATTGCCCCGGGGAGACGAGACAACAACCCGGCTTCTCGAGCCCCCAACTCACGTTGCATTATTCCCGTCGAAGCGCCAGAATAAACGGTTAGGTAAAACGTTTTGTCTCGATAGGATTCACAGGATGAGAAGTCTTGGAAAGAAGGGGAGGGGGGCCGTGGCGAGGGTCGCGGCGTGCGTGTGCGCGGTGGTTGCTTGCCCGGGGCCAGCGGCTGCCAATGTCGGTCCCGACTGGAAAACGGGCACGGCATTTCAGCGGGCCTTGGCCAACCGCTTCGAGGTCGTGACGTGGCCTGAGGGGCGCCGCTTTCGCGATCAATTGGACCAGCTCGCGAAGCGGCAACGAGTCGCCATCTTTCTGGATCGTCGCATCGATCCGGATCAACAGGTCAGTTGTTCCGCTCGCCAAGTCACCTTCGCGGAACTACTCAACCAACTGGCGGCCAAGGTTGACGCAGTCGTCTTGCATATCGGTTCAGTGGTCTACATCGGTCCCCGCGATCTCGTATCAGGGCTCTCTCGGGTGGCTGAGCAGCGAGCGCGGGAAGCTCGCGCGCTGCCGGGCCGGAGAGAGCGAGCCCTGTTGGCGAAGCGTTCGTGGAGATGGGATGCTCTAGCCGAACCCCGTCTTCTATTGGATGAACTGGCGGAAGAGGCTCGCGTGACCATCGACGGCACCGACAAAATCCCGCATGACTTGTGGCCCGGAACCGAGCTGCCACCGCTGCGGTGGACGGACCGCGTGACTCTGTTGCTCGCCGGCTTTGGTTTGACCTTTGAGTTGGCCGATCAAGGCCGCGCCATTGACCTGGTACCGCTACCGAAAGCGGAACTTCTCGCCCGTTCATATGACACCAGCTTGTCTGAGGTGAACTGGGAGCGAGTGGCGGAACAGTTTCCGCAAGCGGACATCCAGCGGTTTCCCGAAAGCATCGAGTTTCGCGGAACCCCGGAAGAACACAATCGTCTGCGAGAGCTACTTTCACGACAAGCCTCCCCCAAACCTGATCGCCCGCCCCAGGGGAAAACCGTTCACTCGTTGCGGGTTGCTCGCCAACCCATTGGCGCCATCCTGAAGACGATCCAAGATCAACTTGAAGTGGAATTCGAATTTGGAGCGGCGGTCCGGCAGAAACTGCAAACACGCGTGACCTTCGATTTGCACAACGTATCGATTGACGAACTTCTCGAAGCCACGCTCACGCCCGCGTCACTCACCTTCGAACGCGAAGGCAACGTGATCCGCATCGAAAATCGCCAATGAACGTGACTCGTACCGACGCCATTGGTTCTTCCCCTGCACGGCGGGTATATACCGGTCGCGGATGACACCGGTCGCGGATGACACCGGTCGCGGATGACACCGGTCGCGGATGACACCGGTCGCGGATGACACCGGTCGCGGATGACACTGTCCGCGGCGAGTCCGACCCACGGGAGGACGGCTTGCGTCGAGCAGCTTTCCAGCCGGACAAATCCAACCGCCTGAAGTATATCCATGCACAGCCGCCGTCACGGTGATGGCGGCCGCCGCTGGGAGGTTGCTGGAAAAGTCGGGAAACACACCGGGAATGGCCGCGTTCGCCGCGACAGACGACGAGCGTATCGGCGTGGTATCAAGAGAGCTCACGGCGCAGTTCACCGACAATCGATTGCTCGATTTTTCCTCGAAACGCGATGGCGGCAAGCGGGAGTTGGCCCGACAAACGGACCAGTTGATCCTCAACGGTTAAGTTGCCGTCGATTTTGAACCCGTAGGTTACGAGCGAAAACGTCAACACGTTGTCGGTCCAATTGCTCTCCAACCGAGTGACGAACTCGCCGTACTGCCTGCGGACTTGATCGAGTAGCCCCTTGAGCCGTTTGGTGGCCTCCTCTTGTCCAAGTTGATGCTCGACTTCCGTCCCGAAACTCGGCATGATCGCGTTCCTTTCCTCTCGGCAATACCCGACAGGGTCTCGTTTTCGCACACCCCTGAGGTCACGTGTTTCACGTCGAATGGTGCCCGACGTAACCGCCGCTAACCTGGAAAACCTCGCGGGGCAACTCCCATGAATACCCTCGCATTGTGAACACTCAAGCAAAGTTGAGCAACCCGCCCCCCGCCCCAGAGGGAACGAACGCGCGGACCGCTTCCCCGCCGGGCTGGTAAAGACCTCGGAAATTGGGCCAACTGGAGCCGCTAAGTTTTTACAGCCCGTCACAAAATTAGGCCCCGCTCCCCAAAAGTCCCTTCTGTCAGTCCACTGATGAATCGTCATATCCCTGCCGGTCACCAGGGTGCCACAACGGCACCCCCTGCTTTAACCGAGCTGACAACACGGCAAGCTTCTCTTTCGTGCCCGGCAACGCGTTGGTTGACGGATACTGGTCACTTTCACACTCCTGTGGCTCAAAATCCCAAATGCCTGATTTAACCGCGTCAAGAACCGATTGAGGCACCGTACCCCCCCCATTAAGCGAACCATGTAAACCGGAGAACCAAACGCCATAACACAACCGCACCGGCTTCCGCTCGTCCAGGGACTTCTGGAAGCGGGGATCAAGTTTTGTTTCCAGCCGTAAAGACCCGAAAAGAACCGTTGTTCTCGCACTCAGTATCAGACTCTGAGTCGGTGAAGTCAAGCAAATACCGCCAACCGGCGGCTTTTCCAGTCCCCTCCCATGGTCTCCGCCGCCACGGAGGTCCGTGAGTTCAACCACGATGGTCGGGTTGAACAACCCGGGAAACGAGGGTTATTCGTCTCGATTTCGGGCGTTCGTTTCCATGGATCGGATTCCAGACGGCGTTGCACGAGAGCCCGGCTGCGCACGGTCCGTCGCTGGGCTGATGAAAAACCCGAAAATCGGACAAAATAGAACAAGTGGGTTGTCCCGAGTTTGTCGCGCGTGCTTGATTGAAGAGTGGAAGATTTCGCGA
>JBNJEM010000092.1:0-16545 GCA_051745935.1 Planctomycetota bacterium
ATGACGGCGGACGGCGGCCTGCGCGCTCCACAGGGCTGTTTTCCAACCCTCACTGCCTGGAAGAGCCTTACTTCAGTTCGCTAGAAAGTTACGAATAATTCACGGACCGCCGCTCCGGTAACGGAACCGGCTTCCGCCCCCATAAGTACCGGGATGGCGCCCGATCCGAATGGTTTCGCGATGGCTTTTTCGCGATCACGACTCTAGGCCGGGAGCCCCCCAGAATCCATAACCCGTTTTCTCACACGTAGATATAACCTTCCGCCGGCCGGTGGTCCGGGTGGACGGGTTCTTGAAAATCCGTCACATCCATTTATGCTGGACGGATTATGGCGGTCCGTGCATGGGGCAATTGAGGGCCGTGGCACCCGGCGGGATAATGAACGAAATTCTGTTCCAATATGAGAAGGTAGATCCAACGACGTGGGTCTATCTCGCGTCGCTGCTCATCATCGGCCTTTTCTTCAAATTCGGCCGCTTTTGGAGCGTGCGCAATCTGGATCTGTTGTTGCTGGTTCTGCTGTCCCCTGGGCTCCTGCTGGTCTCCGAAGGCCAAAAAGTCCAGCACGAGGCGATGACCGCGATCGCGGCCGCGCATCAGGCCAAGGAACAATCACAGCTCACATCCCCGCTCGAGACCGGCTCAGCATCAGCGGCGTCCTCTAACGCAACGCCCGCCGCCCCCAACGATCAACCTCGTCCGTTGGAATCGACCGGCGGTTCCGGGGGAACATTGGCCGGGGCGGAGGAGGAGGAGCCCGCTGGCCGCCTGGAGGGGACGGCCGAAAAACCGGGGGTTGAACGCGGGGAGGATCCGGCGGGGATTGCCGAGCTTCGACGGGGGCGGGAAATCGCACAGATTGGATTCATATGGCTGTTGACCACCGCGCTCCTATGGCTTATTCGCCTGCTGATTGATCCCACCATGGTTCGTCGCCCGTTGTTGGAACCGAACATGACGACGGGCGGCTTGACCTTCAGTTGCTGTTCTTTGTTTATTTTTTTGATGGCCAACGTGGTGGCTAGTCGTCCCACGGCCGAGGATTTAGCGGGGCCCAGCAGCGCGGAACGGTTGCTGAGTCGCCGAACGAGTGATGGGTTGGGGCGCCACGGGCCCGGTTACGCGATCATTTTCGCCCTTCCCGGGTTGCCCACCGGCAAAATGGGCACTCGCCCGCAAGTCGACGATCCCTCGGTCCGCATTCGAGCTTGGGAATACCGTTCCGAGTCCGGCTCGCCGTTGTCCACCGTGGATGCCGAGTTTCTGGACGTGTCCCCCGAGAAAATCATTCAACTGCAAAAACTGGACGGAACCAAACTCTCGATACCGTTGAGGGACTTAAGCCAAGAGGATCGCGCCTTTGTCAAGAAGGTGCAAGCGTACACGGCCGTGGCGAAGTTGGTCGCCATTCTCTCCCATTTGGCCATTGTCGTGGGCATCGTCGCCGTGGGATACTGGCATTTCGGGAACGTCAAGATGGGGATTGGAGCGGCGACGCTCTATCTGATGCTCCCCTACACCTCGCAGATGACCGGGCGCGTGGATCACGCCTTGCCAGCGGCGCTATTGGTATGGGCTGTGTTTTGGTACCGGCATCCTCTGTTTTCCGGGATCTTTCTGGGCACGGCGATCGGAGTGATCTATTATCCGTTGTTTCTGCTGCCCCTCTGGTTAAGTTTCTATTGGCAACGCGGCTTATTGCGATTCTCCGTCGGCGTGGTGGCCGTGCTCGCCCTGATGGTGGTCACCCTGGCATTTTTGTCCGCGGACTTGGACGCCTTTTGGCAATGCATCAGGAAAATGTTCGGCTTGGTACCGCCACAAATGGAGGGACTCAGTGGCATTTGGGGACTGGGGTGGGCCCCGGTCTATCGCTATCCAATCCTGGCCGCTTTTGTGGGACTGTGTGGCTCGCTGGCGATCTGGCCCACTCAGAAAAACCTGGGCTCACTACTCAGCTGCTCGGCCACGGTGATGGTCGCCACGCAGTTCTGGCACGGTCATGGTGGTGGCTTATACATGGCCTGGTACTTGCCTCTGCTTTTGCTGACCGTGTTCCGCCCCAATCTGGAAGACCGCTCCGCGCTGGCCGTGGTCGGTCAAGGCTGGCTACCACGAAAATGAGAGGGGCTGCTTGGCGCCACCTGCCGTACCTTGCCGGCGTGCCATCCGTTGGAAGCTTCTGAAAAAGTCGGAATATGCCCCCGGCGATCGGCCCGTTCGCTGCTACCACCGAGGATCGGCCACCACTCGGATACCAGCGGCTAGAGTGGAATTCCACGCGCATCGCTGGTGGGCAACGATACTTTCACGCCATCGCTGTACGATCCCCCTTTCGAGCTCATTCAAGTCCGCCCCTCCCGGCGTCGATACAAGAGGTGGAAGCGTGTTATCTCAGTTCCTCATACCCTAGCCCGCTCACCGCCTTGGCACGCCGCGCCGAGTGTTCGTACGAGATGGGTTCCGCCACATTTGGGGGCGTTTCCGATCGCGTCCCGTTACGGCCGCTCTCGGGCACTCGCGCCCCACTCCGCCGATGGCCGTAAGAGCTCCGATACCGGCCATCCACGCCCGAAACCGCGCGCCCCATCGATATGTCATTTCGGATCGTCTCGAGTATACAACCTGGGAGGTGACACGGTGAAAAAGTCATCGCTTGTCTTGCTGATCGCGATCAGCGCGGGGGCGTGGTTCGCGTTGCAGCAATACGACCTGCGGGGACTAGAGAATCTCCAACGGGTTCGCGGAAGCAGCAGCGCCTCCGGCGAACAAGGCGTCCCGCCACCCCCAGAGGGGAAGGAGACCATTCGCATCGCTTCCTTCAACCTGCAGTCGTTCGACCGTGAAAAAAGCCAGCATGCGGCCGTGATGGACATTCTGGCACGCGTCATTCGCGAGTTTGACGTCATTGCCGTTCAAGAGGTCCGCTCCACCCGCCCCGAAGTGCTCCGGACGCTGATGGAGTTTATCAACCAAGGCGAAACCGACTATTCGATTCTTGTCGGCCCACAAGTCGACCGCGACTCACGGGGAGAAACATTCGCCTACATCTACAATCAGGCCACCATTCAAACGGATCGGGGCGCGGCATATGTCGTGGACGACCCCTACGGGCTACTGGAACGCCCTCCACTGGTCGGCTGGTTCCGCGTCCGCGGCCCCCCCGAAAACCAGGCATTCACGTTTACCCTCGTCAACATACATGCCGAGCCGAGCGGAAGAGCCGGGAAACCAGCGCGACTTGACGCCATGTATCGGTCCGTCTTTTACGAGGTGCGCGATGATGGTCGCGGCGAAGATGACTTGATCATGCTGGGAGTTTTTAACGCGGATGACCGCCACCTGGGAAAACTACGGGAAATACCCGGCCTTTTGGCCGCCATTTCAGCCACCCCGACGGATACGCGCCGGAAGAACCAATCCGATAACCTTGTATTCCAATTGCCGGCCACCGGCGAGTATACTGGATGTAGTGGGGTCTTCGATTTCTTGCGTGAGTACAACCTGACGCTGGAAGAGGCGCTTCAAGTCTCTGATCACCTGCCTGTGTGGGCGGAATTCAGTGCTCGCGAGGGGGGCGAGCTTCCAGCCATGGCAGGTCGGCGAGGGATCACCCGCAGGCCCTAAGCCACGACAGAACCACTCGGGTTTCCGCTTCCCCACCAATGTAAACGTGATATTTGCAGGGTGGTGTGTTTTACGTTTCCGCCCACCCGATCCGTTCCACTCGCGGAGCTTTTCCTCGGATATCGGCCGTTAACCCGGATACCTCGAAACACCATGATATTAGCGGTCCCGGATGACTTCGTGCGCCGCGAGTCCGACCAACGGGAGGACGGCTGGCGCCGGGTAGCTTTCCACCCGGACAGGTCCAACCGCTTGAAATATATTCTAGTTGCTTGGTGTATGTCAGGCGTTCTTACCCTGACGGCCGGGAATCCGGGGAAATAGGGTAGAGTTCTCTGTCAGCCGGCATCAGCCGGGAGAGGCTGACGGGTACATGGCTGCCAATCGGATAAGGTGTTACGAAAAACTCAATTGCGCCGAAGAATCGGAAATCAACGGGTCCGAGCTTGTTGTCCCACACTGGACCTCGGTCATCGCGCGGGGAACAATTTGGCTGGGAGACTTTATCATGCGTATCTCTTGCATCCACTGCGGTCAGCCTTTTTCCATTACCGCCTCGCAGCTCGGGGGGCGCGGCCACTGTCCCCATTGCCGTGGTGAGATTCACCTGCCGAAAGCCACGGATGAAACGGAACAAGCGTCCGAGAAGCGCGAGCCTTCGCACTGGCTGCAACATTCCTTGTCCGGGTTGCTCTCATTGACCTTTCACATCATCCTGATTCTGATTCTGGCGCTGATCACCTATGGATCCCATGGCGGCACGGGCGGCGGCGAGGACGTCTTGATTGGCAAACTCCCCTCGCAGGAACTCGGGGACTCTCAAGACGAACAGTTGGAAGCGGCGGAAGTGGCCCCGGATACCAGCAGCGACTTCACGGAATCCTTGGAAGTGGATCCTCCCGTCAATTCCGATTCGGAAATGGACGCACTTGATGAGATGATGGCCGCCTCCCCCTCGGCGGCGGGCAGCGCGGCCACCTCCGTGGAACTGGGCGCCACGACCATCGGCCGCGGATCCATGTCGGGGGGAGACTGGAACGGGCTACTGCAGTCACTGCGGCGTCACGGATTGGATATCGTGTTGACGTTCGACAGCACCGGAAGCATGCAGGGTGAAATCGATCAAGTCAAAGCACAGATTCAACGCATTGGTTCCACACTCTTGACGCTCGTACCCAAGGCCCGCATCAGCATCTGCACCTACCGGGATCGGGGGGACGAGTACGTGGTGCGCGGCCTGCCGTTGACCAGCGATTTGCAGCGGATCCAACAATATCTGTCGCGAATTCAAGCGGGCGGAGGCGGGGACAGGCCTGAAGCGGTTCACGAAGGGCTCCGCTGGTCCATTGAACAGAACACGTTTCGCCGGCGAGCGCGGAAGGTCATACTGCTCTTCGGTGACGCGCCTCCGCATCAGCAATATCTGCCCGATTGTCTTCGCTTGGCCTCTGATTTTCAGGGCGTGGAGCAGGGCATTGTCAGCACGATCACGTGCCGGGCGTCCCGAAAGTTGCGGGAATTCGTCGAGATCGCCGACGTCGGGGGTGGCGAAGGGTTCTTGACCACGGACGAACAACAAATCATGACCCAATTGATCGTCCTGGTGTTCGGCAGCCGCCATCGCTCCAAGGTGCTCGAAGCCTTCAAGCTGCTGGAAAAAGAAAAATAGCAGCCCGGGGGCGATCGGAACCCGACCCACGCCCCTCCCTGTCGGGATAGGTTACTGCTGGGCGCAAGAAGAAACCAGAGCTCCCGGCGTGGAGCGGGCTAGAAGGACCTGAAGATAAGATGGCGACAGATTGCAAACCATGGGACGGCTAACGCGATCCCTATTCTTTAATTCCCCCTTCCGCCTCCCAGGGATTGAACCAGTCACCCCAGTTTTCTAGGTACGTCGCATAGATCGGTGTATCTTCCTGACGCTCGGCAAGCCATTGTCGCGTGTCACTAATGAGTTGCTGTTCCCGGGCCAGGGTGAGGTGCCCCAGCAGAACACAGGTTCGTAGAAAGACGAAATACGTATCGAGCACGTCACACCGGCAATAATCATTGATCTCGACCTGTTTGCCCGCGTCATACAGATCCTGCACCATGTGGCCTTCGACATTCATCTTCCCGGGTTTACCCAACAGGTTCGCCGTGAGATTCAATCCCCCGCTGAACCGCGTGGCGCCATAATTGGTCAAAATGTCCTGCAAATCGATATGGCACTTCAGATTGTAGCGATTTCTCGGCTGATCATAGACGCGTGCCTGGGTATCGAACCAACCGGGAAGGCTCAAACCATAACGAAACGCCGCCAACTCCATCAGCGGGACATCGAACGTGCGTCCATTAAACGTCACGAATGTCGGCCGTTCATAAGCCTCCCATCCCCGCCAGAAATTCTCGGCAATCACATGCGGCCGAAACGCCGGCTCATCCAAAGCCACGAGATCCAAAAGGCGGAAATCCCCGCTGACTTTGCCAATGACCAGCGAGACGGGCAACTGATAGGTATAGGGGATGAAATCGGACCCCCGTGTTTCCATCAATTCCTCACGGTACCGTCGCACGGCGTCCAGCGGTGATAACTGCTGATCAGCGTATCGCAGCTTCGAGATCAACCCCCCGTCAGCCACGCTCTCGATGTCGAACACAAAGTACTCCACGGATGATGTCACGGTCTTTCCCCTTTCCCCCTGCGTCGCGCCCAAATGATACGTCGCTCTCGGTCCCCACTCATCGCCCGTGGCACCGCCAGCGATGACCTCACGGCGAGTTGTTCGTGCCCCGGGACGTGTAGTATACAGCGTATCGGGGTCGGTGTGTGGCGGATGATCGCTTGGGTTCCCGAGAGGGCAACCGTTCCGACACGGTCGGCGGACCGCTGTCCGACCAGGCCAGTGCGAGGATTGAGGTCAGCAGTTGAACGACGGCGATCAGGGCAGGATGAACGCGCCACGCGATTGGAGGCGGGTTAAGGGTCGGGGACGGGTATTGCCAGCTTTCTCGCAACTCCCAACCACTTCGCGTGCGTCGCCATTGCCCTGTCACATCCCCGCTGGTCGACTGGGCAGAAGAACGGGTTCGGGGCCGTTCGAACGTCACCGCTAGATAGCCCGCCAGCAAGAGAACGACAAGTGTAACGATAATACCGCGCAATCGTGTACCCCAGCAGCAATAAGACAAGGTGGAGTGCATATGAACCAAATAGGGTGGCCAGGAGAGCGATCCACGCTCCAATGCCGTGGCTGTTCGGCTACGAATGGCAAGCGGCATGCCAAGACCAGCGGCCGCACTCACTACGTGTCCCAAGTTCTTTGCTGCCTTCGAATTGTGAGATGGCGTCAGCAAGCATCTACCCGGCGGCGTGAGCCCGCATCGCAACGCGGGCCGGACAGCGTGTTTCGAAAAGGCCTCATAACGCTTCACGCGGTCAAAGCGAAACGAGCCACCGCCGGCAGGGTCGCTGGAAGCGATCATCGAATTCTCCGGTGTCGAATGAGCAACTTGTTTGCCGCGCTGCATTGCATGTTCTAAAGTTCAACGTAGAGCCAAGGAATCGCGGACATGTACGCGGAACAGTCGAGAGAATGTAACGAACGATAACAACACCATGACGGTGTCACACGGCTGGCGAAGTATTCAAAGCGAAAACGGGCGTTATCATGGGGCATGAACCTCGCAACCGCGCGACTTCATGCCGGCTCGTGAGGCAGCAAGGGCGGCGGGCCCCCGGTTGATTGCCAGCCGTGACCAGCTTGGCATTGCGAAAAGTGGTACAATATCTGACACGGGAGCGGTGCGCGGAACCGGCATGTCCAGTATCTTGGCTCCCCGCATTTCCCGCGTGGCGCGGTGACAGCACAAGGGCAATTAGGAAATGACAAAAAACAAGCCTTCGCTCCATATCGAATCCCTTCTGGCAGGGGCCCAATTACCAGCATTACCGCAAAGTGCCATTCGGCTCCTTCAGCTCGCCCAGGACCCGGAAAATGGTCCGGCCGAGTTCGCGGTCCCGATTGAGTCGGATCCCGGATTAACGGGGCAAGTACTGAAATTCGTCAACTCCTCCTATTTTGGATTTTCCCGCGAGATCTCAAGTGTCAAGCTGGCCATCACGCTGGTCGGAATTCGCACGATCAAGAACTTCGCATTGTGGAGTGCGGTATTCAGCTTGATGCCCAATCCGAAATGCGGACCATTCAATTTGAAAAGCCTCTGGCAGGACTCACTTAGACGAGGGCTTTTTTCTCGATCGCTAGGCCAGTTGCTCGGTCAAGTCAACAGCGAGGATCTGTTTGCGGCGGCCTTGCTCCAGGATATGGCGGTCCCTCTCTTGGCGCGGGAACTGCCGGAAGAATACGACAAGTTGTTTCAGAACCGGCGTGGGGGACAAACGCGGCTCTCCGATCTCGAGCAAGAACACTTTGGTTGGACTCACGCCGAGGCGGCCAGTATTCTGGCGCGCCGCTGGAGCCTTCCCGACGAATTCGCTGAACTGATCGAGTGCCACACGATGTTTGAGGAGTTGGTCAGTGAGGGCGCGACTCCCAGTCAGGTCGCCATCGGTCTCTCTGCTTTGCTGCCGTCGGCGGAAGACGCGTCGTGGCACGAGCGTGCGGAGTTTTCCGAGGCGTTCCATCAGCTCACGGACGCGGGAGAAGCGGCTCTCCGCCAGGTGCTGACCGAGGTTGACACGGCGTTCGCGGAATTCGGGCCGCTCTTGAAACTGGGAACCCCGTCCCATTCGCTCGCCTCCTTCCTTGAAACCGAAGATCCGATAACCGCTTGAAGGCGAGGCGGTGAACGAGTCGGTTGCCCTGGTGAGCGGATTGGCGCGAGCGACGGACGCGTCGTCTAGCTTTTGGCCGCGAAGAGTTCAGCGTATTCGAGCACCCAGACATCAATCAACTGGAAAAACTCGTTCAGGTCCACATCCTCGAGCTTTTCGAAGTAATTGCGATTGAAGATTTCTTTGTTGCGTATGGTGGCCTTGCCGGCCAGTTCCAACACATGCATGGACGACGCGGGGCGCACGGTCAACTCCAACCGACTGTAGTCGTTTTGTTGCCGCTTTCCACCCGACATGCGGACATCATCACGGCTACACGCGGCTCCCCAACCCCGATCCCCGAAGATGGTCTCAAACCGAAAGCCAGGGAAGAAGTTGGGAAGCTGTTTGACGCAGGACTCGATGCGTTCGGACAATTGGAGCCGGTAGGTGGAATGCAAACGCTTCAGTTCCTCCTCGGTCAGGGCCCGCGCCTCGGCCTTGCTTTTTTCTTCTTCATTTCGACGTTGCCCTCTGGAAACGGCTTGATGTAAGCGATCTTCAAAGCTCATGACTTGGTCTGGTCGTCCTGTTTCTTCTCGTAGAATTGCATCAGATCCGAAAAGGACCGAAGGGGCTCTTTTCCTTCTTCCATGTCCTTGGTGATGGGGGTCACCGGCTTTGGTTTGCGTGGGGGCCGACTCTTGCGCCCTTTGCCGCGTGGCGGCCCGTCTTTTTTTCGCTTTTGACTCTCCTGGGAAGCTTTCCCGGACGGCGCGGGTTTGCCGGACGTTTTCCGCTTTCGTCGCTTCTCCGGCCGTTCCCGGGCCTCTCGCGGTTTCTCCGTCCCCGGTTCAATCGCGGTCAGGGAAACCCGGCGCCGTTTCTTGTCGATCTCCACGACCCACACGGTCAGCACATCCCCCACACCGACCACTTCGTGCGGATCTCGCACGTACCGATCGGCCAGGCGACTGATGTGCACCAAGCCGCTGTCGGACAATCCGATATCCACGAACGCGCCGAAATCGACGACGTTCAGCACCGTGCCCGACAAACGCATCCCCGGCTCCAGGTCTTCCAACTTGACGATGCCGCGACGAAACACGGGAGCCGGCAAATCCTCGCGGGGATCCCGTCCGGGACGAGCCAGCGCATCCATGATATCCCGCAACACCACCTCGCTCACGCCCCATGCTTTGGACAACGCCTTCACGTCCAATTGACGTACTTTTTCGGAAAGGGCTTGCAATCGTTCCGTCCCCCGGTCCAAGGACGACTCTGACACCGAACCCCCTCCCCTCGTCGGGTCCGGCCGCTCGGACCTCGCCACCAGTGCGAAATCCTCGGCCCCGCCACGCTCACCGGCCGCGGCTTCTCCTCCGGCTTGCCGCGCCCGCTCCTCTCCCGGGTCACGACCAACCGCCGCGTTTTCCTCCACGTCGGCCGAATCGGTTGCTTCAGCCGCCTTACCGTCCTCCGCCGCCGTGCCAGCCGCTTTCTCCACCGGCTCGCTTTCCCCCGACCCCACCTCGAGGGAACTCGAGTCATCCGGCACGCCGTCGCGATTGGCCCCGTCCGCCGGTTTCGCATCCTCTCCCGTCGCGTCGAGCTTGCCAATCCGCCCGTCCGCGGGGCCAACCGATTCCGTCTCAGGCTCCAATTGTCCAAACGCCCGCTTGGCCCGCGCCCGCCCCCCTGTCACTTCTCCAGTGCGCAAATCTTCCACGCCGCAACCCGCCGCCTCCAGCACGCGTTGAGCCAACCCGTAACTCTCCGGGTGAATCCAGGTCGCGTCGAGCGGACTGTCACCATTGGATATTTTCAAGAATCCCGCCGCTTGAACAAAGGTCGCTTCGCCAAATCCGGGCACCTGTTTCAGTTGCTGCCGGTTTTGAAACGGACCGTGACTGGCGCGGTACTCACACAACCGCCGCGCCGTCAATTGGTTCATCCCGGACACATAACGCAACAAGGACACGCTGGCCGTATTGAGATCAACGCCCACGTAATTCACGCAAGACTCCACGACCGCGTCCAGGGACTTCCGCAAATGCTTGGCCTTCACGTCGTGCTGATACATCCCCACGCCAATATTGGAGGGGTTGATTTTGACCAGTTCAGACAGCGGATCCAGCAACCGGCGCCCAATCGAAATCGAACTTCGCAGCACCGCATCGTACCCCGGCAATTCCTCTCGTCCCACCTGGCTTGTGGAATAGACACTGGCCCCCGCTTCATTCACGATCACAAACGCAATGTCCTGATCCGCCAGTTCGTTGTCCATGACATCCACGACTAGCTGCTCGGTTTCCCGGCAAGCCGCTCCGTTACCAATGGCAACGACCGATAAGGCGTGGTTCTGGACCAAGCCAACCAACTTGGCACGCCCTTTCCGTATCCACTCCTCCTTGCCAATCACGTGAATGATGTCGTGCCCCAACACGTTGCCGAATTCGTCCAGCGCCGTCAGCTTGCAACCACTGCGAAAGCCGGGATCAATGGCCAAGACGCGATGCTCACTGACCGGTGGCTGTAACAGCAATTTTCGGAGGTTGCGAGCAAACACGGCCACCGCATGCTGCTCCGCTTTTTCGGTCATCTCGCGACGCAGCTCCCGCTCGAGGCTGGGCAGCAATAACCGATGAATCGCGTCCCGGACACCACTCTTGAGAAACTCCCTTTGGGGATGCTCTTCGGGAATCAACAGCGACTCGGCCTCAACCGTCATGCTTTCGACGTCGGCCTCCACCTTCACTCGGAGAATCCGAGTCCGTTCCCCCCGGTTAATGGCCAACACACGGTGCGGCGGAATGCGGGAAACCGACTCCTGAAACCCAAAGTAGTCCTTGAAAGCCGCTTCCAGTCTTTTCCGCTTCTTCGCCTTCTTGGCCATCGAGGCGCTCAAGGGGCCACGTGTCCCGCCCTGTTTTCCGGTCGATTCGGCCTGCTTCCCGCCCTCGGTCGCTGCCGCCTCCTCGACCGGCTCCGCTCCGCCAGCCTCCGAGGACGCCGAAGCAGCAGAGCCCGAAACCGGCTCCGTCGCATTAGCCCCCGAGCCACCCTCCTGGCCAGAGCCCTCCACTCCCCCTTGCTTACCGTTTTTCTCCTGTTCAACAGCAGCGGGCTCGGCCGTTGGGCACGACGTGTGCCCAGATGACTCCACCGCTGCCGCGCCGGGGGATGCAATCGCGTTCGAGGGCGATTGCTCGTCTTGCCCCCCCGTCGCATCAGGGGGCGGCGTTCGCCCATCGCCCTCCGCGGTGGCCTCCACCTGGACACCGGCCGCTTGAGGTGGGGACACACTCTCCTCGCCACCCGCTCCCGCCTGGTCCGATGCCTCCCCCTGCTCCGCCTGTCCCGGCCCAGGCGTCTGGCTCGCACCGGTTGGGGCTTCTCCCGGCATACCGGCGGGCGGGTGAGGGGTGCCCTGCGGGCCGGCTTCCGAATTGGCGGACGAACGGGTCGCTGGCGGGATCGCCGAGCCGTCAGCCGTCGGCTGGCTCTCTCCGTGCCCCTCCGGCTGGGGCTGTTGTTCTGCTGGTACTTCCGACGCTGTCTTCGCCTTCCCACCGGCGGGCGTTTCCGGCTTGGGCGGCTCCATGCGCGTGCAATTCAATTTGCCGGTCTGCTTCAGAATCTTACGAAGTCGCCCTCGCACCTCCGCGTGTTCACTGAATCGTTCGGCAATAATATGCTGGACGCCCTGCAGCACCTCATCCACCGAGGACAGGCCCTTTTGAGGCTCCACCAAGGCTTCAGCCCGTTGACGCAGGTCTTCCACGGCCGGATCGCCCCCGAGCACTTCGAGCGCCAGCGGCTCAAGTCCCCGTTTCTTGGCCACGGTGGCAAGTGTCTGCTTTTTGGGTTTATGCGGGAGATAGAGGTCTTCCAACCGTTTTGGCGAAGCCGCCTGACGAATTTGGTATTCCAGTTCGGGGGTCAAAACGCCCTGCGACTGCAGCGATTTGAGAATGGTTTGCTTTCGTTCAGCAAGCCCCCTCAACTTCCCTACTTTGTCCTGAATCTGCCGAATCTGCTCTTCATCCAGCGCCCCCGTTTCCGCTTTACGATAGCGCGTAACAAAGGGAACCGTGTTGTCTTCGTCCAACAACGCGACGGTGTTCTGGACGCTTTCCAGTGGCAGATTCAATTCACGCGCGACGCGACCGAAATCGATTGCAATTGTCATGTCAATTGTGGACCCGCCCTGAGTTGACGGAAAGCTTACACGCCCCCAACAGGCCAGAAGGTAGCCTGCCCATGGGGTCGCCGAGCCCCAGCCGACCTGGTGTCGTGAACCTCAAGGGGGAGCCCTGTTTTCCCTCTACATTATTTCCCGCTCTACCCATTCCCCAATATGCGCAACGGACGCGCGAACGTCCGCGGACATGAGTCTTTTGCCCCTGAACGGTTACCAAAATCCCTTGAATTACGGGACATCCGCATGGTTTTGTTAGAGGTGCTTAGACTTCGAAATGCCTAGTTCTCAAACCCCCTAACCACCGGCACAGGGCCGGTGGGGCTAAAACTTTCTATCGTAACGCTTTGCGTTCATTGGTCGAACCAAAGCGGCGCTGTCGAATTAGGAGCGACCTTCTTACCCGTCTCCCGAAACGCCACGGTAATTCATGGCCGATGCTCACCGCAGTGCAGCCATGGCACCGTGCGCACTCTAGCGCCTGCCCCGTACGTTGTCAAGGATCACGCCCCCTGGAACACTTCCCCCCCATGCATCTTGCCATTGGGCACGCATCCCCCTAAGTTTTTGAAAAAAACCCCAAACCCGCAGTGCCGTTGCAACCGATACCCGAAAGTACGTGAATGGTGCGTATTGTCTCACCTCGTAAGGAATGCTTCATGGCCCAACCTCGGCTTCGAATCTACTTCGGCCCCGAAAAGGAATCAGCGTCTTCGGTTGCTTCCCAAGCGTTCAATCACGATTCGGTAACGGTCCCTTTAGGGGAAGTCTTCGAGTGGCTCGCGGACGCCATCAAAAATGGCAGAACATGGTTGCGTGACTTCGAGGACGACGAAGTCACGATTTCATCCGACTTGTACGAGGTGATACTCGCCTATCAACATTATCGACGCCCGTCCGCTTAGCGTTTTTTGGGGCGCCCCTCCAGACTAGGCCCCGTGGACCGAGAAAACGATCGACAGCCACTTTGCCCTCAACCCCGGCTTGCGTCCGGGGTTTTTTGTTGCCCGAACGTCCCCGGCTTGGACGGTAGGTCACGCCAGGCGATGAGGCGGGCACCGCGATGGACGCGTGGATATGGTAAACTTCGGCTGGCGAAACCGCAGACGCGACGCAACGGCTCGAGGCTCGCGTCGCGATGGACCAATCCCGTGTTATATTTCAGGCGGTTGGATTTTTCCGGCTGGAAAGCTGCCCGACGCAAGCCGTCCGCCCGTTGGTCGGACTCGCGGCGAACAAAGTCATCCGCGACCGGTATGTATTTCAGGCGGTTGGATTTTTCCGGCTGGAAAGCTGCCCGACGCAAGCCGTCCGCCCGTTGGTCGGACTCGCGGCGGACAAACTCATCCGCGACCGGTATGTATTTCAGCGATTATACCGCTGCTGGGCAAGCGTGACACAATCCGAAAACGGCCACAAGGCACGCCGTTTGGGATGTTCGTGCCGCAAGCGGCACCGCAGCTTCGCGGCGTTTTTGATCGGACGGAGTTACAGCATGGCATAGGAGCATCCGGGTGTCCCAGAAAGACCCTCCCTCACGTCCCGCGGTCCCCCCTGACGCCGCTCCCTCAGAACCTGCTGGCGGGGGGCATTCTTCCCCCAAACACCGTTCCCGCCGAGTCGGTGGTCTGATTAACGGTCTCAAGGAATCGATCGACCAGCTGGAAAACGAGGCTCCCACGCGTGGCGACCTAAAAATCATCAGCCGCACCCTACAGGAACTCCGGCATGCCTTCAAAGTCTTCGGCCCCTACCGGCGCCATCGCAAGGTAACCGTCTTCGGTTCAGCACGCACGCAACCTCACGAGCCCACTTACCAGCAAGCCGTTGATTTTGCCAAAGCAATGGCGGATCGCAACTGGCTGGTCGTCACGGGGGCGGCCAGTGGCATCATGGAGGCCGGGCATGTGGGCGCTGGCCGAGAGCACTCGATGGGGCTCAATATTCTGCTCCCATTCGAACAAACGGCGAATTCAGTCATCGCCGGCGACCACAAGCTGGTGTTCATGAAGTATTTCTTCACGAGAAAGCTGATGTTCGTCAAGGAATGCCATGCCGTGGTCTGCTTGCCCGGAGGGTTTGGCACGCTCGACGAAGCACTGGAGATTCTAACCCTGCTCCAAACAGGCAAACGGGACATGGTTCCCCTCGTGCTTCTGGATGAGCCTGGAGGGACCTATTGGCACGAACTCCATGAATTCATCGATACCCAGCTGGTTCAACGGCGGATGATCGGTCCGGATGACCTGAGCCTATACCGAATCACGCACGACGCCCAGCAGTGCGTGGACGAGATCATGCAATTCTATCGGGTCTATCACAGCATGCGATACGTTCACGAGAATCTGGTGCTGCGAGTCCAGCACGAACTCCCTCCCACCGTGCTCCGTGACATTAACCGGAGATACTCCGACATCCTGGTTAACGGCCATTTCACCTTATCCAAGCCACTGCCGGAGGAACGAAACGAGCCGGAACTGAAAGAGCTACCGCGGCTGGTATTCCATTTTGACCGCCAGAGTTTGGGGCGCCTACGACAGCTGATTGATCACATCAACCGGGAAGCCTGATAACCAGCCGTGACTACCCGTGGCCCATTGAGCATGGGCGTTCTCGACCGCCTACCGCTGGCTCAGCTCATGCACGGCATCGACCAGGGCAATGGCATGATCGACCGGCGTTTGCGGCAGCACGCCATGTCCCAGATTAAAAACATGACCGGGTCGGCCCGCGGCCATGTCCAGTATCTCTCGAGCACGCTGCCTAATCAACGAGCGATCAGCCAGCAGGACACAGGGATCCAGGTTCCCTTGCACGCCCCGGTTGGTCCCGATCACGTGCCAGGCCTGATCGAGCCGGCTCCGCCAGTCCAAACCAACCACCGTACACCCCCCTTCGGCCAACAGGGGATTGAGGAGAGGGTTACCGGTGGCAAAACTGATGACCGGGACTCCCTTGGCAAGACGAGCAATAACCTGCTGGACATAAGGCAAGACGAACCGCCGATAATCGTCGACGCCAAGACACCCCACCCACGAATCGAATAACTGCACGGCCTGCGCGCCGGCCCCGATTTGCGCGTTCAAATAAAGGGTAACGGCCCGGGCAAACCGTTCCATCAGCGCTTTCCAAGCCCCTGGGTCGCGGTACATCAACATCTTCGTCTGCTGGAAGCTTCGACTGCTTCCTCCTTCAATCGCATAACTGGCCAGCGTAAAGGGCGCGCCAGAGAATCCCAGTAGAGGCAAATGGGGCGGTAAATCCCGCCGCGTTTGCCGCACCGTTTCCACGACGAAATGCAGCGCATCGACCCGTTCGAGTTCCCTCACCCGATCCACGTCCACTGGCTCTCGGATGGGATTATGAATCACTGGACCACGCCCTTCCAGGAATTCCAACTCAAACCCCATCGGCTCGACAATCGGCAACAGGTCAGAGAAGATAATAGCGGCATCAACCCCTAGCTTCCGCACCGCCGTGCACATCACCTCACTGCAAAGGGCCGGGGTTTTGCACAGCTCCAAAAACGAAACTTTCGAACGGACCTCGCGGTACTCGGTCATGTAGCGGCCAGCTTGACGCATCAGCCAAACCGGAGTGACCTCGGTGGGCTCGCCGCGGCACGCTCGCATGAAAGGACTGTTATACCACGCAGCGTCCGCATCCGCCGCGTTACTCGCCGCCGGCAAGCGAGCAGATTCGTCCATGCCGTTGGACCTCGGTTGACAATCGTTCATAACCTTGTTCCACCTAGCTTCAGAAAAGCGAACGGCCTGCCCGAATCGAGTTCGGACAGGCCGCTAGTCCTCGTCGCTTTCTAACCGGCCAACTTAACGGACCAAGTTGGTTTGGATGAATCGACGTTCCGTGGGTAAGAACGCGGTGGGATCGACGACTGGAGCGGGTCCAACTTCGTCGTCCTCGCCATCTTCCGCTTTCGGTTCCTTGGCCTCGGTGGGC
>JBNJEM010000093.1:0-16478 GCA_051745935.1 Planctomycetota bacterium
GGCTGAAGTGTTGCACAATCAGCTGTAGCCGTTCACGGGTGCCGCTACACGGCCTGGACACGCAAGGCCCGCATGGATGCCACGGGCTTGTCCCGTGGTCCGTTACGTTCCACGCTACCGAGGGCTAGGCGTGGTGTGTCCGTCCGGTGTGTAGCGGCGAGCGTGAACCACCACGGGACAAGCCCGTGGCATTTGCGCCTCCAAAAGCCTTTCCTCAATATGTGCAACAGACGTGCAAATGTCCGCGGATATCGGTCTTTTGCCCGTGAACGGTTACAATCAGCTTAGTTGACGCTTCAGCGTGTGTCCACTTGAGTGCTTAAGACGAAACAGCCTTGTTCATGGCGTGAAATCACTGCCTTCTTATATGGCCGTTCGACACTTCAATCATACAGGAAGCAGTAAATGAAGTGCCGACGCCGTTGCAAGAACAGTTCATGCTTGGCCGGATTTGCCACGTTTGTTCCGCCGTGTGGTATATTTCAGGCGGTTGGTTTTTTCCGGGTGGAAAGCGGCCCGACGCAAGCCGTCCTCCCGTTGGTCGGACTCGCGGCGGAGAAAGTCATCCGCGACCAGTATATATTGGAACGGGACAATTCGACCGTACGGCGACATCCCCTGACATCAATGTCGCCAACCTTTTGGTTGATCATCAAGGAACCTACCATGTTGCGCCTTTCCTGCCTCTTGGCCGTTTCATTTTTCTTGTCAGGCCCGCTCGTCGCGGCAGCAGCGGACTACTATGTCGATCCGAAACGGGGCGATCCGGACAATGACGGAAGCGCCGACAAACCGTGGCGAAGCTTGCAGGAGGTTTTCGATCAGGGGCTTGTCGAGAGCCGCGACTGGAGCTCTTTTCCATACGAGAACGACAGCGAACTCGCGGCAAAGAACCCAGGGGCTCCGGTGAAGGCTGGCGACACGATCTGGCTTCGCGGCGGAGATTACGGCGATGTGCGGATCCTGGGATACTATAACTCGGATTTCATCACCCTTGCCGCGTGCGAAGGACATACGCCTCGTTTCCATAGCGTTCGTTTACGATCCGGCTCGCGCTGGATCTTGAAAGGGCTGCACGTGAGCCCGGAGTTTGGCGACGGAAAACGGCCGCGGACGATGATCGATCTGGAATCCCATGGCTGGCGCGGCCCGGTCCGTGACGTGGTCGTGGAGGATTGTGTTGTACGGTCGGCGGAAGACACGTCAAAGTGGTCGGTCCAGCAGTGGAATGCGCGTTCGTGCAGCGGGATCGAAGCCGACGGCACACGTATCACGGTGCGGCGAAACCGGTTGAAGAACGTTGATTTCGGCATCACCGTCGGGGCGTCTCATTCATTGGTGGAACAGAACCTCGTCGAGAACTTCGCCGGCGATGGCCTGCGGGGACTCGGAAATCACATCGTTTTCGAAGACAACGTGGTAAAAAACTGCTACGACGTCAACGACAACCATGACGATGGTTTTCAGAGTTGGTCGCGAAGCGAGCAAGGAGTGGGTGCCGGCGAAGTGGTGGGGATCATCCTGCGAGGTAACACGATCATTAACTACGAAGACCGGGACCAGCCACATCGCGGGGCACTCCAGGGCATCGGGTGCTTTGACGGGATGTATGTCGACTGGGTTATTGAAAACAACGTCGTCGTTGTCGACCACTACCACGGCATCACCCTGGGAGGAGCCCGCGGGTGCCGGGTGGTGAACAATACGGTGATTGACCCGAACGACCGCAGGCCCGGCCCTGCCGCGGTGCGAGTCGGGAAGCACAAAAATGGCACGCCGTCAAGTGGCTGCACGGTCCGCAATAATCTGACCACCGCGCTGCATGCCCAAAGTGGCCGGGACATGACGGTGGATCACAACTTGATTGTCGAGGACCGCGCGGCGATCTTCGTGGATCCCGCGAATCGGGATTTTCGTTTGAAGGCAGGGAGCCCCGCCATTGACGCGGGTTGCCAAGACCGGGCACCGGATGTCGACATCCGCGACGTTTCTCGTCCGAAAGGGCAGGGCGTCGATATTGGCGCGTACGAGTATTCGGCGGAATGAGGCGGACGTCGAAACGTGGGAATCGCCAATAGCATTTGCTACTTGTATTATCTGGCCGACCGCTAGAGATCTGGGGCAGCCTTTCGCGAGCGTGTGGTATTTCTCGAAACCATGATTTACCATGACGGCTGACGGGCGGACGGCGCTGGCGCTTGCACGCTGGGGTAGGATGCGGATTCGGGGGGCGGCTTTAGCAAGGTCTAAGCGATGGATCTGAACCTTGAGACGGTAACCAAAATCGCGGCTTGCGGCATCGCTGTGGTAATCGTGTTCACGACCGGTTGTGATGTGCAATCCACCCGCTCGTCGAGGTCGTCCGACGAGTCTCAACCTCCTAAACCGCCTGTTGAGATCCTGAAGGGACACGGTCGCGAAGGGCAGGGCAAGCCAGGATTATCCGGTCAAGGTGGCCTCCTAAACGATAGCTCGACGACTGACTCGGATCCAGAATACGCGAAAAAGCGGGAATCCCAAAACGCGCCGCGACCCCCGTTTTCACGAGGGGAAAGCAACGGACGGAGTACCAGTCCGTTGCCCCAAGATAGGGAACAGCCTGGCGTGCAAGGATCGCCTCGGGGCGAACCGCCGATATCGGTGAAGCTGTCGGCAGGGACGGCAATGCCACAGACGTTACCGACGGGGACCGCCATGGGATTTAGCGCGCGGTATGTCGTGGCGGGAGATCTTTCCACGGTTGATGGACAGGTGTTCTGGGTGATCGAATCCGCCGCTGGCGAGAGCGGAGCGAGCCCGGTTCGCCTTGATCAACAGGGGAGTCTGACGACATTCGCCCCGGGGATCAAGTCCTCGCACGGGCCATTTGAATGTTCCCTGGCGAAGGATGAAGATCCGTTTCCACACACAGGAAGTGCTCGACCATGTACCTTGGCATTGAGATCGGCGGGACGAAATTGCAACTGGGCGTCGGCAACGGGGAATCGACTGAGCTGGTCGAGTTGGTGCGAGCCGACATCGTGCCTGAAAACGGGGCGGCGGGCATCCTGCGACAGATCCAACACTGGGGAGCCCCGCTCGTTGCCCGGCATTCGATCCACCGGCTCGGCATTGGCTTTGGCGGGCCCATTGATGCCCGGGCCGGCCGCGTGATCAAGAGCCATCAGATTGAGGGTTGGGATGATTTCCCGCTGTCCCAATGGTGTCGCGAAACTTTGGAGCTTCCCGTGGTGCTGGGCAATGACTGTGACGCGGCGACGCTGGCCGAAGCCCGGTTGGGGGCGGGAAAAGGACACGAAAGCGTCTTCTATATCACGGTGGGAACGGGGGTCGGCGGTGGCTTCGTTTCCGGTGGAACACTGATGGGAAGGAACCGTCCAGCCTGTAGCGAAATCGGGCACCTGCGGCCTGGCTTGCAAGCGGACGATCCTGAAACCACCGTGGAATCAATCGCCAGTGGCTGGGGGATCGTCGCGGCGATCCAGCAAAGGATCGGCGGCCACATGCGGACCGTGCCGATCCAAACCAACGGCGTGGGGCTTGACGGCGTTGAATTACGGCAGAAATTGGCTGACGCGCGCCAGGCGGAAGAGGAATACGCGCGGGATCTGCTGCAACGGTGCCAGTTTGACGTCGATCGAATCACCGGGCAAATCGTGGCCCAAGCGGCCACGGAAGGCAATCTGATCGCTCAATCCGTCATCGATCACGCCTGCCAGGTACTCGGGTGGGCCATCGCGCAAACGATCACGTTGCTGGCACCGGAGGTGGTGGTCATTGGCGGCGGCGTCTCGTTGATGGGGGAACAGCTCTTTCACGCGCCGGTGCGCCGCGAGGTCGCTCGCTATGTCTTTCCCCCGCTCGCCGGCCGCTATCGCGTCGAACCAGCAGCTTTGGGAGAAAGCGTCGTGGTGCACGGCGCCATCTTGATGGCGGCGCAACCGTGACTCTCGATCCGTAACCGTTCACGGGCAAAAGACTGATATCCGCGGGCGTACGCACGGCCGTTGCACAGATTGAGGAAAGGCTTTTCTAGGTGAAAATGCCACGGGCTTGTCCCGTGGTCCGTTACGTTCCACGCTACGACAGGCAGGAGTGGTGTGTCTGGCCGGTGTGTAGCGTCGAGCGTGAACCACCACGGGACAAGCCCGTGGCATCCATGCGGGCCTTGCGTGTCCAGGCCGTGTAGCGGCACCCGTCAACGGCTCCCCCAATCCTTGCCGCCACCAGAAACGGCACGAATCGCATCAAGCATTTCCGCCGGGCCCGGTCACAATCCGAGCACATCGACCATCGTATGGATGGCGGGTTGCTGTCGCACGATATACTTGGCGGCCGTCAACGCCCCGACCGCATAGCAATCCCGATTGGAAGCCCGAACCGACAGTTCGATCGATTCACCCAGTGTACCGAAAACAACGGTATGTTCCCCCACGTTGTCACCGACGCGAAGGGCATGATAACCGATCTCCTGGCGGGGGCGTTCCCCCACATGGCCTTGGCGCCCGTGGGTCACTTGCGTCTGTCCCATCACGGTGGAGATCAATTCACCAAACCGCAGTGCGGTCCCGCTCGGCGCATCCTTCTTGAAGCGATGGTGACGCTCGATGATCTCCACGTCCGTCCCCCCGAGATAATCCTTCAAGGCTTGGGCGGCGATCGTTGCCAGTTTCATCGTCAGATTCACGGCCGGACTCATGTTCGGCGCCCACACGACCGGAACCTGCTCGGCCAGCCCCGCCACCTGTTCCTTTTGAGCGTCACTCAGACCGGTGGTCGCCAACACCAACGGCAATTGCCGTTCACTGCATAGATTGACAACCCGGGACGCGACCTCCGACGCCGAAAAGTCGATGACGCAGTCGGCGGAAACCTCCAACGTGGAACTCAACGGCACGCCAATCGACCCCACCCCCGCCAATTGACCGGCATCCGATCCCAGCTCGGGATGCGCGTCCGATTCCAACGCGGCCACCACCCTCAATTCCGAATCTTCGTTGGCCAGTGCCACCAGCCTCCGTCCCATCCGTCCCCCCGCGCCATGAATCACCAATCGAATTTCGCTCATACCGTGGTCTCTCCGTCATTCTTGAGCCATGACAAAACCAGTCAGGTTTCCGTTCACCCTAGGGAGTTTTGGGAGCGGGAACCATGTCTTGTTACATGCCGTGAATTGTTCAGCCGATCAGCGTACGTCGGGCTTTCTAAATCAGGTATAGAGTTGAATTGCTTTGATGATTTCATTCAGGTCGTTCGACACGGCCACCGCTCGATTGGCGTATGAAGCTCGCCGGACACCACGGCTGCCGAGCACCTTGTCAAACTGGTCCTGATCGGTGGTGTGATAGGCCACGGTGGCGGTGGGGTCTTTTAGCAGGTGACCGGTCAGGATACAGACCACGCGATCATCGGCGCCAATTACTCCTTCCGATCGCAATAGTTTGGTTCCAGCCACGCTTGCGGCGCTTGCCGGTTCGCATCCCGCGCCGCCGGCGCCCACCTGCGCCTTGGCATCCAGAATGTCCTGGTCGGGAACGTGCCGCACCACGCCATCACATGCCTCGAGAGCTCGCAAACACTTACGAAAGTTGACGGGCCGGTTGATTTCGATCGCACTGGCAATCGTCGAGGCTTTCTGTTGCCTTTCATCCAATTCCCGAGCGTACTGGTCGGCAATCCGCATGTTGGAGTGCCCCTGGTTCCACCGCGCGCCGCGTTGTTCGTGGAGCTGATAGAGTGTATTGGCGCCGGTGGCATTAATGACGGCCAGACGGGGAATGCGTTTGATCAACCCGAGCTGCTTGAGTTCGGTGAAGGCTTTTCCAAACGCGCTGGAGTTTCCGAGATTGCCGCCCGGCACCACGATCCAATCGGGCGGCTCCCACGCCAACGACTCCAGCACCCGGAACATGATCGCCTTTTGCCCTTCCAGCCGGAAGGGGTTGACACTGTTGACCAGGTACATTCCCAGCTGGCCACAAACCTCGCCGACGCGAACCATGGCATCATCAAAGTCACCGGCGATTTGCACTGTGAGGGCGCCATAGTCGAGCGCCTGGGAGAGCTTCCCATAAGAAATCTTGCCGGAGCCGACGAAAATCACCGCTTTCATGAGGCGGGTCGTGGCGCAATACATGGCCAAGGAGGCACTGGTGTTTCCGGTTGACGCACAGGCGGCGCGTCGAGCCCCCGTCATGCGGGCGTGGGTGAAGGCAGCCGTCATTCCATTGTCCTTGAAGCTGCCCGACGGGTTCATGCCCTCGTATTGGAGAAACAAACACCCCGGCTTGAGACCCGCGTATTGCCCCACCGTGTCGGCCCGTTGGAACAGCGTCTGACCCTCGCCCAGCGTCACGATCTGCTCCCGGCCACAAAACGGGAGCAGACGGTGAAAGCGCCACACCCCGCTGTAGCAGATCGGGTCGCGGCGGCGAGCCCAAGCGGCCTCGATTTCCTCCAGGGATCGAGGCACTTCAACCCGGTCCCAATCGTAGGCCACGTCCAGCAGCTCGCCACATTCCCGGCACGCCACCAAGGTTTCGTGAACAGAGTACGTCGCACCACATCGAGGCGCGATACAACGCTGGAAAGCAACGGGAGTGTCGGACACGAATTTCACCGCCCATGTGATTTTGTTGCGCTCAAGCCTGCCGCGGCTCCACAACGATAGAACTTATTCTTCACTCAGTCAAAAACGACACGTACCGATTCGGCTGGGCCAACCATTTCGCGAGCCACGCGGGCGGGATATCCCACCTCCAGTGTCACGAAGAGGTCAACCTTCAGCCCAACGTGCCGCGCACCCAGGCGACCATGGCTTTTCTCAGTCTAGGTCAGGTCAAAGCGGGAGACAAGGTGAAAGCGGCCGAGTGGGGGCCACGCGAAGCCGTTGAACAAGCCGCTCATCGTGTCGAAATACACCGGCTCGCCCAGCGGACGGCGGCCCGCGCGCCGCGGAGGGCCCGCCGGGTTGTTCATTTCATGGGCGGGGTCTTTGACAATGGCCACGGCCGCGAGTAGAATAACGGGGTTGAGGGGTACTCGAGAACGGCAACATCCGCCACGCCGAGCGGGGCTTAAGGGGGATTGAGTTTCCGTTGGGAGGAGTACAGGCGATCTAAGGGTTGGCACGCCGATCAATTTCAAGTCGCCTGGCTTCGGCTCGCGGGGTGCTCCTTTTGGGAGGATGTGGGATGGATGGGGACGCGACAGTAACGCGTTCGCCATGAAAGGTGGCTGGGCAAAAAGGCCAAGCCGGGGCAGGGGGCCAATATGGTCAGAGTCTTAGGAGGTAACGCGCGCACGGTGCGCGCATCCTTGACGGGAGCGCCCCATCCCTGTGCGGTGTTCCTATTTGGTTGGCGGCCCTGCCGCCTTGGAAGCCACCAGGGGACGCAAGTTAATCCGTTGTTTCGCCGGGGGCCCGAGGCGCCATTTCAACGGTTGGGTTCACGGCAAAAACGATGGCGTGTTGGGACGTGGTTCGGGTGACTTGTTGGACATCTTTGTTGGACATTAGGAAGCCGTAACAAAACCGTTCAGATTCCCCGTCATGCAAGGAGTTTTGGAATCGCGAGGTAGGCTTTGTTACCGGCCGTAAGACGCAGCTTACATCCCGTGACAGGACATACTGAGATGAGAAAGAAACTGGAGACCAAACCGTTCAAGGAAAAGCTTCTCCTCTTGCGTGCCCGCTTGCGTGGGGACGTGAATACGATGGCCGACGCCACGCTGGGACGTCCTCGGACGGAGGCGAGCGGCGATTTGTCGAGCATGCCGATTCACATGGCGGACGTGGGCAGCGACAATTTCGAGCAGGAATTCACACTCTCGCTCATGGCGAACGACGAAGAAGTACTCGATTTGATCGAACAGGCTTTGGAACGGATTGAGGAAGGCACTTATGGTTCGTGCACGGAGTGTGGTGGCCGAATTCCGAAAACCCGTCTCAATGCAATCCCCTACACACCATACTGCATCAAGTGCGCGGACCAGCCCAAGCCACATTGACACCGCTCAATCCGCTCGCACGGCATGGTCGCTGCTGACGTTCATCGCCTTGGCCGTGGTCGGTTGCGCGCTCGATTTGATCACCAAGGAATGGGCCTTCGAGCGGCTGGGGTCACCGCTCGTTCAGCAAGGGGTGCCTGAGCCCCCTATTTGGATTATCGAGGGGGTTTTCGGGTTTGAAACCAACCTGAACGAGGGGGCTTTGTTTGGGATTGGGCAGGGTCAAGTGAGGGCGTTCACCGTGCTGTCCATCGCGACCGGCGTGGGCATTGTGCTGTGGGTGATTTTCGCGCGTGTCCTCCGTGACCTGCACCTGACCATCTCGCTGGGCTTGGTGATGGGCGGAATACTGGGGAATCTATACGACCGCTTGGGGCTGCACGGTCTGACTTGGCGGGGGGTGCTTCGGCACCACGAACCGGGCCAGCCGGTCTATGCGGTGCGTGATTGGCTCCACTTCAAAATCGACGCCATCGGCTTCGATTGGCCGATTTTCAATCTAGCCGATTCCTGGCTCGTGTGCGGCGCTATCTTGTTGGTGTGGCATGCAATGCGTCATCGGGAGTGATTGACTTTTGCCCGAGCTTTGCTAAATTATGCGAAGGTGTAATGAGGTAGGGCAGCCACACCCTTCACGCAATCAGAAACGACACGATGGGAGCGGATCAGTTGCCGGACGCAAGGGGGGCGTTCGCCGCTGGCGCTGGGAAGTGTTCCGTTTGCCCGGGATGGGGATCACGCGGGAAAATCACGCGGGAAACACGAGTACTGGTCGGGGGGGCCATCGCACGCGTGGCCTAGTGATTGTGTTCGGACGGTTCGCATGGGCGACGCGCGGGGTTGCCGATTCTATCTCGCCCACATGGCCAGTCAACACGCGGGGTTTGTCACGCGTCGTGGGTTTGGGGCGGCGGGTTTGGGTGTGTTGATTGACAGGAGGGCACGTGCCAATGAGCCCGAAGCGGGTAAGCAAGGGAGAGTTTGCCTCTACCACGGTGTGTCAGGGCAACCAACCAGGTATCTTCGAGTGGAAAGTCGAGTGTACCTTGTAGACGGTTCAGTAGGAAGAAAAGGCGGGCTACCACCATGAAATTATCACGGACAGTCGCGTATGCGGTACGAGCCACACTTCAGCTGGCTAACAATGAGTCGTTGGCGCCCGTCCCGTGCAGCCGACTGGCGGCGGAAGGAAAAATGCCCGAACGCTTCCTCCTGCAGATTCTCCGTAATCTTGTCACCCACGGGATCCTACGTTCCACCCGGGGGGTGGATGGCGGGTATTCGCTGGTGCGCCCCCCCTCGGAGATCTCGCTGCTCGAAGTCATCGAAGCCATTGAAGGGCCATTGAATACCGGTGAGCCGGTGGATGAAGAACTATCGGTTGATTTTCAAAATCGCCTGCAAGAAGCCCTTCAGGAAGTCACGAACAATTCACGTCGGCAGCTCGAAGCCATTAAACTCTCGCAACTCCTCGCGCCTCCTGAATTGCCCGACGACACTGAGTCGCGCGAAGCCGGGCCGCAAGAATCCAATTATACCGATCGCGGATGACTTTCTCCGCCGCGAGTCCGACCAACGGGAGGACGGCCTGCGTCGGGCAGCGTCCCATCCGGAAAAATTCAACCGCCTGAAATATAAGCACTGCCATGCCAAACGATGCCCCAGCGCTCGACGCCCGCCTCGAATTGGCGTGCCAAGCGGCCCGGGAAGCGGGACGATTGACGCTCAAGTACTTCCGCAATCGCCGACTCGCCGTGGAACGTAAAGCCGATCAGTCGCCAGTGACGATCGCGGATCGCGAAGCCGAACAGGTGTTGCGCGAGCAAATCGAGGCCCACTTTCCAAACGACGCCATTGTGGGCGAAGAATTCGGGCAAAGCATGGGCGATTCAGGGTACCGGTGGATACTCGATCCGATCGACGGCACCGCCTCATTCGTCCGCGGCGTTCCACTCTACGGGACGCTCGTCGGTGTCGAATACCAACAGCGAAGCATCGCCGGGGTGATTCACATGCCCGCGCTCGACGAATGCGTCTATGCCGCCGAAGGACGCGGGGCATGGTACGTCACCAGAAACCAGGAACCGGTCGCCGCCCGCGTCTCCGCCTGCGACAGCCTTTTCGAGGGCCTCTTCGTCACTTCGCAGGTCGATTTGTACGAAAAACGGGATGCGTGGCAAGCCTACAGAGAACTCCAACGCCGCGCCGACATTACCAGAACGTGGGGCGATTGCTATGGATACCTGCTGGTGGCAACCGGCCGCGCCGCCGTCATGGTCGACCCCGTCATGAGCATCTGGGATGCCGCGCCCCTGCAGCCGATCCTGGAAGAAGCAGGCGGCTCGTTCACCGATTGGTCGGGCAACCGCACCATCTACCACGGCGAGGGAATCGGGACAAACCGCCTGGTTCTGGAAGAAGTGCTCACCATTACCCGCCCTCACGCCGGCTAAATGCCCCGGGGTGATTTCACGCCATGCGTTCACCCGACGCGGAATGAAGCACGAGTAATGTAGCCGTTCACGGCTGCGGCTACACGGCCTGGACACGGCAGCCCGTGGCATTTGCACCTCGAAAAGCCTTTCCTCAATGTGTGCAACGGACGAACCTCGGCGGATATCAGTCTTTTGCCCCCGAACGGTTCCACCACTCACTAGCACGCGCCCGGAATTCGCCAGGACGGTTCCCGCAACCGTACCCCCTACCAACCAACCACCAAGCACCAAGCACCAAGCACGAAGCACCAAGCACCAAGCGGACGCGGACGTGTCGCACAACCCGTGTCCCTGATGTGGGGGGGTTCCACTTCGATTGTTGATTTAGTGGCGTTGCAACATGGCCATGCATCGTTATACTCAAAAGTTTTGCGTATGCGCCGGAAAACAATAGGCGCCGCCGCCGGTTCGGTCGATGGGGAGCGAAACGGTACCCGGCCGGGGTCCAGTCGGCGGCACTCTGACCGTGGCAACATGGTCTGGCTGGCAACACTGGCTGGCAACACTGGCTGGCGGCAGTCTGACTGTTTGAAACAATCGTGATAGAGAGGGTTCCACACATGGCACGGGTTTGCGAAGTCTGCGGCAAGGGCAGCCAGGTCGGTAACAGCGTGGAAATTCGCGGAAAGGCCAAGTATCTGGGCGGCGTGGGCACGAAAATCACCGGCATTACAAGCCGAAAATTCAAGCCGAATCTCCAGAGCGTGCGGGTTACCACCCCTGAAGGCCATAACAGGCGGATCCGCGTGTGCACCCAGTGTTTGCGCAGCGGGGCGGTGCAGCGCGTGGTGCGGCAACGCCCGTTCAATCTGCCCAATGTGGGACAGGTGGCCGGAAAAGCAAAAGGCAAATCGTAGCGGCGCGGAGGCTGCCGGCACTGTCCTGAACTGCCACGACCATGTCCGTTCGGTTCATCACCTTAACCACCGACTTTGGAGAGGGCAGCCCGTACGTGGCCCAGATGAAAGCCGCCGCGCTTTCGGTCAATCCGGACGTCACTCTGCTTGACATCACCCACTCCATCAACCCGCAAGACATCCGTCACGGCGCGCTGGTGCTTGCCGATGTCACGTGGTACTTTCCCCCGGATACGATTCACGTGGCGGTTGTTGATCCAGGGGTGGGCACGCAACGTGGAATCGTCCATGCCAGAATTGGCTCCCAACAATACGTGGCCCCTGACAATGGATTGTTGAGCCTGGTGGCTCATCACCAACCCGTCTCGCGGTTGGTCACGGTCCGCTCCTCCGAATACTGGCGGCATCCGGTATCCGCCACGTTCCATGGTCGCGATATCATGGCTCCCGTGGCAGCCCATCTCTCGCTCGGCGTTGAACCGTGCCAATTGGGAACGGATCAGAATCGGCTCGAGCAACTTGACTGGCCCCCGATCGAACGAGAGCCATCCGCGTTGACCGGCGCCGTGGTGCTCATCGACCACTTTGGCAACCTGATCACCAATATCACCCGAGCGATGCTCCCTCAACGGACTCCGCTGGACCAGGCGCGGGTGGAATACGGCGGGAAGACATGGCTGGGCTTGGTTGAAACGTACGCACACGCCCCGCCAGGAACCGCCGTTGCCCTCTTCGGTTCCAGCGATCGCCTGGAAATCGCCGTGTCAAACGGCCATGCCGCCCACTCGCTGGCCCTCGGCGTCGGCGATCGCGTGCGTGTCAGGTGGGCGGAAAGACGGACCTGACGCCGCCTGCTGGAACACGGGGCGTCCGCGGAGCGTCTCGTTACGTGTCGTTTGGGGCGAACGGGGTATCGCTCGACCGCGTTGAATCAGATCGTTGTTTCTTCACTGACCCCACCCGGACAAGTCACACGGGAAACGTCTCCAGACCGCGGAAATCGAGCGTGGCGAAATAGTCATCGGGGGTTTCGGCCCGTCGGATCTGCTTAATGCTACCGTCTTCCCTCAGCAACAGTTCCGCGGACCGGAGCTTCCCATTGTAGTTGAATCCCATGGCATGGCCGTGGGCCCCGGTGTCGTGGATAACCACCAGATCTCCGCGTGAAAGCTCCGGAAGCGCGCGGTCAATGGCAAACTTATCATTGTTCTCGCACAGCGATCCGGTGACGTCGTAAACAACGGCGGGCCCCCCTTCCTTGCCCGGCACGGAGATGTGATGGTACGCGCCATACATCGCGGGGCGCATGAGGTTTGCCATGCAGGCGTCCAGTCCGGCGAAGTTCTTATAGGTCTTTTTGATGTGCCGCACTTTCGAGACAAGATAGCCGTACGGCCCCGTAATCGCCCGCCCACATTCCATGTACAGGCGAGGTGGAACCAGGCCGTTGGCTTCAATCACCGCTTGGTAACGCTCGCGTATCCCGTGGCTGACCGTATCGAGATCGACCGGCGTTTCGCCAGGCTCATGAGGAATTCCGATCCCCCCCCCAATATTAACGAATTCAACATGAATACCGAGCCGATCTCGAAGTTCGACCGCCAAGTGAAAGAGCAGATCAGCCGTCTCGACGAAATACGCCGGATCCAGCTCATTGGACGCGACCATGGCGTGGATGCCGAACCGCGTGGCCCCCTTCCGTTTGGCCATCCCGTAGGCGTCAAACAGCTGCTCGCGAGTGAGCCCGTACTTGGCCTCTTCAGGATGCCCGATAATGGTGTTGCCCTGCTTCAAGGAACCGGGATTGTATCGGAAACTGATAAGCTCCGGGATCCCCGCCGTTTCCTCGAGCACCCCAACATGAGTGATGTCATCCAAATTCACGATCGCCCGCATACTCACGGCCTTGGCGAATTCCACCGAGGGCGTGTCATTCGACGTAAACATGACCTCTTCGCCCTTCACCCCCACTCGCTCCGCCAGCAACAGCTCGGGAAGAGAGCTGCAATCGCAACCGAACCCCTCATGGTGAAGAATCTTCAACAGGTAGGGATTCGGGGTCGCCTTCACCGCGAAGTACTCGCGAAACCCTCCATTCCATGCGAAGGCACGCTGCAGCCGGCGCGCTCCCTCGCGAATCGCCTTTTCATCATAAATGTGAAAAGGCGTCGGATATTCGGCGGCAATTTCCCGGAGTTTATCGGTGTCGAGCGGCAACCGTTTTGCTGTCATCGCGATTTCTCGTCCGCTTTAATATCCCAGTGGAGCCGGGGCGCCGATATTGTGAGCCACTGTTTACAGCCAGTCAGCGCCGGGTATAAAATGAGGCGTAGTGTGTAGTGTATCGTAGCGATCGCGATCCTCACGTTCACCGTAAACGGCACCTATCCATATACATGCGAGAGTACATAAACATGGACATGACCAGAAGGACATTCGTCCGTATTGTAGGCGGCATTGGTCTGAGTTCAACCGTTCCTTTCCAATATGCCCTGGGTGATGAGGACGCGGCGCTGACGACCTCTGGCGTCCTGATCGAGGCCGCCTCGTTCGCCGAACACGGCGGGTGGAAGCTGGATAGCCAGCATTACCAGCAGATGGGGGGCTGTTATCTGCTGGCTCATGGAATGGGCAAGCCGGTTTCCAATGCCAAGACGACCGTGGAGGTTCCCCGCTCGGGCACGTGGCATGTCTGGGTACGAACTCGAAACTGGTGCCCCGGCGACTGGCAGGCGCCCGGCCGGTTCAAGGTACGGGTTGATGGCGAGCTTCTGGAGCCGGATTTCGGAGCGGAAAATGAAGATTGGCATTGGCAGGCCGGCGGCACGGTCGAGCTTGACTCGGCTGGCGAAGTGACCATCGAATTGGAGGATCTGACTGGCTTCGATGGCCGCTGTGATGCGATTTACTTTTCCAGGGAGTTCTCGCCCGCGCTTCCCGGCAACGATCTCGCGGAACTTGCCTCGTGGAAGGATCGGCTCAGCGGTCGCGTGGGGAAGGAGATCGAGACGCGGGAGTTCGACCTGGTGGTTCTGGGTGGGGGGATAGCGGGCTGCGCGGCCGCTCTCGTCGCCAAGTCCCAAGGGCTCAAGGTGGCTTTGGTCCAGGATCGTCCCGTGTTCGGGGGCAATGCCAGCGAGGAGGTACGAGTGCACACGATTGGCATCCCGGGCAAAGGCAACGAGATTCTGAAGACGATCGATACGCCCCACTACCCCAATGGGCACGCGGACGCGAGGAAGGCGCAGGAAAAACGAGAAGCCACCATGGCCGCATCCGGCGTTGATCTCTTCCCCCATCATCTGGCGGTTGGCCTGGAGAAAGCGGGCGACCGCATCGCCAGCGTGGACGCTCGCCAGGCCACCAGCGGCATCATTCGCCGATTCCGCGCTCCGGTCTTCATCGACGCGACGGGTGATGGCTGGCTGGGCTACTGGGCGGGGGCGGATTATCGCTATGGACGCGAGGCCCGCAGCGAATTCCAGGAAGCGTGGGACAAACACGGCGATCTCTGGAGTCCGGACACGCCGGACAATCGCGTCATGGGCGCCAGCGTGCTGTGGAACTCCGAGCGCACCGAGGAACGGACGGACTTTCCCGACGTACCCTGGGCCATGCCGGTGGCCAAGGAACACGAGGCCATCAACGGCGAGTGGTATTGGGAGTATTCCGCGGACGATCTCAACCAGATTGACGACGCGGAAAAAATCCGAGACCACCTGTTGCGGGCCATATACGGTTCGTTCGCCAACGCGAAGAAAAAGTCCAAGAACGATACCGTCGCGCTTAAATGGGTCGCTTACTGCGCCGGAAAGCGAGAATCCCGGCGGCTGATGGGCGACCACGTCTACACGATGCGGGATATGACACAGCGTCGTCAGTTCCCCGATACGGTTGCCGAGGAGAAACGCGACATCGACACCCACTACCAACGGGTCCTGACAGGCTCTCCCTCGGACTTTCTATCCAAGGCCCTGTTCCGCGACACCGGCGGCCTCTATTACATCCCGTTCCGCAGCCTCTATTCCCGAAGCATCGGCAATCTCATGATGGCGGGACGCTGCTTCAGTTGCTCCCACATCGGCCTGTGCGGGCCCCGCGTGATGAAGCCCTGCGGCCAGATGGGCATTGCCACCGGCTACGCCGCCGCGCTGTGCAAGAAACACGGCGCCACGCCGCGGGAAGTGGGCCAGCGGCATATCAAGGCGCTCCGGCAACTCATCGGCTATGAATCGGATACCGCCTGAAGCGGAGGCTACCGGTCCACGGAGAAAACGGCGTGTTCGAGAAGCTGCGTTTCTTGCTCTTCCAGGTCCGCAACGCCGACGATCCCATGCGCCGGCAGGAACTTGAATGTTTCGCCCGAGCGCTGCAGTGCGATTGTACTCAGATCCAGGTCTGTGATCTCTTGCGCGAGGTGCCAACCCGCGCGGCGCTCGATCAAGTCGACATGGTCCTGCTCGGCGGCAGTGGAGACCACTCCGTGGCCAAAGGCGGTCACTGGTTGCCAGCGGCCTTGGAGGCCATGCGCGAGTTGCACGATTGGTCCAAACCGACCTTCGCCTCCTGTTGGGGCTTTCAGGCCATGGCCGCGGCCTTGGGAGGCGAAGTGCTCACCGATCCAAAACGGGCGGAATTAGGCACCACCACCCTACATCTCACTGAAGCGGGACGAAACGATCCGGTCTTCAGTACCCTGCCACGCACGTTTCGGGCGCAGAGCGGCCATCAGGACACGGTCGACCGTCTGCCCGTCGGCGCGGAACTGCTCGCCTCAAGCGATCGCGTCGCGAACCAGGCGTTCCGTATCCCCGGCAAGCCGATTTACTGCACGCAGTTCCATCCCGAACTCACGCGAGAAGCCCTGTTGGAACGGATCAGAGTGTACCCGGAGTATGTGGAAAAGATCGCCGGCATTCCATACGCCCGGTTCGCCGCCGGCTGCGCCCCGGCCCCCGAGTCCGAAACGCTCATCCGCCGCGCCACGGAACTCTATTTCAGCTAGAAGAGGCCCCCGGGGCTGGGGTGAGGAAAAACTCCAAGTCGTTGCCATCCATATTGTTGCGCCGTTCGTTTCGCCGGTATTGAGACGAAAGGACCTCTAAGAGACCTAAAA
>JBNJEM010000094.1:0-16343 GCA_051745935.1 Planctomycetota bacterium
GCACACCGACTCGATCCCGACTTCTATCGCTTTTGGCGCTCCATGGAGGTCATCAAGAAAACGCTTGGGGCCCGGGCCACCGTGGTCTTGAGCAATGACCAAGAACCATTTAGCGAGTTATTTCACGCCAACGAACAAGCATCGCCGGAGGCGGAAGAACCGTCCGATACGGCGGTGGGCTCGGAGGCTCCAGCCTCACCGCCCCCTGGCCGCGAGCGGCCCGAGGCGGTGGAGCGGTGACCAATCCGGTTGGGCCCAAAAGCCCTAACCCCGCGCCGAAGGTTTCCCACCGCAAAGTGGGGCTTTGACGCGGAAACGCCGTTTGGTCGCCGGCTGGAAGAACTCTGCTGAATGTTGGCGAATTATCTGATAAAGAAGCTTAACGATCGATAGGAAGGCATGATGGCGCGCAGGCATTCCCAACCCGTTATCTTCCAGGGAATGGAAGTCGGCCTGAAAATGTTTCGCTGGGTCGTGGTCCTGATGTTGCTCCTGTTTCTGGGGTCGGGAATCACGGAGGTCAAATCGGAAGGCGTGGGGTTGCAGATGCGATTCGGGCGACTGCTCGGCCCGCCTCGCGAACCGGGACTCCTGCTGGCGCTTCCCTTTCCCATCGATCGCGTGATCCAAGTTCCGACGCGGCAGGAAGGGGAAGTGGTGGTCGAGGAACTGTGGCGGGACGTTTCCGGAGGGGCGGGCCAGGACGAGATCGACCCCACCGTGGAAGGTTACTGCGTCACGGGAGACCAGAACATTGTCCAGGCACGAGTCGTGGCCAAGTATCGCATTGTCGATCCCATTCGCTTCAAGCTGGGATTCGTGGAGCCCGAGAAACTGTTGCACGAGGTCGTGATGGCGGCCACGAACCATATCATTGCCGGCTGGAAAGTCGACGATGTCTTACGTTTGCAGCAGCCGCTGGATGAAGCGTCCGAAGCGACTCGAAGACTGGACAAAACCGTGCAGGCGCGTGCTCAAGAGCGTCTCAACGAATTAGACGTGGGGCTTCGCCTGCTGACCATTGAGTTCAAGGAAATCCACCCCCCGCGACACGTGGTCGCGGCGTTTCGCGACGTCCAGAGCGCCAAGATCGACATCCAGACGGCTCAGCGCGAAGCGGAAGGGTTTCACGCCAGTGAAATCCCACAAGCGGAAAGCAAGAGCAATCGGATGATACAAGAGGCCAGCGCGTATCAGAGTTCCGCGGTGGCGGAAGCGGAGGCCGAAAACGCCGTGTTCAGGGAATTATTCGCGGAGTATCGAAAGAATCCCGACTTGGTTCGTCAACGAATCTTCATGGAAACCTTTGAAGCGGTCCTTGAAAACGCGGCCAAGGTGCGGTTCGTCGCGCCCCACAGCCGTCTCATTATCTCGGATCAGACCGGGCAAGAGCCAGAAGGAGAGTGATGGTGACTCAAACCGCCAACAATGCCATCCCGCCGGTTGCCCCCTCCCTGGAAGCCCCGCTGACGTGGGTCGAGCGGATCCGGATCGTATCGCAAGTCGGCACGGCCATGGTGGCCGGCGCGCTGTTGCTGATCGGTTGGGTGCAATGGCAATACGGGGCCGAAGACCTGCGAAACGTGGCCGAGCTGATTGTCGCCTTGGCCGCCTGCCTGGTGGCCGCCCCGATTTTCTGGGAAGCGGCGGTCGGACTTTGTACCGGAAACAAGGAATCGGCGACGTATCAGTTGGTCGCGTTGGCTATCCTGGCGGCCATGATGATGGGGACACTGAATTCCTTCTACACGGCGGCACTGATTGCCGTGATCATGAACCTGGGGCGGTTCCTGGAGGAACGAAGCATCCTGGGCGCCCAGGCCGCCATCGAAGGCTTGAAAAAACTGCATACGACGACCGCCATGGTGCTGGTCGACGGCCAGGAAAACGAGGTGGACGCGAGTCGCCTGAAACCGGGCGACACCATCGTCGTCCGACCAGGGGACATTATCGCCGCCGATGGCGAGATTATCAAGGGAGACTCGTCACTTGATCAGTCTTCAATTACTGGCGAGTCGATTCCCGCGGACATGGGACCGGGTAATCAGGTATTTGCCGGTAGTGTGAATCTCACGGGATTACTTCAAGTACGGGTCACCGGCGCTGGGGCTCAAACCGCCTTGGGGCGCATCGTTCAGCTTCTTCAGCAAGCCGAACGCTCCAAGACCCCCACCATGAAACTGATCGAGACCTACGCCGGTTACTACGTTCCACTGATCCTCATCATCGCCGCCGTGGTGCTTTTCATCACCCGTGATATGGAACGTGCCGTCACCGTCCTGGTCGTGGCGTGCCCCAGTGCCCTGGTGCTCGCCGGCCCCATGGCCATGGTCAGCGCGTTGTCCACGGCCTCCCGGCTGGGCGTCTTGATCAAGAACACGCGATTTCTAGAATCACTAGGGGATGTCGATTCGGTCGTACTCGACAAAACCGGGACGGTGACCCTGGGACAGCTCCAATTGGTTGAATCGCAGCCACGCGGTGCCACCAGTGAAGACGCATTGCTGGCCAACAGCCTCGTGTGCGCGGAGGGTTCGCGTCATCCGGTGTCGCGGGCGATTGTACAAGCCGCCGCCGCCGCCGGGGTAAAAGCATCCCGCATCCCGCACCAAGTCCACGAAGTTCATGGAAAAGGTGTCATCGCGGAATGCGACGAAGTAACCTACCGGCTGGGACGACGACAATGGCTGAAAGACGAAGGGTGGGAGGTTCCGGAGGATCCTCGACACTCCGGACCGGTTGTATGGCTGGGCAGCATCAGCAAGAATGACAGTGGAGGGGAAGTGAAAACGCTCGGGTGCCTGCTGCTGGCCGATGTGCCTCGGGCCGAAGCCCGAGAGGCCATCGGCAAACTTCGCGAGCTTGGGGTTTCACGGCTGGTGTTGCTGACCGGTGATCGCCGGCATGTGGCCGAGGAAATCGGGAGCCACTTGGAAGTGGACGAGGTGGCCGCCGAGGTGCTCCCTCAACAAAAGCTTGAGATCATTGAGCGGGAATGCGCGGACAATACGGTCATGATGGTCGGGGATGGAGTGAACGATGCACTCGCGCTGGCCCGGGGCGACGTGGGCGTGGCCATTGGCGCGGCCGGTTCCGACGTGGCGCTGCAAAGCGCGGACGTGGCGTTGATGAGCGATGATTTGGGACGCATGCCAACCACCATCAGCCTGGCTCGCCGGACACGCCGCATCATCCACCAAAACGTGTTGGTTGGCGTCGGGTTGTCTCTCAGTTTTATTTATCTGGCCTCCATCGGCCTCTTTGGTCCAGTGGTGGGTATCCTGTTGCACTTTGCCGGCCCCTTGTTCGTGGTTTGCAACAGCGCTCGTCTGCTTGGATTTGAGCAATCGGAATGATTCACTTTCTGGAAAGTCATCCAGCCACGTCTCTGGCGCGCAAGTCGCTCGTCATGGCGCTGCTGCTGCCCTGTCTCTGCGGCCTGCTCGGTGGCTGCGCGAGCGAGGAATCGAGCCGCGCGGCGGAGGCGAACGCCGATCGCCAGGACATGTCCGACGCGCGAGCGGATTTTGAAGACGTCTTCCGTGAATGGACGCGCATGCTCCGCGACCTGCATGAGCTCGAGGTGGCTTTTCACGCGGCCCCCGCCAGCAAACGGGAAGAACTGTTCAAGGAACACTTCCAGACGTTGACCAACGGCTATTCCCTGGAAGACGAACTGTTGTCCGCGGCCATGCGGGCATACAGCATGCACCCCCAAAAAAACGCGGACCTGAAGGAGTTTCTACTCCAGATCGCCTCGATGCTCGTCCAGGCCGAATGTTATGAAGACGGGTTGAAGGTCTCCCAGATGCTGCTCGACAGTGACGTGGACGAGCTCGCGGTGTACCAAAACGCGGCGGATGCGGCCTTCGCGTGCTCCAAGTTCGACGTGGCGGAACAGTGCCTGCGAATCATTGACCAGCGGAAGGGAAATTCGACAGAGAATTCACGGCGGCTCGCACTGATGGATGTCTACAAAAAGGAGTGGAAAAAAGAACAAGAATTGCGCGAGACGGAGCGGCTCGCCAATGACTTGCCCCGAGTCCTTCTGGTTACGGTGCGCGGCGAAATCGAGCTTGAGCTTTTCGAAAACGAGGCACCCAACACGGTGGCCAACTTCATTAAACTCGTCGAAGATGGATTCTATGATGGGTTAACGTTTCACGAAGTCAAGCCGGGAGTGGGAGCGTTCTCCGGGTGCCCCTTGGGGGATGGTACCGGCAGCCCCGGGCATTTCATTCGACATGAATTCGAGGATGCGGAGCCCCGAGTTCACTTTCGGGGAAGCTTGAGCACGATCAGTGAAGGACCGTTCGCCAACGGCTCACAGTTTTGCATCACCTTCCTACCCACCCCTCAGCGAGAAGGACTGAGCACGGTGTTTGGACGCGTCATCCGTGGCATGGACGTCCTGGCCCGACTGCAGCGGCGGGGCGGCGATTCGCTTTCGGCCTCCACCCCCCCCGACCGGATCATCACCGCCAAGGTCGTCCGCAAGCGGGATCACCCCTATAAACCCGATCGCATCCCGGACCCCACGGCGGAACAGCGGAAAGAACGGGCCGAGTTCATGCAGAAAATGCTCTCGCGCTAGCCCAGCCATGAAAATGCCGCTCAAGGAACAATCCGCCGCTCGGGAAAACTTGATCCGCGGCTTGGACCGTTCCTTATCCGGCTGAACGCTTCCTGAAATCACCGGAGAAATGCATGCGAACAACCTACCTGCTACCCTGTGAATGCGGCGAAAGCGTGCACATAACCTCCGTGCAGTCTGGTGAGACGGTGCAGTGCTCCAGCTGTGGCGCGAATTTGACGGCTCCCCCCTTGCGGGCAATGAAGCAACTGGAGGTTGCCAATCCATCGCGCCGCCGCCGTCGCGATAAACGGTGGGGCGCGCGCAAGATCTGTATGATGGTCGGACTCTACTTGGCGGCGGGCGCCCTCATTGTACTGGCTATTCTTTGGGCCAGACGCCCCCAGCCCCCCGACTTTTCCACTCTCTCGCCGCTTGAAAGCTGGCAGCTCTGGATGGACCTTCGCCAAGGCCTGCAAGGCCAGATCTCTTGGTACACGTACCACCTTATCGAAGCCAAAAGGCAATTCCGTTTGGCAACGTACGCCTGTGTCGCCACCGCCGTGGTCGGCATCGGAATGTCACTGACCGCCTTCCTCATGCGCAAACAACGGGCCAAAGTTTGAACCACTGACCACGACGCCGCTCCCTCAAACTCACTCGGTAGCTGGCCATCTGATTCACCCACGAGCAAGCTCGTGGGGGTCTGGGGGGATTGGTACGGGGCGCGTGGGACCTCATCATCCAGGAATTCAGGCCGCGTGCCCTTCAGCCGAATTTTTTTTCCGCTAGGCTTGTGCATTGGGAATCTGTCCTGTACAGGACGGGTTCTGCGCCGAACATCAACTGTCGGTGGCCGCGCGTGCACTGGCCACGTTGGTGAGTTCGAGGGGGGAGACAGGGGCCCACCCGAGGGCTAGCAAACCGATAACGCACGAGGGGCCGCGACCGGAGCCTCGATCGGCTCTCCGGTCAGCCAAGGTTCCCTGGCAAGGCGTGGAGACGTGTCCGGGGCCGGCCCGCCGTCGGCGTTCGGATGCCGGGCAAGTTATACCGGTGGCGGATGACTTTGTCCGCCGCGAGTCCGACCAACGGGAGGACGGCTTGCGTCGGGTAGCTTTCCACCCGGAAAAATCCAACCGCCTGAAATATAGCGGCGGGAGCGGTACGCGGGGGGGCAGCGGACCGATCCCCCGCGGACGAAACTCCGCCAGCAGGGCACCCCGGGAACAACCGTGGATCAGCCCGGCGGGCTTAGCGTGCTTCCGAGGGGCCAGGATGGGGCGAGCAAGGGGACCAGCCGCCGCCAGGAGGGTTTTGCAGGGTGTCAGTTGATTCATGGTAACAAGCGAGCGATTGATATAAGCGGCGAATACACGGATACATTCGGATAACAGGTTGAACGCATTCCGTCGTCCGGCCACGGTTGCATTGAGCCGTGAATTGGTTTACACCCGTGTCGGCTACGTGCGACTCGTTGGGCGGGCAGTCGGGTGATCCACGCCCTCCGTTGGTCGGGCTCCCGGCGGAAACTTCCGCGGGGATATGTACAAGACGCGCAAACAGGTTGGACGCTGCCCTTCGCGCCCCATTCGAGAACCATCCGTTTTTCAAAGACAATTCTGGAGTATCGAGATGTCCGAAACAACAGTTCAATCCTTTGTCGAGAAGCTTCGGAACGAGGGCGTCGAGGTTGGACAGAGAGAAGCAGACCGGCTTCGTGCCGAAGCCGAACAAGAAAAGCAAGAAATCCTAGCGAAGGCACGAGCTGAGGCGGACAACATCAAATCCAATGCACAAGCTGAAGCGGACAGCATTCTAGAGAAATCGAAGCACGAGCTGGAGCTGGCGGCTCGGGACGCGGCGTTGACTCTCAAGGACAGCTTGGAACGGGCACTGCAAGCGATCATTGCGAAGCCAGTGCAAGAGGAGCTCTCCCGGCCTGAATTTCTCCAACAGGTGATCAAGGAGGTGGTTTCGAAGTACGCGGAGGCGGATATCGCGGGCCAAACGACGGTTTCGATCAACCTTTCTCCCGACCTGGCTAAGAAAATGGAACAGTGGGCGATCAACGAACTGGGCCGGGCGTGTGGGGGAGGCGGTGAAGTGGACGTGAAGGGGACGTTGAAGGAGGCGGGGTTTGAGTACACGTTTTCCGGCGGGACGGTCGAGGTGACCGCCGCGTCGATTGTTGAGACCTTTGGTGGCATGCTCAGTCAGAAGTTGCGAGATACGCTGACCCGTGCGATGCAAAGCGAGAATTGATGGGAGGTGTGCTTGTGGTCGGCGACAACTATTATCTTCTGTCGGCATTACCTTCGTTAGGGGAGCTGGGCAGCGTGCCCCCTTTGTCCCCTGTCGCGTTGCTGGAAAAAAGCTCGACGTGCGGATCCACGGCAACGCCTCAGCTCCGCATGCTCTTTCTTGCCTCTGATCTGCTTCAACGCGAAGCGTATCTGGCCGGGGAGATCGAGGAGGTTGAAGGGCTATACTTATCGGAGGAGCAACTCCGGAATGAAGCCCCTCTGCCGTCGTTCCTGGAACCTCGGCGGGACGAGCAGGAGGCGTCGGGGCGATTGGCCGTTGATCATATCTGGGACGCGTACTTTCGCGAGACGCATCGCGTGAGCCGAAAGGGCTCGTTCCTTTCGCGCTGGGTCGGCTACGAGGTCGCGTTGCGAAACGCCTTGGCGGCGGCCCGGGCCAAAGCACTTGATCTCGATCCTTCCGGTTGGCTTGTCGCGCCCGATCTTGCCGCGGAAGACTTCGATTTCAGCAACGTACTCAACGAGTGGAGCAGTGCGAGCACCCCGGCCGCCGGCTTGCGGGTCCTCGACGCCGCCCGTTGGGAATGGGCAATGGCGAATGACGATTGGTTTACGTTTTCAGATGACGAAGTGACCTCCTATGCGGCGAAGCTGATGCTGCTTCAGCGTTGGCACACGCTGTCAAAACATGAGTCTGAAAGCGGAGTTCACGGCCATTGAACCAAGAAGCCATGACAAAACCATCCGACTTTCCTGCCACCAAAAAGCCTTTGGAAGCCGTGACAAAACCGGTCGGGTTTCCTTTCACCTAAGATTCCAAGAGGGTTTTGGGAGCGGGAACCGGGTTTCGTTACGGGCTGTTAGAAGCGGAAACCACGTTTTGTTGGCGGCTGTAAAGAATTGGCACCCGAGGAATGACCTCAAATGTTTTCGCGACGAGAGCAATGTACCGCTGTCGGCTGGATTCTTCCGGTTGGAAAGATGGTTGGCGCAATCCGTCCTCCCGTTGGTCGGACTCGCGGCGGAGAAAGTCATCCGCGACCGGTATGTTTCAGGCGGTTGGATTTTTCCGGGTGGAAAGCGGCCCGACGCAAGCCGTCCTCCCGTTGGTCGGACTCGCGGCGGAGAAAGTCATCCGCGACCGGTATAGTACACGAATCAGATGGGTAGAGAGAAGGTGACCCCGTGAATGGAACAATAGCAGCTGTTTTTGGCAATCTTGTAGTTGCGGAGTGCCACGACAAGGTCGTGCAAAACTCGGTCGGGTACTGCATTCGGAGCGACGGAGCCAGGTTGTTAAGCGAAGTTGTACGGGTCCGAGGGAAGTTCGCCGACCTCCAGGTCTTCGAAGAGACCCGTGGTTTGAAAGTCGGGGACCAAGTTGAATTCCGGGAGAACATGCTTTCGGTGATGCTGGGGCCCGGCCTGTTGGGAAGTATTTTCGATGGGCTCCAAAACCCCCTGCCGCAATTGGCCGAGAAAATGGGATTCTTCCTCAGCCCCGGCACGTATATCGACGCGCTTTCCACGGAAAAACAGTGGGATTTCACGCCGAAGGTCAACGAAGGAGACCGCGTGGCCGCCGGGGACACCCTGGGAACGGTTCCGGAAGGCATCTTTGACCATAGAATCATGGTGCCGTTTGCCTGGGACGGAGAACTGACGGTTGAAAAGATCACGAAAAAAGGCCAGTACACCGTGGACCATGAAATCGCGGTCTTGAAAGACGCGTCGGGGGAAAAAAGGGCCGTGACCATGCAACAAGAGTGGCCGGTCAAGGTGGGGTTGAATATTTCCAAGCGGCGATTGTTGCCCAAGGAACCGCTGGTTACGCGAGTCCGGATCATTGACACGATGTTCCCCATCGTCCGCGGCGGCACGTATTGCATTCCGGGGCCCTTTGGCGCTGGGAAGACGGTTCTCCAACAGATTACATCCCGGCACGCGGAAATCGACATCGTGATTATCGCGGCGTGCGGTGAACGGGCGGGCGAAGTCGTGGAGACGATCCGGGAATTCCCGGAACTCACCGACCCCAGAACGGGCAAGAGCTTGATGGAGCGGACGGTGATCATTTGCAACACCTCCGCGATGCCGGTCGCGGCGCGTGAAGCGTCGGTGTACACGGCGGCGACCCTGGGGGAATACTACCGGCAAATGGGGCTCAATGTGCTTCTGCTCGCGGATTCCACCTCGCGCTGGGCACAAGCGATGCGTGAGTTGTCGGGCCGCCTGGAAGAAATCCCCGGCGACGAGGCCTATCCGGCCTATTTGGAAAGCCGGATCGCCTCCTTCTATGAACGGGCGGGACAGCTGGAGCTCAAGGATGGCTCCTTCGGTTCGCTCACCATCGGCGGAACCGTCAGCCCGGCGGGCGGGAATTTCGAGGAGCCCGTGACGCAGGGGACACTCAAAGTGGTCGGGGCGTTTCACGGGCTTTCGCGGGAACGGAGTGATGCTCGTCGCTATCCGGCAATTGATCCGCTCGATTCATGGAGCAAGTATCAAGGGATTATCGATCCGGATAAAGTGGTAAGGTGTGGCGAGATCCTTCGAGAAGGAAATGAAATCCATCAGATGATGACGGTGGTAGGGGAGGAAGGAACGCCCGTCGATGACTTCACGACGGCCATGAAAGCGGATTTCTTTGATAATTGTTATCTGCAACAGAACGCCTTTGACAAGGTCGACGCGTCAACTCCCGCCGAACGACAGCGGTTTATTTTCGACAAAGTGCTCGAAATTCTCGAGCTCTCCTTTGACTTTGAAGACAAAACCGAGGCCCGAAAGACCCTGGTCGCGGCAACGGATCTTTTTCGCAACCTCAACTATGCTGAAACCGACAGCGATGAGTACAAGGAAATCCTCGGCCGAATCGAAGATTTCGTGGCAAAGAAAGGGCGGAGCTGATGCGAAAGTACTACGACGAAATTACGCAAATCGCCGGAAACGTGGTGACCGTCAAAGCCAAGGGGGTGACCTACGACGAACTGGCCGTGATCACCACGAGCCACGGAACATCGCTCGGCCAGGTAATTCGTGTCGAGCACGACGATGTCAGTATTCAAGTGTTTTCGGGAACGAGTGGAGTTTCCACGCGCGACCGCGTTCGTTTCCTCGGACATTCCATGAAAGTCCCCTTTGGTGACGAACTATTGGGACGCGTCTTCGATGGTTCCGGCAACCCCCGCGACAACCGCCCGGAAGTAAAGGCGGATCCCGTCGAAATCGGAACGCCCGCCGTCAATCCCATCATGCGGCGCATGCCGGACAAGATGGTGGAAACGGGCATTCCCATGATCGATGTGTTCAACTCGCTGGTGGAGTCGCAGAAACTGCCGATCTTTTCCGTGGCGGGAGAACCCTACAACGAACTACTCGGCCGCGTCGGCCTGCAGGCGGACGCGGACGTCATTGTCTTCGGTGGCATGGGACTTCGAAACGATGATTACCTGAAGTTCCGGGACACCTTCGAGGAAGGGGGCGTGCTCGACAGAACCATCATGTTCGTGCAGACGGCCGCCGATCCCGTCGTGGAATGTCTGCTGGTCCCGGACTTGTGCCTGGCCGTGGGGGAACATTTCGCCCTCCAGGGGAAAAAAGTCCTGGTGCTGCTCACCGACATGACCGCTTTCTCGGATGCGGTAAAAGAAATCGCCATTATCATGGAACAAATCCCCTCGAATCGCGGATACCCCGGCGATCTCTACACCCAGCTCGCCCGGCGATATGAGAAAGCCGTTGATTTCGACGGGGCGGGATCCATGACCGTGCTCGCTTGTGTCACCATGCCCGGAGATGACGTCACGCACCCAGTCCCCGATAACACGGGCTACATCACCGAAGGCCAGTTCTATCTCCGTAATGGCAGGATCGAGCCCTTTGGTTCGCTTTCTCGTTTGAAACAGCAAGTCAATGGGGATACGCGGGACGACCACCGCGCCATCATGGACGCCTGTATCCAACTTTACGCCCTCTGCAGGGAGTCGCGCGAGAAACGGGACATGGGCTTTGAAATGTCCGAGTGGGATGAACGACTGCTGAAATATGGAACTCGCTTCGAGAACCAGATCATGAGTCTTGAGGTCAATATCCCACTCTTTCAAGCGTTGGACCGCTGCTGGGATATCCTGGCGGAGTGTTTCGAACCGCAGGAAACAGGAATCCGGCATACCATTATCGAGGCCCACTGGCCAAAGGAACTGGCGGCCCAATAGCCTCGCCCCCGGAAACCGACGATTCCACATGTGAGTTTCGAGCGTGGATGTGAGTAAATGGCACGAAAAAAGATAAAACTGACACGTCCCGAACTGAAAAGGCAGCGAGACGCCCTGGAGCGATTCGAGCGCTACCTGCCCATGCTGAAGCTGAAACAGCAGCAGCTGCAACTCATGCTCGGCCAGATCAAACAAAAACATCGAAAAGTACTGCAAGCGGTCGAAAAAGCCCGCGGGAAATTCGACGCGTACCGCCATGTCTTGGCCGACTTGGCCGGCGTCAATGTGGAAGCATTGGCCACCTGCTCGGATGTCACCACCACCACGTCCAATATCGCGGGGGTTCCAATTCCCGTGTTCGTGGACGTCGCGTTCCCGAAAGCCGAGTATAGCCTCTTCGCCACGCCTGCTTGGGTGGATGCCGCTCTCGCGGATTTGCGAGAGGTCAATCGGCGCGAAGCCGAACTCGACATCGTGCAAAAACAGTATGATCTTCTCAATAGAGAGCTCACCAAGATCCTCCAGCGGGTGAATTTGTTCGAGAAAGTCAAAATCCCGGAAGTCAAGGAAGCGATCCGGCGAATCCGAATCCATCTCGGTGATGAGATGACTTCGGCCGTCGGCAGGGCCAAGATCGCCAAAGGTAAACTCCAGGCCGGCGCGGAAGAAGGTGAAGCGGACTCGAGCAGCGAGGAGTTGGAAGTACCATGATAGAACATATGCGAAAAGTCTATTGCGTCAGCCGAGCGCAAGATCGCGAAAAACTGCTCGACGCGCTGCGCGACCTCGGCGTCGTCCACCTGATGCACGTGAAACCGGAGCAAGCAGTCGCCGACGAAGCCACCGTCAACCAAATCGACCGCCTCAAGCGGACAATCCAAGTCCTCTCCACCCTGCGGCCGGAGGGAACTCCGCCTTCGCTGACCCCCGAGGAGGCCGCGGACGAGGTGCTGGGCATCCAAAGCGCGCAGGCTGAAAAGAAGAACGAACTCTTGGCCCTGCATCGGAAAATCAACGCGCTCGCCGTCTGGGGCGAGGTCAAGCTGGAGGACATTAAAAGCGTTCGTGATGCCGGCGTCGACCTGAAGTTCTTCGCGGTGCCGCCGGATGAAGTACCAGAGATCAAGAACGTCGAATGCATGCAAACAGTGGGCGCCTTTCCAAATGGAAACAGCCTAGTCGCCGTGATAACGCGTGGCGGTGACGCGCGGTTGCCGGAAAACGCCGTGGCCGTTCCCCTTCCAGACACGGACATGCCGACGGTGCGCGCTCAAGCGGCCCAAATCGACGCCGAACTCAAACAGAACCAGCAACGCTTGAAAGCCATTGCTCATCTCTTGGATTCACTCAAGGAAAGGCAGGCCGAGCTTGAAGAGAAAGCGGCGTATGGCGTGGCTTTGAAGGGCGCTTGGGCCGGTGAAACGCTGTTTGCCATTCAAGGTTGGATACCAGCCCCGCAAAGTGAAACACTGGCCGAGGGGCTGGCGGCGGCGGGCGTGGATGCTGCCGTCCAGACCTTTGAACCGGCGGAGGATGAACATCCACCGACCCTGATCCGGTACGCGAAATGGGTAAAGCCAATTAAAGGTTTGTTTGACATCCTTGGCACTTCGCCCGCCTATCGGGAATTTGATCTCTCCGCCTTCTTCATGTTGGCCATGCCGCTGTTCGCCGCGATCCTGATCGGCGACGGTGGGTACGGACTCGTGTTCATCGTGGCCGCGCTGGTTCTGTGGAAACGAGCCAAAGCCGCCGGCGAAACCGCCAAAACACAGCTCCTCCTGATCCTGGGAATCGTGACCTTTGCCTGGGGCGTTCTTACTGGCAGCTTTTTCGGGTTGAGCCCGGTCAATCTGGTGGAAGCTGGCGGCATGTGGGAGGGGATCGGACAAGCCCTAAACCGTGTCGCGATCTTTGGTAAAGTGCCCCCGGCGGAGCTGGAAAGGGCCCAGAACCTGGATGCGCTTTCCGAACAGGCGCTGTCCGACCTTCGGGTGGGACTCATCCAAACAAGCTTCGTCCTCGCCCTCATCCATCTCGTCGCGGCCCGGTTGCGGGAAGCATTGGCCCTAGCGCCCCACCAAAAGGCCCTTGCGAGCCTGGGATGGGCGGTCTGCCTGTTCGGCATGTTTGGCATTATCTGGTTCCTTTTCCGACAAACCGACAGTATCGCGTGGTTGTATACGTCCTTTGGCATCGTGGGAGTCGGATTCGTGGTAGCGGTGTTGTTTTCCTTCCCGGACAAAAACCCGTTCAAGAGACTGGGGATCGGTTTCGCCGCCTCGCTGCTTCCGTTGATGGGGACGTTCTCGGACATGATGAGCTATGTCCGTTTGATGGCGGTTTCCATGGCAAGCGTGTATATCGGTCTTGTTTTCAACATGCTGGGATCCCAACTCGCTGGCGTGGCAACCTGGTTCCTCGGGGCCCCGGTTGTTCTGTTTGGCCATGGCTTGAATATCGGTCTTTGCATGATTGCCATTTTTGCACATGGTGTGCGTCTGAATATGTTAGAGTTCTCAAACAATGCTGGCGTCCAATGGGGTGGCTATCCATTCGAGCCCTTTGCCAGAAAGAAAATGAAGGAGAGCTGATCAATGGAAACAACAACGTTCTTTGGACAACTCGGACTTGGTTTAATCCTCGGTTTGGGCGGCATGGGAAGCGCGCTGGGCATCGGCGCGGCCGGCCGGGCCGCCGCCGGGGCTTGGGCAAAGGAGGGGAAAGAAGGGAAAACCCTGAATTTCTCCTACATCATCCTCCTCGGCATGCCCCTGTCGCAAACCATTTACGCGTTCGTGCTCATGTTGCTGCTGGCCAATGACTACTACTATGCCGAAAGCGTGGTGACCGCCAACGCGGGCGCGCTGCTCGGAATCGGACTCGCCTGCGGGCTGGCTGAACTGTTCAGCGCCTGGATGCAAGGCCTGATCGGCGCCGCCGCCGTCCGCTGCATGTCCGAAAGCGAGGGGAAAGGGTTCGCGTTCCTGATCATCGCCATGGGAATCGCGGAAACCGTCGGGCTCTTCGCCTGGATCTTCCTCTTCCTCGTCAAACCAGCCACTGGCGGCTAGCGCGAAGCCAACCCGCTCTTCGGTACGCACGTTTCCGCCAACAAAACAAGAAGCGCGCGAGCCGGTACCGCCGCCCGCGGCGGTACCGGCTCTTTTCTTGAAACGATCAGCGGTGAGACATGAGCAACCACAACGTCAATCGGCATCGCCAACATCGTCCATGATGGCAAGCCCTAACGCGAGATGGTGGTTATTGGTTGTTGGTTATTCGTCATGCCTCCGCGTAAATCTGAACCAGGTTCAGCAGCGTGCAGGTGGAAAGCGCCAGGGCCCTGGTTGAGATCCATTCGCGGGGGCCGTGGAAGTTAACCCCGCCGGCGAAAATGTTCGGCGTGGGCAGGCCTTTCGCCGTCAACTGCGAGCCGTCGGTCCCGCCACGAACCGGTTCGTTGCGAACCGCGAGCCCGCTGGCTTGCACGGCTTGCCTCAAGTTGCGCGAGATCTCCGGGTGTTTGGACAGCTCTTCGCGCATGTTGCGATATTGCTGCTGCAACTCCACCGTCACCCGCAGTCTTGGCTCCTCGGCCCTCAACGATTCGGCCATGCTCGACAACCGCTTGCCGCGATCCTCGACCCCGTGGGTCTCGAAATCCCGAATGATCACGCTCGCCTTGCACTTGGCCGCATCACCAGAGCAGTCGGTCGGGTGAAAGAATCCTTCCCGTTTCTCCGTGCACTCCGGGCTCTCGGCCATTGGCAAACGAGCCAGGAATTTTCCCATGTAGGTGAGTGCGTTCACCATCTTTCCTTTGGCGGTTCCAGGGTGCACGGCCACGCCTTGGAACGTCACCACCGCCTTGTCCGCCGAAAACGTTTCCACGTTGATTTCGCCGGGAAAGCTTCCATCCACCGTGAAGGCCACCGGCACGTTGAATCGCTCCAGCGGAAATTCGCGGCTGCCGCGCCCAATCTCCTCGTCCGGGTTGAAACAAACCCGGATCGTCGGGTATTTCAAGCTTGGATCGGACCGCAGTTTCTCCAGCAACCCCAAAATGGCGGCGATACCGGCCTTGTCATCCGCCCCCAACAGCGTCGTGCCATCCGAGGTAATAATGGTGTCTCCACGGCATTCCAACAGTTCGGGACAGTCGGCCGGGTCGATGACCACGTCATTCTCGAGCTGGATGGGCGTCCCGTCGTAGTTCTCGCGCAGACGCGGCTTCACGTCCTTTCCGGAAAACGCGGGAGACGTGTCCAGGTGAGCGCAGAAGCCCACCGCTCCCTTTTCGGTTCCCGGCAACTCGGCCAGCACATATCCGTTGTCATCGATCGACGCGTCCTCGAGTCCCATGTCGGAGAGTACGCCGACCAGATGCCTGCCGAGTTCCAGTTGTCCGGCCGTACTGGGGCACTCCACGCATTCCTCGTTGGATTGCGTGTCGTACTTGACGCTGTCCAGGAAATACTCCACGACCCGGGTCGTCTCGAGAATTTCCGCCGGGCTGTTAAAAGCTCGCATGGTTCCAAATCTCCTGGAGAGTCTTGAATCAGCGTGCCGCCGGCATTATCGCCACGCCCTGGAAAAACAAGAAGGCGCCTCGGCTGACCAAGCCGTTGCACCGGCGTCGGAACGATCCGTTCACGTTGCCATTCAGGTCGGGAAGACGGACCGCAGGTACCGTTGATTCAGCTTATAACACGCCTCCGTGGATTTGCCCGGTACCGTGGCGCTTTCGATGACCAGCCATCCGTGCCACTGGATATCGTCCAAAGCATCCTTGACCTTGGAGAAATCGACTCTACCTCGGCCCAGCAGGGCGCCGTTTTCCTTGGCGTGAATCTGGCAAATTCGATCGCGCCCCAATTGACGAATCTCCTGGTAGATGTTGTAACCGCGGCGTTCCATGTTGGCGACATCGTAATAGACTTGCACCGCGGGAGATCCGACGGCGTCCAGGATCCGAAGATGCTCGTCGGCATTGAGCCACGATTCGATTCCCAAAACCACGCCCGCTTTCTCGGCCTTGGGAGCAACCCGCTTTAGACGCCGAACGACCTCCCGCTGCTTGCGAGGTTCATCTTTGATGTCTCCCTTGCCGAAGAACGCCAACAGCGCGATCCGCTGGTTCATTTCGGCCATGACATCCACGCAATCGGCCACCCACTCTTGGGCATCGGGATCGGACGCGTAGGGTTTCGAGTTGAGTTCGGCGAGTCCCAAGGAGGCGATTTCCAGATTCAGCGCGCGGCACTTTTCGCGGTAAAGCGCCCG
>JBNJEM010000095.1:0-16257 GCA_051745935.1 Planctomycetota bacterium
CGAAATCTTCCACTCTTCAATCAAGCACGCGCGACAAACTCGGGACAACCCACTTGTTCTATTTTGTCCGATTTTCGGGTTTTTCATCAGCCCAGGGCAAAACACAGTCAACGCCCAGCGACCAATGTTTATGAGCTTATTGCAGGGTCTTTTTTCGGGACGCGATGTCCGTTGCGTCGCAGACCTTGGCATGGAAGTATCTTGCGGAGCAGCCGCGGGAAGTGATACATTGCAACTATGTAATTGTCCGAGTTCGATTTGAACAGCTTGCCAGTGGTTCGCGATAAGGAAAGGTTCATTCAATGCCAAATACCACGACATTTCCGCGAAACCTATTGCTTCTCGTATCGGTTGTCACGGTTGCCTGCGAGTTCCTTTTTCCCGCATCCGTCCAAGCGGACCAGGCCAAGAAGGGGTGGACCGCGGACGCGGAACAGGTCGAAGCCCGGCAGGCCAGGGAACGGTCTCGCGGACGCGACATCAACTACCGGGAGGAGGAGGTTCCCGATTACGTGCTACCGGATCCGCTGCGAATGCGCGACGGAACGAAGGTTGACAGCGTGGAGGCCTGGCGGAGCAAACGCCGACCGGAGATCCTTGAACTGTTCCGCACCCATGTCTATGGCCGAGCTCCCATCGGACGGCCGGAGGCGATGACGTTCGACGTGTTCGACTCCGATCCGAACGCGATGGACGGCGCGGCGACGAGGAAACAGGTGCGGATCAACTTCACGGGCGAGGAAGACGGGCTTTCGATGACGCTGATTTGCTTCATTCCCAACGACGCGCCCAAGCCCGTGCCCGGATTTCTTTTGATTTGCAATCGCGGGCCGGAGAACATCGACCCGACCCGTAAGATCAAGAAGCCCTTTTGGCCGGCCGAACACATTGTTGCCCGCGGCTACGTGGCCGCCGCTTTCCACAACGCCGACGTCGATCCGGACCGCCACGATAAGTTCCAGAACGGCGTCCACGGTCTTTTCGACGAGCCGGGCGAGCGTGCCGACGACGCCTGGGCGACCCTGGCCGCCTGGGCCTGGGGCGCGAGCCGGGCAATGGACTACTTCGAGACGGATGACGCGATTGATCACGAGTACGTCGGCGTTGTCGGCCATTCTCGCGGCGGCAAGACGTCGCTGTGGGCCGGAGCGGAGGACCAGCGATTCGCGATGGTGGTGTCCAACAATTCCGGCTGCGGCGGGGCCGCCTTGTCGCGCCGCCGGTATGGAGAAACCGTCGCGAGGATCAATCGTGTGTTTCCGCATTGGTTCTGCGAAAACTTCAATAAGTACAACGACAACGAAGACGAATTGCCGGTCGATCAGCACATGTTAATGGCGCTCGCGGCGCCCCGGCTCCTTTACGTGACCAGCGCTGATAAAGACCTCTGGGCCGATCCGCGAGGGGAATTCCTCGCCGCCGTCGCCGCCAGTCCCGTCTATGAGCTTTTCGGCGTGGAAGGCTTGGGAACCACCAAGATGCCGCCACTCGATCAGCCGGTACAAGATGGGCGAATCAACTACCACATCCGCTCCGGCGGCCACGGGCTGACCGAGTACGACTGGCGGCAGTTCATGAACGTCGCGGACAAGCATTGGAAGTGAAGCGTTTTTCGTAGCCGTTCACGGGCCGATACACGGTCTGGACGCGGGAGCCCGAACGGATGGGTTACTGTTGATCGATATGAAAGGTGGGTCACTGCATACGGCTTGCGTCCGGTGTGCCTTGGGTTTGGCGTTTTGGTGGTCTCCGCCGGACAGGATGAGCACCGCGCTCTGGCGCTGGCGGGATGAAAAACCGAATAGCCCCAATTCGCCCGGACTTGGGGGACATTAGCCGGCTGCCGAGCGCGCCCCGTGCGAACGTTCCAAAATACTGGTTGTAACGCCCTTGACGTGTGTTCGGGAGTGGGTCATTTTACAGAGATATCGACGGAGACAATCGTTCGGGGAAGAACTCGCCAACAGCGTGAGTCATGGCCTGGGGCTGTTGGGGGCGATCGCGGTCACTCCGGTCCTGGTCGGCCGCGCGATCGAGCGGGACGACGTGGCGGCGGTTGTGGGGAACAGCGTCTTTTGCGTCGCCATGGCTTTCCTTTATCTGAGTTCGTCGCTCTATCACGCGTTACCGCTGGGGCGAGCTAAACGGGTGGTCCGCCGATGCGACCACGCGGCCATCTATATGCTCATCGCCGGCACATACACGCCGTTTACCCTTGGCGTGCTCCGCGGGCCCTGGGGATGGACGCTCTTTGGCATGGTGTGGACGCTTGCGATACTGGGCCTGTTTGTGGAAAGCCGCGTGCACCTGCGGATCATGGAGGGGGCGACGAGCGAGCCGGGCGGTTTTTCAGAGCGTTTCAAGCCGCCGGGCAGCCAGTCCCGGGCGCGCCAAGCAACTCGCCGGCTTTCCATCGCGATTTACTTGGCCATGGGCTGGCTTGCCCTGATTGCCGTGGGGCCCATTTGGCATGCCGTGTCAACGGCGGGCTTGTTCTGGATTGTGGCGGGCGGCCTGAGCTACATGGTCGGGCTCACGTTCTACGCGGCCAGTGGCGTACGTTACGCGCACCTGGCGTGGCATCTTTGCGTACTGGTCGGATCTGCCTGTTTCTTTCTGGCGGTGCTTTGGTATTCTTACTGAAAGACTTGGCGGAAACAGGGGCCGCACCAACATCGGGGTATTCCGAGGCAAAGAGGAATGAAAAAAGCGGCGCAACAGATAGAGGACCCTGAGTTTTTCCTGGCCCGAGCTGGGAGCATCACTCGAACTCCTTGAATCAGACAGTTATTTCTTTTATTTTTTACAGATCCTTAACTCCGATTTGGCCGCATGATAGTGCCCTTCAGTCCCGACCTTTTTCTCCCTCTTTTTTCCTTTGGTACATAGGTCCGAGTTTGAACGGATCAAACGTGTAGTCGCTCAGATAGCCGACTCCAACGGTGCCCGTCAGGCCATCGTCTTCGGCTCCTACGCGCGTGGCACGGCCACCCGTCACTCCGATCTCGATGTGCTGATCATAGAGGACACGTCCTTACCGTTTCTCAAACGGATTGACCGCTACTTTGATCCACTCGTGGAGCGACTGGGGCTGGCGATGGACGTGCTGGTCTACACGCCCGAGGAAATGGAAACGATCAAACACCGCCCATTCATACAAGCCGCTCTCAAGGAGGGCATTGTCGTTTATGAGTCGCGAACGCGGCGGCGTTCAGCCCGTGCGTCTCCAGAATCCCCAGCGTCTCGGAATCCAGCCCGTTCAAGCCCCCCTCGGTGAGATCACCCCCGAGCGGCGAGACAACGCGTCGTCGGCCAGGTGGTGCACCAGCGTCAGGTACGGCTCCAGTGGGTTGGCGAGAATCGGGTTATCCGAAACCCGGCACCGGCCGGACGCGACCGCCCGGCCATTGGCCCCCTGGCTGCCTTTGCCAGGCTTCGCTACAATTAGCGATTCGATCTGGATGGGTAGAGGCCGATTCTGGCCGCCATTGACTGTCGTGGATACGTCGCCCGGCCGTACCATCAGGAAAAAGGGGGGGGGCAACCCTCGGCGAGCGTAATCCGCTCAGCCAGCGTATCCGAGCCACATTACCCGTGAGACGAGGGCCAATACGATGATCGTGACCACCAACGACCTATTCAAGCACGCCTACGGAAATTATGCCATCGGCGCTTACAACATCAATAACCTGGAGCAGACCGTCGGCTTGTTTCGCGGCAATTTGGGCAAAGTGAAGGCGAACGACGAGCCGGTTGACGATGGCAAAGCCGCTCCGTTCATTATTCAGATCTCCCGGGGAGCGCGTGGCTATACGGACAAACGCTTCCTCGAAGCGATCATCCGGGCAGCCGACGAAATCTTCCCCGAGGCGATTTTCGCCGTTCATCTCGATCATGGCACCGAGGAAGCCTGTTACGACTGTATCGAAAGCGGTTTCTATAGCTCCGTGATGATCGACGGCTCGCATTTCGAGCTGGAGAAAAACATTGCCGTGACCCGCCGAGTGGTCGAAAAGGCGCATGAACAAGGGATCGTTGTTGAGGCTGAACTGGGACAGCTGGGCGGCGTGGAGGAAGACGTGGTCGGCAGCGTCTGCCTCACCGAACCGGATCAGGCGGCCGAATTTGTCGAACGCAGCGGTTGCGACTCGCTGGCTGTCGCCATTGGTACCTCACACGGGGCGTACAAATTCACCGGCAGCCAGGGGCTGCGGATGGACCGGCTGGAAGAGATTCAAAAGGCCGTCCCCAAAGGCTTTCCGCTGGTCATGCACGGGTCGAGCAGCGTTCCGGACGAGTGGGTACAACGCATCAACAACGCCGGCGGCGCCTTGAAGAACTCCAGCGGCGTGCCGGAGGATCAGTATAATCCGGCCGCTAAGCTCGGCGTTTGCAAGGTGAACATTGATACCGACGGCCGGCTGGTCTGGTGCGCCGTCTACCGCGAATCGTTCCGGGATCAGCCGGAGGACTTCGACCCGCGCACCCCGGGCAAGAAATTCATGCCCGAGTACGCGAAATACATTACGCACAAGAATACAAAGCTGGGCTCCGCCGGCCAATTGTCCGCCGTCGGCAAAATGGTCCGGTGAACGAAAACGAACCCAGCGGGGTAGCCGTTCACGGGTGCCGCTACATGACCTGGACACGCAAGGCCCGCATGGATGTCACGGGCTTGTCCCGTGGTGGTTCACGCTCGCCGCTACAAACCGGCCAGACACACCACGCCTGCCCGTCGGTAGCGTGGAACGTAACGGACCACGGGACAAGCCCGTGGCATTTGCACCTGGAAAAGCCTTTCCTCAACATGTGCAACGAACGTGCGAACGTCCGCGCAAACCGCTTCGTTGCGCCCGCTGTCACTCCCCGTGTCGAACCAAAGGCCCCAAGCGACCGCACGGACCAAAAGGAGCACGTGCATGCGGCTCGATTGCAAACCGCAAGGGGCACCCCAGACGATGGAATCCCTATTTCCCTGAGCCTGTCCAGATCCGCGGCTTTTCAGCAAATCCAGAGCAAACGCGAAACATCACCCCGCGGGAAATCGTGGGTAGAACCACCAGCGACGAGCGGCCCGGCATCAATCGCCAACGCTTTGCCGGGCCGTGCATCGCCGCTGGGTACCTACCACTTCAGCCGCTCGTCGTCGGGGCCCAGTTTTCCCGCTGGGCGGATGCCAGGACCGGGTTTGCCCTGGTCGCCTAGGTCGGCCCGCATCTCCTCGGCCAGACTTTTCATCCGCTCAACGACGTCGGGGTGCTGGTCCTTCACATCGGTTGTCTCGTGGCGATCGGTCTCCATGTCGAACAAAGCGAGGTCGATTTTCTTTCGGGTGGTTTTGCCGGGATGACCGTCTTGTCCGACCTCATCCATCAAATAATGCCGGTAGGCATGCGGAAAGTGTAACTTCCAGCGTTGGGTGCGGACGGCCTGAAGTTGGTTGCCGTAATAAAGGAAATAGGCTGGGTGCGGGCTTTTAGCTTCCGGTTCACCAGCAATGATCGGCCAGATGTTTTTGCCGTCGATCTTCAGTTCAGGCAATTCGGCGCCGACCAGGTGCGCGACGGTCGGCAGAATATCGATGGTCATGGCCACGGTATCGCAGGTGGTATCAGCGGGAATCGTACCGGGCCACCACATGACGGTCGCATTGCGGGAACCTCCCTCGAACATGGTACCCTTTCCTTCGCGAAGGCCGCCGGTTTTGCCCGCGTGGTTGCCATAATTGAGCCATGGCCCGTTGTCGGCGGTGAAGATAACAAATGTGTTCTCCGCCAAGCCGGTTTCCTCCAGCGTGTCGAGAATCTGGCCAACGGACCAGTCGAGTTCCATCATCACGTCACCGTACAGTCCCGCGCCCGATTTGCCCTTGAACTGCTCACTGGCGAAGATAGGCACGTGCACCATCGTGTGAGGGACGTACAGGAAGAACGGTTGATCCTGGTTGCGTTCGATGAAGTCGACGGCCCGCTCGGTGCATTGTTTGGTCAACAGAGCCTGATCCTCCGGCGTCACGTCCGCATTGATCACGTTGGTATTTTCGATCAGCGGTAGCGGCGGGTACCGCTTGGCTTTCGGATGATCCTTCGGCAGCCGTGTATTGTCGTAGCTCCACGGCCACATATCGTTGGAGTAGGGCAGACCGAAGTATTCGTCGAACCCGTGGTTGACGGGCAGGAATTTGGGATGATGCCCCAAGTGCCATTTCCCGTGGATGGCTGTCGCGTAATCTCTCTGTTTACAGATTTCGGCAATGGTGGTTTCAGCGGAATTGATGCCATGCTCATGGCCGGGGAACAGCGCGCCCCGGATCGATACCCGGTTGGAATAACAGCCGGTCATCAGCGCCGCGCGGCTGGCCGAACACACGGCTTGAGCCACCTGGAAGTCGGTGAAGCGTCGCCCTTCGCGAGCCATGCGGTCAAGGTGAGGTGTTGGATAGTCCGGATACCCATCGGAGGCGAACGGTCCGATGTCGGCGTATCCCATGTCGTCGATAAAAATGATGACAATGTTCGGCGGACTCTCCGCCGCCTGGAGCGGCATGGCGGAAAACGGGACAAGCAAAGCGATCAAGGATCTCACGACGGACGATGCAATACACTTCATGACAGACTCCTTGTGGAAAAACTACGGTTGATCGCGTCATTCTACCAAGCGGATCGGGCCAGCCGCAAGAATGGCGTGGGAGGATCGGGGGGGGGTGAATTGGTTTCGCTTGCGGTGGGCGAATGGAAAAACGGCCGAAAGCGATCCCAGGTCACCCAAGCCTTGTTCCCAAATGAAACGCCACTGTAACCGCCCGGTGGCCGATGGCCACGGCACCTGGGATTTGTGGAATTGCAATCGATGTGTCCACGCCAAGCCACGTGAGTATCGTTTGACGTGAGGGAGAACTTAACATGCGATTGAAATTGTCCGTGATTGTGGTCGGTATCCTTATCGTTTTCGGGTTCGCGGGATGGACGCAAGCGGGTGACCCATTATCGCTGCTCGCATCCTCGGCGATGGAAGGCGGATTGGTTGTTTATCTTGGCTGTGGAAACGGAGCTATGGCGGCTCGGGGTACTGCACACCGCCCGGCGTGTTTGTCGTGGGAAACAACGTCTGGCCCCATGCCCACGTGCCGACTGAATACGGTCGTGTATGGGGCAACGGTTACGGGGCCCGAGACACCAGAAAGGTCGACTACCACATTCAATCCTTTGCCCTCGGAACCGGCGAGCTGCTGCGAAAGCTTCCCACAAAGGACATCTTCAAACGTGGGGCACCATCGCGTGGCTGGAATAAACGTGCCACATGCACGGGTATTGAAATCACCGCTCCGGTTCCGGCTCCTCTGATGGTGAACAGTGTGCCTGACTAAAAGTTGACTCCTTTCAATTATAGTCGTGGACATAACGATGCGCCGGATACGGATATCTGAACTTTCTTATTGTGTTGTCTTTACCTGGACACCTTTCTGCTTCTGACGCCGCATCCGGTCGTATTGCTCAGATTGTTCCATTTGCATTTCCTTATTCTGCCTTCGCAGATTTTTCCGGAAATCGGGACTCTGTTTTTCTGCTTCCTCCTGCCGCGGCCTCTGTTGTGCCTGCGCCTGTTCCCCGGGGCGTGGTAGCAGTTCTTTATCGCCGCGGAAGAAGGCATACTGCTTCTTGTCGGCGCGGGCAATGACCGTTACTTCCCCTTGGATGTCTTCCGCGACGAAGATGCCACGCAAATCGGTTTCGCCGCTCCGGAACGCTTCGTTTCGGCTTCCTATAGCTTTAACATGGACCTCCGGAACGTAGCTTTCGTCCACCGCATCCAGGACGTTAACCCGCACGCGACCGCTGGTTATATCCTGTTGGACCTCGATCTTTAATGATGTAACCAGTACCAGTCCGCTGCAGAACAGGTGGTCGCCGCGGCAAATGATCAGGTACGCACCCTCATCTTTTAACCCCAGGGGCACGTCCGTTGTCTGTTTACTGAACTGCTGGTCGCCGGACAGATCTATTCCTTTTTGGGCAAGCGGGTCGATGCCTGCTAGCTGTAAGTCCGTGATATCCGACAGACTCTTTTCCCGCAGATACAGCTTCATGAGATCTACTCGATAAACCTGGTACTCAGCTTCATCAATATTGCGATGCGAGAGTTCCACTTCAACATCCTCGTCCGGCCGGAAAATGTTGATCTCCGGCAGCGAAATGTTCTTCTGTCGGAAATAGTCAATAGACTGTTCTGCATCCGCGTACTGGTCGGCAACTTTCTCATACCATTCGATGGCTTCAGCAGGTTCTTTCTGGGCGTGATATACCTGAGCGACGATATAGCGAGCGTAATCGCGGTCCTTGCTCTGGCCTTCGGCCACCGTTTTTGCTGCCTGCAGGGCCTCCTCATAATTGTTTTTCCAGAAATGAGCCAGGGCCGTTATATACTGGAAACTGCTGTGGAACTTGCTTTCCGGGAATCTCGTTTTGTATCGTTTACACCGTTGGATAACTGAATCGTATTGCTTGAGATCGAGCAGAGCATTCGCCATGCTGAATGCCGCGTTATCGGCAAGCGGATCATTCGGATAAAGCGTGAGGAAGCTCTGCAGCAGTTTTCCCGCCCGGGTCAGCATCTCGACCTCGGTATCAGGATATTGGGTCCCGGTCTCGGCTTCGGATTCATCAGCCGCGAAACGTTTTTGAGCCTCGCGTGCTTTCTCCGCGAGCTCCGGCGCTTCCGGTGCCTTTTGATAAAGATTCTGACTGAGGGAGAAATAGGCGCTGCTTACTTTCGAAGTGTCGGGATACTCCCGCCACAGACGTTGTTGGTAATCGGCGGAACGGAAAAACTGGTCTTGGTCTTCAAGCACCGCGCTGACATTCGAATCCTTGACAAAACTTGCATTGGCGGTCGCTTGATAGATGAGGTATGCGCGCTCGTATTCGCCGATGTCACGATATGCTTTGCCCGCTGTAAGGATTTTATCAAACGGGATTTCCAATTCCGGATGTCGCTCCCGAAGCACTTCATAGGCATTGACAATCTTTTTCGCATCGTAGAATCCTTCTGAAGTGTAGATCCACAGCAGCATCCGGGCCACATCGCGTTCGTGAAAATCCCTATCTTTGTTTAGATTCGTTTTAAAAATATGCGCCAGGTGCGGCAGTGCTTCCTTGTAAACGCCGTCTTCGAAATAAAGCTGGCCTAACTTGAAACGTTCCTGGTCGTTCATCTCGTAAGGATCGGCGGATTCGACGCCGGGGGCCAGCACCGTCAGCTCGGACACTTTGCCCACCCGCATCTGATCCGGATGCATCAGGTCGCGTATCACTGTGGGCAGAACCCGGTATTCGCCGGTTGTGTGTCCGACAAGTTCATATTCAAAATCGTCCACGTACTGATTGGGAGGATAAAAAAGTAAAAGCTTGTCATCGTGTATTTCGTGGTGCGTGGCTCGTCCGTCCCGTAAAGATCCCTCGACGAAACGCATGCCCGCCGGGATGGGTTCTTCAATCACCATGTAACGATTTTGGTGTCCGCCGTCAATCGAGACGTGGACATGTACGCGCTGGCCGACTTCGATATTCTTCACCGGTGATGAACTGTCCACGCCAATGGAGCGGCCCCGGTAAGTAAGCGGTGTGTGCCGGTACTTCCGATAGTAAACGTGCGGATCACCGCCCCATGATTTGGGGTCTTTCAGCTCTTTGGAGAAACCTTTCAACGATACTTGGTAGCTGTATTGTCCCCGCCCTTCCAGGTTGAAGCGTATGAGGTTTTTGTCCTTACCGATCGCGTCGCGTGGAACGGGAAATGTAATGGTTTGGGCAGTCTGCTCACTGCTCAATTCGCGGACAGTCTCACCGTTTACCTGGATCGTCAATCGATAATCGTTCTCGATATACTGGGTTTTGCCGTAATATGCGGCGATCGCGGAAACAGCCGGACCGCGCGCCTTGCCGAAGCCATGGACACCGCGTTTCTGCAAAAGATAGTTAATGCACTGTTCGACCAGGGGCGATTCGGGTCGCAAGCGGATGAATGCAAGTGTGGCCAGCGCGGTGGTTCCGACATCATTTCGCAGCCACGGGTGATTGCTCTTCCCCTGCCAGTGTGCGATTTGTTTGTCATCCTGTTCCGTGACGTCCACTTTCTCCTCCAGGATATCGAGCAATTCGCCAGCCATCGGTGCCCGGTCGACGTTAGCGAAAGCCAGCGCGGTATGAGCGAGTGCGGGGGGTGTGAGGCTATTGCGTTGACGATGCAGCCGGTTGAGTGAGGCGAATTCCGTTGCTTCGGTCGTAGAGAGGGCGTGCAGAACCGCCGCTTTACCGTCCGTGTCAGTGGTTTTCAGTTTTCTGAAAACATCCTTTAGATATTTCTCCGCGTTTTCAATGACTTGTTCATCAATGCCGATACCGTACTTCTGGGCCTTGACGAGTGCTCGGAAGTTTAAAGCGCTTATCAACGCACGATCTGTTGTGTTATGTCCTTTATGCCAGGACCAGCGGTTGTCATCGTCCTGGGAAACAATCAGCGTGTTGACCAGCGCCCGTGCGCGGTCCGCCAACTGAGAGACGTCAGCTCTGGACAGCTCGACCTGCTCGGCATACTCCATAGCAGCGACCGCTGCAATGAGGTTGCTTCCGGGGAGGTAAATCTTTCCCGGCGGAGGCGGCATCACCCGCGAATTGGTGTCGCCGCGATTCAACGGACGCGGGCGGTTGTCAAGGGCCATTTCCACGATCGACTGTTTCAGTTCCGGGCCGACTGAAATGGTCATCCACCGCGACCGGTAGGGGCGGTCATCGGGCAGTGCGACCCTTGCCGATGCACTGTTTTCAGCGATGCCGCCCGCGGAATCCGTGTATTCAAGCCCCCACGGTTTTACCGGTACCACCCGATCCACAATATCCGTGTAATCACCGGCTTCTATCATGACCCTTAACTTCAGTGCTTCCGTGGCGGGGATATCGAAGGAACTGAAAAGAGCCTCCTCGATACTTTCCTCCGTGACGTCAATTTTCTTTTGTTTTTCAGCGACTTTTCTGTTGAAATCGGCGCCGTCATATATTTCAAGTGTCAGTTCACCGTCTCCGCTGTAATCGGTAAGGTTATGGACCTTCGAGATAAACTCTACCGAATCGCCTTCCTGGAAGAATGCGGGCGCTTTGAGATTGACAAACAGCTTTTTCCGGGTAACGACATCAGCCGTGTTTTCTCCCACCAGTGTATCGACGGTGCAGCCACGGGAAGTAAGGCGCCACTCGGATGTCTTTTCCGGCATTTCGAACTCTGCGGTTGCTTCCCCTTTGTCGTCAGTAACGATTGCCCCGAGCCAGCGCCCGGCTTCCGGTATTTCGCTTCGGGCCTCCTCGTCCTCTTTTCCGCCGCGAGCTCCAAATGGTGCGTCGTCGGTGTCTTCTGCCTCATCTTCAGCCGCCTCCTGTTGCGGTGCTTGGGATGCTCTCCTTTGCGCCATTCCTTGCTGCGCAGCTTCGTCTTCTTTTTCAGCTGGCAGTGCCGACGGTGCCTCTTCCTTGTCAGTTCTTTCGGCAAACCCTTCGACCTGCCCGCGGGCCCGGTCTTCTTTCGCGTCTTGTTGGAGCCGTTTCGCCTCCTCCAAATAGGCGTTCTCAATCTGCTCCGACTCGCCGCTGTAACTGAAGCCGCACGTACTGGCAACCCGGAACTCCGCATGGCGTCGCGCGTCCTTCTGAAAATAATCAATGATGTGGGGCGTGGTATCCGGATATTGGGAAAAGAGTGCTTCATCGATCAAGGCCAGGCTAAGCTCTGCTTTTACCGGTTTGTCCAACTGGTCGGTGACTGTTAATGAGAAAGTGCCTTTTTCGCCGGGTTCAAATGCCTTTGATTCCGGTTCAATTTTAACTTGCAAGTGTCTTTCAACTTCAAAAGGCTTGTTCGCTGAACGTAACTGACGACCATCGATGAGGGAGGCAGCCACCCGGAAGTTCGGGAAGTGCTTATGGTCTATAACCAGCGGGATCCGGTTGAAGCCTTTTACCACCTCTATTATTCTGTAGTCGATAATCGTTTCGCCTTCGAATGTTAACAGCGCCAGTTTGTTCCGGAGCCGCGTATGGAGGCGGAGGTGAGCTTCGTCCCCTACTTTCAGGGTATCGGATTTACTGAAAAAACGAAGTTTTGTTTCGTCGTCTTCGTCCGAAATCTTGACTGTGTTCTCCGCCGTTATGGTTTGTTTAAAGCGGTCTTTCCCCTCCACACGCAGTACGTAATCACCGCCTTCATCCAATGTCAACCGTACTTTCCCGGCGCCGCTGTCCGCGTCTGTTTCCACGGTGTGTTCCGCTACCTTAACCGCAGCCGCCTTTGTTTTATCGGTCTGCATCCACGGTATCCCTTCCAGTACAGGGTCCTGTTCAATGGTTTTACGTCTGAAAACATTGACCGTGACTTTGCGCCCGACGGGCTGGTCATCGGGAGTGGTGGTTTTTATGCGGGCATCAAACGGTTCACCTGACAGAACAACATCCCTACCCGGCTCGATTTCGGCATTGTAACCTTGCTCGGCCAGAAATATGCGGGTGCTGTCTGTCACATCCTCGCCTTCCAGTCGGGCTTTGAAATTTAAGTGCTTTCCGGGCGTTGTCCCGCTGGTGTCGTATGTGATCCGAAACTCGCCTTTGTCATCGGTGTGCTCAACGAAATGGCGTCCGTCCGGGAACTCATAGCGGACAGGCTTGTTGACGGCGGGCTGTCCCCAGTAGTATTCGGCGCGCAGCGTCATGCCCACATCTTCGCCCCTGACATATACGTCGCGATCCGGATCGAGTGCCACTCGCAGTTTTTTAAGTTTGAACTCCTTAACCTTGAAATCTGCCGCGTACACTTCGCTTGGTTTATCCTTCCGTTGCGCCTTAATGGTATAGCTGCCGACCGACGCTTTGCCTGCCAGGTCAAATTCAGTGTTGAATGTGCCGAACTCCGACAGTTCCATTGGCTTCTGCCACACTGTCTTTCCGTCCGCGGCGGTGATGCTGACCACGTATTTCTGGTCCTCGGGAACGGCATAAGAACCATCTTTAACGGTGCGGATGATGCCGCGAAACTTAACGGTCTGACCGGGTTTGTAGGCCGAGCGGCCAGTGTAGATATAGCCTTTCGGGGCGAGTCCTTTAGCGCTATCCAGCCCTTCGAGGTTTAGATCATTGGCCGCTACATGGCCTTCGCCGGAGGCGAACACCCGAAGCTGTTCGGTTGTCTGTAGCTCATCTACTTCTTTACGCCAAACGCCGTCCTCGTTGGTCTGACCGGTGGCGAAAACCTCTTCGCCGTTGCTCAGCAGAACACGCACGTCCCGCGCCGGCTTTTGCGTAAGCATGTTCTGAACAAACACCAGCGCTTCGTTCCGCGATGAACGGAGGATGAGTTCTAAATCACTCCGAATAACCAGCGTGGTAGCTTCCAGCTCTTCACTGCTGACATTGATTACACAGACACCAGGGCTGGTTTCCTTAAAGGGGATTTCAACTTCTTCCTGCAAGGGACGGTAATCGGCATAGTCTGCGACCTCTACATCCCAGGTTTTGTCCGGCTCTATGAGGTCGATATCTAACTTGTTTACATCGCCGGTCCCATGTGTCTTCCGGAAATATGATTCGAGGTCCAGGAAATACTGTTCAAACGTTAAGTGTTCAATGTTTCGGGTGTCGATCTCGACCGCGGGTTTTTCATTCGTCCGGACTTTCCGCGGAGTAGAGACCCGCAGCTGTTTGCCTTTCATTTCGGCAATACGTTTTTTCGCTTCAGCCGCCCACCGGCCCCAGTCGAGCTTGTTATACGCGGCGAGCGCCTGTTTATGGTCTTCCAATGTTTCTTCATAGATTCTGCCTATCCGGAATTGGGCAAGCGATGCCTCGTGGCTGTCGGGGTATTTACTCACCAGACGTTTCCACTTATCTATAGCTTGTTCGTATTCGCTTTTTATGTCTGCCTGAGAAGCTTCCTCTTTTTCCGCTTTCTCTTGCGCTTCGACGTATGCCATTTGGCCGAAAGCGAACAGGATTGTTTTAGCGCGTTTGTCGAGGGGATGGCGTTTGAGAAAACCTTGGAAAATGCCACTGGCCTCGTCGTATTCTTCAGCCGCGACTTTGTCAACTGCGTTTTGATATTCTGCATCGACCATCCCGCGTTGACAGTCGTCCCACTCGGGACCGTTGGGATATTTATCCGTGTACTTTTCCCACGCCGAAATTGCCCGCTCGTACTCTTTTTGACGGTACCGGATGCGGCCGATATGGTGCAGCGCCCGTTTTTTCCATCCATCCTCGAGCTGTAAAGGGGTTTTGCCGAAAGGCTCGACCTCAGCATCCCGTACTGCTTCCCCGTCCGGAATATCGTAGTCTTTCTTATCCAGGAACCTGTTGTAGGCAGTAATAGCTTCCTCGGGACGGTTGGCATGCCGATAAGCTTCCGCCAATTGATACGCCGCTACGACAGCGTACCGGTTGGACTTGTGTTCCGCCAGAAATGTCTTGGCTTCATCTGCTGCTTTATCGAAGTTTGAGGCCTGGACTTCGGGGAATCCGTAACTTCGGACCAGCAGCCATCTGGACCTTGGCCTCAATTCTGCTGCTCCCTCTTCGCTGATTTGCTTTTCCTTCAAGATCTTGAGAAGGTCTTCAAGATGCATGCGGGCAACGCTTTTCTGTCCCGCTTCAATTTGTGCTTCGGCCAAGCGGTAGCGTGCACGCAGTCGATGCTTGCCGGCCGGCTCGGGTTTTTTCGTTTTCCGAGCCGATCGGCGTGCTGTTGACCCTATATTCCCGGTCCAGTCCGGATCGAAGTCTTCCAGATACTGCTGATATTCTTTTATGGCCTGACGTTGATCACCTGCTTTCTGGAGGGCTCGGGCCCGTTTGAACAGCAACTCATCGCGAACATCGCGCCCGACAGCAAGCTCCAGCGCCTTCGTGTAGAACTGGCATGCTTTCTTATGGTTTGCCCCGGACGCTTTCAGTTCATGACTTTCCGGCTCCTCTCCAAAAGCGTCTCCAAGTTCAATAAGGAGGCCGGCAATTTCTTCTTTGCGGTCGGAGGCTAACAAGCGACGAACTTCGTCTTCGTATATCTTTTCCGCTGGTCCAAACTTTCTTTGGCGCGCTAAGACAACTCCTTTTAAACAACGTGCTTTATGATACCACTCGGAATCGGGATAAGTCCGGATCAAATTCCGCAGCGTATCTTCTGCTTGTTTATAATGTTCCAGCAGGACAAGTGCTCTGGCTTTTACATATATGGCGTAAGCGGGTTGGTCCGTATCTTCAGGCGAAATATCCTCCAGAATTTGGACTGCCGACTGGAATTCAGCGTTACGCATGGCGGCCTCGGCGTCGGAAACTGTTTTATCAGTATCAGGCTGGCCAAATACAGAGACGCCGGTGATATGCAGTAAACACACGATCAGTATCGCGACTTTAGAGAAATATGCATGTAGAGAAACCATAATTACTGACCTCCCCGACAATATTGTTATGTAATCAACATCGAAGCGGCGTGTATTGTAATATAATATAAAATAACTGTGTTGACGGTAACCGTTCGTAACTAAAATCCCACCCTCCAGCTTCCTCGTAAATGTTTGGTTCTAAGGCGTCGCGTCAAATAAGTTGACTAAGTTTCACAGAGCAGAGTCGCAAAATCTCGGCGTTTCGCGGGCAGCGGTGGATCAAGTTATTATGACGCCGCGCCTAAGTATACAAGGTGGTTGAGATTTATACAAGGCGGACCGGCGGTGCGATGCGCGCCGCTACCCCCGGGGATACAGAGTACTCAGACGACAGACATATTCCGATAAAAGCGCCAACGGCCAAGCACGCGGTGTCATATTGGCTCGGGCTGGAGAGATAAGCGGAACCTCAGGTATAATGCATCAGAATATAAGTGCGCTTTGAAAGAGCGTGACATACATCCGTATTCCACTCGGATGAGGGTTTATGCATTCACGTTTATAGAAGTAACGTGAGTGTGAATCGCGCCTTCGGCGCGCAATATTGTGTTGCTGTCCGTTTCCCCTTTTGGATTATAAGAACCGCTCGTTCGCCGGGGCTCACTAGAGGGCAGGGAGACACTCAGAGAAAGAAACGGGCGAGACGCCCGGTTTACTGTGTAACATAGTCTTCCGTTAAAAGATTGCTTCTGATGCGCGGCGTCGTAACCATTTGTGGGCTAAAGGGTCGGATAATTGTTGGCGGCTATCGTAACAAACAAGTCTCACACAACGCCGATCCGCGG
>JBNJEM010000096.1:0-16133 GCA_051745935.1 Planctomycetota bacterium
AGTCCCCGATGGCTTTGTGCGCCGCGAGTCCGACCAACGGGAGGGCGGCTTGCGTCGGGCCGCTTTCCACCCGGAAAAGTCCAACCGCCTGAAATATACCTCGCTCCGCGACACGACGTCGTTTCAAGTTGAGGATTCAGCCGAGGATTGATGAAACCGGGCCTGAACGTAACGAAAGGTAAACAGGCGAATCATGCCGAAGAGGTGGCACAAGCGACACAATGCGTGTTGTTGCTGGGAAACACAGAATCGTAGCGGTTTTAGACTGACTTAAGCAACGGTGGCGCGGGGTTCGATACCAATGATACCGCGAACGGCTCCCGTGGGAACTTTTGGGGGGAAACACGCAAATGGAGATTAATCGCAATCAATGGTTCATGATTGGCCTTGTTGTACTCGCGCTTGGCATCCAATTCCGCATGGTCCATTCATTTGTCTTGAATGAGAAGACCACGGAGATGCTGGCGGAGCGATTGAATCAAGAGAAAACGGTAACCACCACGTTTATTCGCTCCTTCGAAACCGCTCCGCCAGAAAGCCATCGCGCCATTGAACCGCCCCGCTGGCTGGGCTTCATTATGATCTCAGCCGGTGCCGTGCTGGTGCTTCACAGTTTCGCCATGCCACGCCCCGGCTAAATATACTTCAGGCGGCCGGATTTGTCCGGGTGGAAAGCTGCCCGACGCAAGCCGCCCTCCCGTTGGTCGGACTCGCGGCGCACAAAGCCATGCGCGACCGGTATAACCGACGCTGATTTCGCAACACTCCTTCACGCCAATCACACTCGAAGCACAAAGCGCGAAAAACCGAGCCACGAAAGAAATCCGAATGGCGAACAGGTCGCGCTAACGCCCACCATCATCGACGATATTGGCGATTCTGTTTGTCGCGTTGAGGTTTTCGCGACGCTTTGGCTGTCTGATAACCGTTCACGGGTGGCGAACGACGGAACCGCTAATAGACGCTGATGAGCGCCCGATGTCACGTGAACGTCACCGTTACTTCAATCCGAGCGATTGGAGCGCGTCCCGGGCCGTACGCCGCAAATTCGACATCGCTGAATCTTTCAATAGCTCATCCTTGCCCGCGTTGATCAACGCGAGGGCCACGTGTTTGTGCTGATGCCACTGGGCGGCGCGAAAATCCCGGATATCCACGTACGTGTCGCGCAAGCCGTTTGAAACCTTTGGCACGACGTGGATTCCGTCCTCGGCATGCACCACATGAAACGTCATGGCGCCGTACAAGGTAATAGCGCCGACCAGGATGCCCAAGAAAAAGCTATTGACCTTGCTCATGATCTTCTCCCATGCTCCATGCTCCATACAGCCTTTTCGCCGATCGGCTGTTCGCACAACCCGGACGAGCCGGAACCATACCGGGTTAGGCCGCGTAGGTGTCAGGTGTCAGAGTTGCCCGTGTCACCGATCAGGCCGTTGAGCGTTTTCCGCGTCGCAACCCCCGACGAGTCAAAGCCATTCGGTCCAACTTGAAAGCTTACTCTCAAGCGTCAATAATGCAAACTGCAATTTGGCGCCACCCGGTGCTACCTTTTCCCCGTCGCGTGATCTTCTTGACCGAGGGGAATTCTATTTCGTAACGTTTTAGCAAACTAAAGTAGGGCTTTCTGGGGCGGTCAGGGTTTGAAGAAGCTCCTCGAAAGCGCGCAGGTCGCCGTCCGCTGTCGTGATCCTTGCCGACCCAACGGGTGGCCGAGCGGACGCTGGCCTTTCGGTTGAACGGGTTACGTCATCAGGGGGGTGTGATCACGAAGCCAGGATTCTACTTCGGACGGCTAAAGTGTTACTCGTTTTCAATTTCAGCCATTAATGCGAAGAGGTCGAAAAAAGTCGACAGCCGCCCAGAGCCCGAGATCAGGAGGTCCGAGACCATCGCGGCCTCTCCAGGCTGGAATGCCCTTGACACAACAAGCCGATGACGCCGGACAGCTCGGGCAATTGCGTGATCCGCCATCCAGGAGCCAAAGTCGTGCCACTAAAAGAGAGCCAAACCCCACTACTGACCGAACAGTTCATCCGATCGTGCAAAAGGCAGCGCCGCCGCCCGAAGGTGGCTGATTCAACTGGTGTCGAGTTGTCTGGAGGGGCGATGCTAATGCGAACGCTGATTCTGCGGCGTTTCTTGCGGCGCGAGATTCTGGCCGACGACGAGTCGAACGTGGGGGTGTTGTTACCGCCCAGCGTACCGGCGCTTACCGTGAATGCGGCGTTGAGCCTTGATCGTCGCGTCGCGGTGAACCTGAACTACACCGCGTCGCCCGAGGTTATTGATTCCTGCATTGATCGCGCCGGCATCCGCCATGTTCTAACTAGCCGCCGGGTGATGAACAAGTTGGATATTCAACTAAACACCAACCTCGTCATGCTGGAAGACGTGCCTGACCAGCTGTCGCTGACCGACAAACTAGCGGGGTTCATGGGCAGCTACGTCGTTCCGGCCGGCATGCTGGTGAAATCGTTGAGACTGAACGACTTGGGAAATGATGATATACTGACCGTGGTTTTCACGTCGGGGTCCACGGGCCTGCCGAAGGGGGTCATGCTGACCTATCGTAACATTGCCTCGAACGTGGCGGGCATCCAGGAAGCAATCCAGATCAATAACCAAGACGTGCTTCTCGGCATACTGCCCCTTTTTCATTCCTTTGGTTACACGGTCACCATGTGGACGGTGTTGAGCATGCTGGTAAAAGGGGTGTACCATTTCAATCCACTTGATGCTCGCCACGTAGGTACATTGTGCCGCAAACATGGCGTCACAATCATGCTCTCCACGCCCACCTTCTTGCGTTCCTATTTGCGTCGCTGTGACGAAGGGGATTTTGCCACCACCGAGGTCATCATAACCGGAGCTGAACGGTTGCCTCCCAAGATAGCCGACGCATTTGAAACGAAGTTCAACGTGCGTCCGCTGGAGGGTTATGGTTGCACCGAAACGGCCCCGGTGGTCGCGGCAAACGTCCCCCAGAGCCGCAGCGGACGTTCGGTCGTGAGCGTGAAGCCGGGGACGGTGGGACGGCCCCTGCCGGGCGTCTCGGCCAAGGTCACGCATCTGGAAAGCAACAAAGACTGCGGCCCGAATGAAACGGGCATGCTATGGATCAAAGGACCAAACATCATGAAGGGATATCTCCACTCGCCCGAATTGACGGCCCAGGCGATTCGTGACGACTGGTATATGACCGGCGACCTGGCTTCAATCGACGAGGATGGATTCATTCGGATTTCCGGCCGCGAAAGCCGCTTTTCGAAAATCGGCGGCGAGATGGTCCCGCACATCCAAATCGAGGAGCAGCTGGCGGCATTGATTGGAGCCAGTGACGAAGGAATCAAAGTAGCCGTGACCGCCGTACCCGACGAAAGGAAAGGCGAACGACTCGTGGTCCTGCACACCGGAATCGATCAATCCCCTGAAGAGCTTTGCCAGGGGCTACGGAAAGCCGGATTTTCGCCGCTGTTTGTTCCCTCGCCCGACAGTTTCCTGGAAATCAAGGAACTGCCGGTCCTCGGCACCGGTAAACTCAATCTGAAACGAGTCAGAGAAATCGCGAACGAGCATTTCGGCGCGACGGACGAGACGCAGTGAAGCCGGAATGCTGAAAAACACTCAGCCAGCAGACCCCCTTTTGTCCGGCATGGCAGCCCGCCAGTGGCGGGGCCAAAATCAAAGGACATAGTGAATCGCTCAACTTTGCTCACTCCGTTATCTGGTCCAGTGAGGTATCTGCTTGGCGGTTGCTCAGCCGTGGAGCGACATCGCCATCCGAGGTGGTTTCGAATTGTTTTAATGTGGCATGCTGGTTGATGGCACTCGTGATACGCGCGAATTTCGCTCGCACTTCAGGCTGCACCTTGTCAAGGCGTGACACGAGATCTTGAACGCCGGGACCGTTGTTTTTCGCCACGAACGAAACCTGGCTGACAAAACGTGCTGATTCGGAAAAGTTGGTATCGACCGTTTTGCCGAGTACGGGATGCAAGGTCTTGGCAATGAGCTCCACGCCCACCCGATCAAGCTGCAGAAAGACATCCAAACGATTCGAAACATAGGTGCGTTCCTGCTTGTCCTTGGAGTAGGCCGAGGTGAGTAGCAGCACACAGCGCCCCGTTACGCGTCGCGGCAATAGAGGACCTTCGTAGTATCCTTCGGCCAGGAACACGTGCTGGTCACGGCGTCCGTAAACCAATTGCACTTCGCTGACGGTCCCGGCTCCATCTTGAGCCTCGTAAACATACGGTCCCGTTCTCTTGATCACCGCCTGCGTAACGCCCATGAGTTGCCACATGTTAACGACAACCTCTGGGTAGCGCACCAGGAATAGATAGAGCTCGGGATCACAGGGAATGACTTCGACTGGCAGACGACGATAGATGGTTGGTTTAAGCACGACCTCCTTAATCTGTTTTCGAAGCGACGCTTTCAGGCTCTGCAAGGGAATCTCCCCAATGGCCTCTTCCCGAGCTGCTCGACTCGTGTCGGATCGATGGATCTTGGAGCCGAATGCCGGCGCGGACCAGCCACCAAGCACCAGCGATGCGAAAAGGCCGCTTCCCCATTGCAGCAGCGCGCGACGGTTAACGCCGGTTCGCCGGTCAGGCGCCACCAGAAGAGTATCTTGATCACCACGTCTCGGAACCACTTCTGAGTATATTCGCATGTTCCCCCCTTCGCCCTGGCCCGGCAAATACCCCGTTTTGCCTGCCACGCGTGCCCCGAGCACTGTTCCTCGCGTATCGAACGCCGCCTTGGCAGCCGTCTTGCTGACGGTTGCGATGATCCCCGCCAAGCCGTCCGGGCCGCGTCCAATTCGGTATATTGGCAAGCTCTGCCGGTCATACTGGTTCTTCGGCTGAAAAAGGGGCAATAGCCCAGCCAAATTCTCAGTTGGCTCGCTCTCACGATGCGGTAATCCTGACTGCTAGCGGTTGATCCGTTCACCAAAATGCTTCGGTACCAGTTCGTTGCGTCTTGCATCCTCTGCCCCGGGCCGATGAAACCCCGGAAATTGGGAAAACTGGAGCGGCTAGGCTTTTACACTTCGCGATGGGAGGTCGGACCGACGGATGAAGAAGGGGGTAAGCGGATATTCCGCCTTCCTCCGCTGCTGCCCCGTGACCACCTTCAATGGCGTCCGGGCCGGTCACCCACGTCGTCCCTTGCTCCTTTCGGTCCTTTTCGTCCCTGGTTCAACGCACCCAGCAGGGCACAAGACGCAACAAAACAGAGCGCTGATCTGAAGTTTTCCTCATCCCATTCTAGCTCCCCAACCCCACTGGCCGGCTTTCCGCGGCCCCCTCCCAGGATCCGCTTGCCCCCCGCTGAATCGCTGAATCCATGGATGGAACACTGATCTTGTGGCATCGGGCCAGTTGCGAGACAATCGGCCGTCCTCCATGGGCGCCATTGTCACCTGAAGGACACCTGACAATTCAGCCGCCGTGCGTGGTTCGGCTTATTGTGTGGCGGAGTCGCATCTTGAAAGCCCTGGCGAGCTTTCGGATCGCGGTCTGAAATCTCCGGTGGTGGGCTGGAGCGGTTGTTGTAACACGAGCACACGAGCGAATCAGAACGAGCGAATCAGACACCGATCTTTTTTCGGATGCCTCCCGGTGAATCCATAACACGAATTCCATGACACGACTATTAAGACGTCCCGTTCTTTTCCGGATGCTGGCACTGGCACTGCCGGTCGTTTCCCTGATGGCATTTGCAATGCTTACCCCGTTCCGGCCGTCCGGCATGATGGCCTCTCACATGGGCAAGCAGTTGTCGGTGATCCCGGACAGATTGGTCGAGAAGCACGTACAACAGATTGCCAAGCTGGACTTGTCGGGTACCAGGGTACTGGTCGAAGCGTTGGATCACCAACGGGACGTGGTCTCGAGTTCCGCGGCCAATGCCTTGCACTCGCAGTTGGACCGATGGGAACGGCTTTCGCCGAGTGAGTCGGGGCGCCGGGTATCCCGGCTCGCGCGGATGCTGGCGGCGCGCGTGGATCAATTCGAGGCAGCTTCTCGAAATGTAGCGGCGGACTTGGCCCTGCGAATTCTGCACTGGCCGGTTCGGTCGCAAGCGGTATCCAAAGCAGACTTGATCGCGGACTGCGAGCGGCTATTGCGGAAGGCTTCAAGCCGTGAGCCAAGCCAAATGGAGGACCCCGCAGCCTCGGAACCTCCATCCGGCGCAACCGTTCCCGCATCTCATGCCGTGTCCTCCACTCAAGCATCCGCCGGGATTGTTGACCCGCTTGCCGATGCTCGGCTACCGGGCGGGGGCCTGCCCATCGAGGAAACGGATATCCCGGACCCGGTTTCACCGCTGGCCAAGGGGTCGAATTCTGGTTCCTCCGCCGGCGACATCCCCCGGCGGTTCACGCCGCGCGAGCGTTGGGAGCCGGACCAGCTTCCGGATTCCGATCCGCGGGAGGCTTCGGATTCCGTTGATCGTGATTTGCATCCATGGCCGTCCAACCGTCAGGGTCCTCCGGAGCTGAACCACGTGCCCTCGCCATCCAAGGACCGGCTGAAGCAGCGGCTGGAGCGGCTTTCGGACCTGGACTTGATCCACCGGTTGACTGGTTCGTCCCAGGCGGAGGTCGCGGCTGTTGAGCGGGAATTGCGCCGGCGCGGGTTTGAGGAGCTGGAATTGAACATGGCGCGTCGAGTCGCGGATCCCGACCCCAGGAAACGGCGCGAGCTCTGTGAAAACCTCTCGCGGATCCCGACGGCCCCCGGCCCCTGGCTCTTCTGGCTGAGCTATGATCCCGATCCGGCGGTGCGGCGGCTGGCGGTGACGTTAATGGCGACCTCGCAGGACCCGCGTCTCCATCGGCGGTTGCGGGAAATGCAAAGCGTGGAAACTGACGAGAAAGTCCGCGGGGAGCTGGAGCAGATGGGTTGGTAAAGCCCCGCACCTCGACCGTGACGACAAGCCCGAAGTCCTGGCAAAGGAGCTATCCTTCAGGCGGTCGGATTGGTCCGGGCGGAAAGCTGCCCGACGCAAGCCGTCCTCCCGTTGGTCGGACTCGCGGCGGACCCAGTCATCCGCGACCGTTATATTCAAGGAAGTTGCCAGCCGTCCGGGAGGATGGCATTTTTCACGATCACGGGAATGCCGTCGCGGAGCATGTAATGCCCGGCATCTTCTCCGTTATCAACGCCCTGGTCATTGACCACTCGCACGTTCTTTCCAATCCGGCAGTTCTTATCCACAATGGCATCTTCGATGACACTGCCATCGCCAACGCCGACTTGTGGGTGATGTGGGTGACGGGGCCCGCGCGGCTCGTTTGGCTCGTAGTAGTCCGCTCCCATGATGACGGAGCGGCGAATTGTGACGCCTTCGCCGATGATACAGCGAAGTCCGATCACGCTGTTCTCGATGACGGCGTCCTTTCCGATCCGGCAACCATCAGCGATCAAGCTATTCTCCACATGGACCGATTCCATGAGCGATGGAGGCAGATAACGGGCTCGCGTATAGACCGGCGCGGTGGGCGAGGACAAATTGAACGGCGGTTCTGGACAGGTCAGGCTCAGATTGGCTTCGTAGAAGGCCCGGATGGTTCCGATATCTTCCCAGTATCCATCGAACAGGTGCACTTGGACGTGCCGGCTACGGAAGGCGGCCGGGAAGACCTCTTTGCCGAAATCTTCATAGGTGGTTTTCTTCAGGATCTCGACGAGAAAATCGCGGTTGAACACGTAGACGCCCATGCTGGCCAAGCAATCTCGTCCCTTGCTCTTGATTCCCTGGGCATCGATCCAGGCCGGATCCATGCGGATGAGTTCCAGATCCCGTTCCGTGCGCGGCTTTTCCAGAAACCCCACCACTCGGCCCTTCTCGTCGGCTCGCATGATGCCCAGCGAGCCGGCTGCCTCACGCGTGACCGGGAGAGCGGCGATCGTTACCTCCGCGCCGGACTCCTGGTGGGTCTTCAGCAATTCGGTATAGTCCATGCGATAGAGTTGATCTCCCGAGAGGATCAGCACGTAGTCGACGTCTGGTTGTTGGACATAGCGAATGTTTTTACGAACCGCGTCGGCCGTTCCTTGATACCAATCCGTGCCGGCATCGGCCGTTTGCTGGGCGGGCAGCAATTCCACGTAGCCGCCCGAGAACTGGTCGAAACCATAGCTCAGTCGAATGTGCCGATGGAGGCTTACCGACATGAACTGGGTCAGCACGTAGATTCGATGAAGCCCGCTGTTAATGCAATTCGACAGCGGGATATCAATCAGCCGATATTTGGCGGCCAGGGGAACCGCCGGTTTGGCCCGGACCTTGGTTAACGGATAGAGTCGCGAGCCGCGCCCGCCCCCCAGAACCAGCGAAATCACGTTGTTCATCATGCAAATTGCCTCTGGTTTCAGGTCGTGTCCAGGTGGATCGAATTCGAACCCGTGACGGGTCCGGTCATGGCTGAAACGCCGCCGAAAGCCGGGCCTTACCAGGTAGTCGACGCGCGAAGCTTGCAGTTTGCGTTCCCAAGGCAATCCTCCACCGTCATTTGACTTTGAAATTGACCAATCTGCCGGGCACGACAATCACCTTGACCACTTCCCGCCCGGCTAGGATCTCGGCGATTTTCTCATCCGCTCTGGCGGCCGCCTCCAACTCCTCGCTCGTTGCTTCCGCGGGTACCGTGACCTTGGCTCGAACTTTCTTGCCGATCTGCACGGGCACTTCAATCGTATTCTCCCGGATCAGCTCCTCCTCGTACTCCGGCCACGGTTCATAGGCCAGCGTTTCCCCGTGGCCCAAGGCCTCCCACATTTCCTCGGCGATATGAGGGGCGAAGGGCGAGAGCAGCAACACGAACGACTCCATCGTTTCCCGCGGCCGCGTCGTCTCTTTCGAGAAATACTTCACAAACTCCATCAGCCGGGCAATGGCGGTATTGAACTGCAGGTCCTCGATGTCGCGTGTTACTTCCATGATCGTGCGATGCAGCACCCGTACTTGATCTTCCTTGGGCGCCACGTCCCGCACCGCCGGGGCGGCCACGAGTGAGTCCGCTTGTTCGTTCACCACCAGTCGCCACGCCCGATCCAAAAACTTGGCCACGCCCCGCACCCCATCCATGCTCCACGGCTTGGTCGCTTCCAACGGCCCCATGAACATTTCATACAGCCGCAATGCGTCGGCCCCGTAGTCGTGTACGATCTGGTCTGGATTGACGACGTTGCCGCGACTCTTGGACATCTTGTGAGCACGGCTTTCGACACGAACGCCGGGGCGATCCGCCAACACGAACCCATGGCCCTGCTTCTCGACGGCCTCCGGACCCAGCGGCACCTCCGTGACGGCTTCACGTGTTTTCCGGTTCCGCAACTTCCCTTCGGCGTTTCTGTGAACATCCTGCGCGCCGACCCAGTCGCCCGTCTCCGACCGGTAGCCGGTGTACTCCATTTCCCCCAAGATCATGCCCTGGTTGATCAGTCGCTGAAACGGCTCTTCGGTGCTGACATGGCCCCGATCGTAGAGGACTTTGTGCCAGAACCGCGCGTAGAGCAAGTGCAGCACGGCGTGTTCGGCGCCCCCCACGTAGAGGTCGACCGGCATCCACGCCTTTTCCTTCTCCGGGTCGACCAGCGCCTCGTCATTGCCCGGATCGATGAAACGCAAGTAGTACCAGCATGAGCCCGCCCATTGAGGCATGGTGTTCGTTTCACGCAGATATTCCTTGCCGTCGATCACCGGATAGAGCCACTCGCGAGGGGCTTTCATCAGTGGCGGTTCGGGCCGGCCATGGGGCTGGTAATCCTCCAATGGGGGAAGGTCGACCGGGAGGTCCTCCGGATCAACCGGCCGCAGCAATCCGGTCGGCTTTCCCTCCGCGTCCAATTCGTGAAGGATGGGAAAGGGTTCGCCCCAAAATCGTTGCCGGCTGAACAACCAATCCCGGAGCTTATAGTTGACCGCTTCTTTTCCCTGCCCCGCCGCGTTCAAATCAGCAATGATCCGCTGTTTGAACTCGGAGGTGGTTAAACCGTCGTACGGGCCCGAATGGACCGCTTTTCCGTTGCCGGCGAACCATTCAAGACCATCCAAGACACGTTGGCGATCCACCGATTCGCACCCCTCCGGATCAACCACGGCTCTGATGATCAGGTCATACTGCTGGGCGAATTCAAAGTCACGCGCATCGTGAGCGGGGACGGCCATGATCGCGCCCGTACCGTAGCTGATCAACACGTAGTCGGCAATCCAAATGGGAATCGACTCGTCGTTGACCGGATTCATCGCGTATGAGCCCGTGAAGACGCCCGTCTTTCCCTTGACCAGTTCGGTTCGTTCACGGTCACTCTTGGCGGCGGCCTCCGCGCGGTACTGTTGCACGCTTTCCTGTTGCCGCGCCGTCGTCAGGCGATCGACCAGCGGATGTTCGGGCGCGATCACCATATACGTGGCGCCGAACAAGGTATCGGGTCTGGTGGTGTAGACGCGGAGCACGTCATCGTGCGGCTTGGCGGGGAATCCGTTACGTTGGCGTTCGGTTTTCCAGCTCGGATAATCGGCCGAGCGTCCCACGAAGAAGTCCACTTCCGCCCCCGTGCTGCGTCCGATCCAATCGCGCTGGAGCTTCTTAATCCCCTCGGGCCATTCCAACTGGTCCAAATCCGATTCCAAGCGATCGGCATAGGCGGTGATGCGAAGCATCCACTGGCGCAAAGGGCGGCGTTCGACCGGGTACCCCCCCCGCTCGCTCTTGCCCTCCACGACTTCCTCGTTCGCCAATACTGTTCCCAGCGCGGGACACCAATTCACCATGGCATCGCACTGATAAGCTAAACGATAGTCGTCCTGGTATCGTCGTACCGCCGTCTCCCCCTGACGGGCAACCTCGGCGGGGATCGGCAGCTCCGAAATCGGTCGTCCTTTGTCCGCCTTCGCGTCAAACCAGGTATCATAAAGAAGCAGGAAGATCCATTGCGTCCAGCGGAAATAGTCCACGTCGGTGGTGGCCACGGCCCGCTGCCAGTCATAGCTAAACCCCAGCATTTTTAACTGCCGGCAAAACGTGGCAATATTCTGTTCCGTCGATTTGCGCGGGGGCGTATTCGTGCGAATCGCATGCTCCTCGGCGGGCAGCCCAAAGGCGTCAAACCCGATGGGGTGGAGTACGGACTGGCCCCGCATCCGCCCATACCGGCTGACAATGTCCGTGGCGGTGTACCCTTCCGGGTGACCCACATGCAACCCATCGCCGCTGGGATACGGAAACATATCCAGCACGTATTTCTTTTCGCCCGCTGGCATTTCCGGGGTGCGAAACGTCTGCCGCTGGTCCCAATACGCTTGCCATTTCGGTTCGATCTTTGAAGGATTATAAGGAGGCATCAATAAATCACATCTGCTCGAAGAGTCAATGGGCTGCAAGGACATGGTTTCAACGTCCCCAGCCAGGTGTCAAGGAAGTTTTTTGCTCGCTTCTTTCCGCCCTCAACGAAAGCATGTGTCAAGCGCGAATCGGCACGCCTGGCGGCTCTCACACGATTTCCAGGCCCCAGACGAGGGCCACCCGGGCCGGCGAAGGGCTCGGACGCTTGGTGTGTCTTCCGTAAAAACGTTTCATGCCAACTACTTGCGCTGACCGAGCTGGCACCGGCGTCACGGGGTGAATTGTACAGGTTTCCCCCCACGTTGCCCAGCGTGGCCGCCGGACCTCCGGGGCGGGGACGAGGGAAAGTACGGAAAGTACGATTGCCGGGAATCTATACCGGTCGCGGATGACTTCTCCGCCGCGAGTCCGACCAACGGGAGGACGGGTTGCGTCGGGCAGCTTTCCACCCGGAAAATCCAACCGCCTGAAATCTATTCCAGTCTACCGTGTCGCGTTCGTGTTCCGCATGCTACACTCACAATGTTCGCTGTCCTGCCCGCTCGAGGCAGTTTTCGGGGAGTCTTGTCTTATGTTGCACGGAAGAAGGTCGTTGCGCCTCAACAAATCCGAACGTACAGCCATGCAGGCCGCCTGTCGGTTCAACGCGCGGCTGATGGACTACGTGCGTCCCTTTGTCAAAGAAGGCGTTTCAACGGAGGAAATCGATGCGCTGGTTCACGAGTATACCGTGAAGCACGGGCATGTTCCCGCCCCGTTGAACTACCAAGGGTTCCCCAAGAGTTGTTGCACCAGTGTCAACGACGTCATTTGCCATGGGATTCCGGACCGCTATGTACTCAAATCGGGTGATATTGTGAATATCGATATTACCACGATTGTGGAGGGTTGGCACGGAGACGTTTCGGAAACGTTTACCATTGGTGAAGTATCTGAGACGGCCAGCCGGGTGACCCAGTGCGCGTTTGATTGCTTGTGGGCTGCCATCCGCGCGATTTCTCCAGGGTGCTTAATCGCGGAAATCGGCAATGCCATTGTCGAAATTGCCGAGCGCGAACACTTTTCGATCGTGCGGGAGTACGTGGGGCATGGTCTGGGGCGACGGTTTCATCAGGAGCCTTCCATCCCGCACTATCCGACCCGTCAGGCGCGTCAAGAACGCTTGTATCCAGGCATTTGCTTCACGATTGAACCGATGATCAATGCGGGTCGCCGCCACACGGCACTCGACAAACGGGATGGCTGGACGGTGCGCACCCGCGACGGGGAACTTTCCGCCCAGTTCGAACATACGATCATGATGACCGAAGATGGCCCCGAAGTGCTCACGTTAACCCAAAATGGCCCCCGCGAAGGGGACCGATTGCATCGGGCGTAAACTCCGTGACGCAAGGCTTGCAGTGTTTCCTCTCTCCAGGGGCGCGCCTGGACCGATGACAAAGCCGGAAATTGCACAAAGCAGAGCAACCAGGTTGCGCGGTGTTTGTAGCACGTCCTTGATGCACGCGTTGAAGATCCACCACGCTCCCGCACCCATCCCTCCCAGACCCCCACGAGCTCGACTCGTGGGTGAATCAGATGGCCAGCTACAGAGAACGGGATGCTGGCACTGAGCCTAGCGCGGCGATGCCCGAGCCGGAACAGGCACTGACGCATGAGGAGGTTCGCACGCTGGACGTCAAGTCGGGCCACGGCGGAAAACGACGGATACGCAACGGGAATTCGAAACACTTGCTGATCGCCACGGTCCGTGTGACGCTGTAGCTGTCCATCTTCTTCTCGCACGAGACGAGCTCGCGGAGGCCGGCGGTGTTGGGGCGGTGCGTTGTAGCTGACCCCATAACGCTCACCGCGCGCGGCGTGGAGCGGTCTGTGCCGATTAAGACAAAGCCAATAAATGCGCAACAATGCAACCTGACGGGCAAGATTCAGACACCCAGAATTTCGCCCCGCTCATCGGGCACGATCACCCGCCGCTCCCAATCGCGAGCCGTCACATGGTGAATACCGTTCTCCATTTCAATCCGCAATGGCCGTAACATGGCTTGCAATTATCATCCCGATAAGTTATCCCTGATCTGACCCCGTACGTTTGACCCCCTGCTTACTCGGTCGAGCTTCCCGGCAAGCCATACAGGGCGGTTGTCGTGCATTCCGACAAGCACTACAAGGCAGAGAAAAAAACGCGACAGGAGACGCCCCGAATCCAGGGGGCGTCACCGCCGACGGGATGAGGTTGCTGCTGATAAAGCGGTTGTCGTGGCTGAAAAAACTTGCATATTGGCCGTTGATTTGTATGCTCAGATTAGTTGTTACACATGAAGAGTTGGGCGGGGGCCGGCCGATTTCCTCATGGATCCGCATCGGCGGGCGAAACCCTCAGCAATTAATTCGACGCCCCGAACGATTACAAAGAGAAAACACAAAAGATGAGAACTTTAATAAGAACACTGTGCATGTTGATGGCAACAATGCACTGCGGTGCGACAACCCTTCGGGCCACTGGCAAAGCGGAGGCGCAAGCCCATGCTATCATCGAAAGCACTGGTTTTAGAGACGGTCTGATAGTCGAGATCGACTGCGACGGCGGGGAATTGACCGCGGCCTTGGGAAACGCGACCAACAGCATGGTCCAGGGATTGGACACCGACTATGGCCAGGTCCAGCAAACCCGGCAGGCAGTCCGCAAACGTGGATTGGGGGGAAGAGTTTCCGCCCGTTTTTTTGACGGTCGCAAATTGCCCTACGCCGACAATCTGGTCAACCTTGTCCTGGTGAAAGCGGAAACCACTGTCCCCAAGAAAGAGATTATGCGCGTTTTGACGCCGTTGGGCACGGCCTGGCTCGACGGCGAGAAGATGACGAAGCCCTGGCCTGACGATATCGACGAATGGAGCCATTATCTGCATGGAGCGGACAACAATGCGGTGGCGGCGGACAAGAAAGTCAATCTGCCCCGCTCCATTCAGTGGAAAGCGGGGCCTGAGTGGGACCGCAGTCATGCGGAGATGTCCAGCATGAGCGCGGCCGTGACTGCCAAGGGCAGAATCTTCTATATTATCGACGACGCGCCGCTTATGACTATACGCTTCCCCCCACAGTGGAAGCTGGTGGCCCGTGACGCGTTCAACGGCAAATTCCTTTGGGAAAAGCCGCTTGCGAACTGGGTCGACACCTTGCGGGTCTTCCGTTCCGGGCCAGTCCATCTGCAACGCCGGCTCACGGCCAAAGGCGACCGTGTCTATGCGACCCTGGGCCTCGACGCGCCGGTTTCGGTTTTCGATGCGGCGACCGGCAAAAAACTGCAGACCTATGAAGGCACCGAATATACGGAAGAGATATCTGTCGCGAACGGGCTGCTCTATCTGGTGGTAGGGACATCGGAAACAAATCGGCATGGAGACCCCAAGCACGGTCAGGGGCACAGGGGTCTGCGTGAAGAAAGGGAACCGGAGCCAAGCGATTTCCGCTATATCACCGCCATCGATCCGCAGACGGGGAATACGGTCTGGAAGCGCGACTACTCGGGGAAAGAAATGCTCATGCCCGTGACGATGGCAATCAAGGGGAAGTATGTCGCCTATAAGACCACCGAAGGAGTTGTCTGTCTCGACAGCCGGAGCGGGAAAAAGCTGTGGCAGACAGAAGAACCCACTCCCGACCGGCGCATGGCATGGTCGGCACCCACTGTAGTAGCGACTGAAGATGTTCTTTTGTGCGTGGACCGCGTTGTCGATGAAAAGGCGAAGGCCGCGGACGGATCGATCGAATGGGGTGTCGGAAGTGCGAGCGTGAGGAATGTGCCGCGATCCGCCAAGACATTGCTGCGAGCCTACGATATTGATAATGGGGAGTTCCTGTGGGATGCTCCCTGCAAGGAAAACTACAATGCGCCCGCGGATGTATTTGTAGTCGGCGACACAGTATATGCCAGTACTGGGTACGAGGGCTATGACCTCCGAACCGGCAAGCAAAAAACAAAGATCAACAAGAAGCGACCGCCTGTCTCCATGCCGCATGCTCGTTGCTACCGGGACAAAGCCACCGAAAGATTCATCTTTGAAGCTGCTACCGGCGTTGAATTGTTCGATTTCGAGGACGGCTGGGTAGGCAACAACTCCTGGGTTCGCGGCGCCTGCCAATATGGCATTTTGCCGGCCAATGGCTTTTTGTATGCCCCGCCCGACCCCTGCGCCTGTTACGCGGCGGTCAAAGTGAGCGGATTCTTCGCCGCGTCGCCGCAACGGAAGTCAACGCCAAACATGGAATTACCCGCGATCCCCGTCCGCGTCGAAGGTCCCGCCTATGGAACAATAAAGGCCGACAACACCGATGAAAACGGCTGGCCCATGTACCGCCAGAACCCGCAACGCGACGGCGCCATCGACATGGATCTGCCCGACAGAGCTGAGACACGTTGGCGTGAGAAGTTGGCGTCAACAAAACTCACCCAGCCGGTTGTCGTCGATTCCTGCCTGATCGTCGGCGGCGTCGACAACCACACAGTCTATGCGCTGGATGCGGATAGCGGTGAAAAGAGGTGGAACTTCGTCGCGGGCGGCCGCATCGACAGTGCCCCCACGATCTACAAGGGGCAGGTAATCTTTGGCTCGGCCGACGGGTGGGTATACAGTTTGGATATGGGCAGTGGACAGTTGGTCTGGCGGTTCCGGGCGGCGCCGAACGCGATGCAGGTCGGGGTGGAAAGCCAGCTCGAGTCCGCCTGGCCGGTACATGGTTCCGTTCTGGTGCACAACGACACCCTTTA
>JBNJEM010000097.1:0-15993 GCA_051745935.1 Planctomycetota bacterium
GCCGGCTGTCACCACGACGTGGAGTCTCCCATCGACGAGGATAACCACGGCGTCTTCTTTCTCAACAGCGCTGTCAGGCCGAAGGAAGTGACCGACGGCGCGGTCCACACGCTGTTTATTGGTGAAAAGCTTGTTGATCCGGATAGCGACCTCGGTTGGATGTCTGGAACCCCGGCCACCTTGCGAAACACGGGATCTCCGTTCAACCTGGTGAGAGCGGACGGGGAATGGCGCCGCCAGTCTACTGGAGACGGTGGTGAAGTTCCCAAACCGGGGCAAGGCGGTGTGGCCCCGGACCTGTTCGTGGGCGGATTCTCCAGTACGCACCCCGGGGGAATCAATGCGGCCTTTGGCGACTCGCATGTCAGCTTCCTGTCCGAGAACATCGACATGACCGTATTGAAACAAATGGGCCATCGTGCCGATGGAAAACTGTTGCCGCGGGGGTGGTGATGGACGGTTCCGGGAGCGCTGCGGGCAGGCCAGACCGTGGCCCGGATCTCCGACCCGAAACCGTGGCTCGGGTATCCGACCTGAGAAAGAGCGTGTTTGTCAGCGCCGCAACCAAGCCGGTGTTTTGCTTCGGATGGCCCAAGAGACGGATGGCCAAAGAGACAGCCGGATTTTGATAGCGGACGCGGCATGCCCGCTTGTCCGTCACGGGTTGGTGCGAGCCACCCGGAAACCAACCGTGGGTGAACGGGAGCCGGGCTGCAGTTTGTCGCGGGCGGCGGCATGCATCCGGGATGGCGGATCCGCGATTGACCCGCCTCGGACGACGCGCGGGACGGTTCTTCGCACGTAGCTCGCCTCCACGGTTTGGGCGACCTGGCCTGGCTTTTCTGGCTCATGCGTGTCCTGGCACCATTCGGCCACGTTCCCCAGCGTGTCGAAGAGTCCGAAGTCGTTCGGCTTGTACCGCGAGACGGGTTGTGGCTCCGTGGCGTCTGATCCCGACCAGGCCGCGTACTTTTCCAGTCGCGTGGGGATGTCGCCGAAGTAGCGGGCCGTGACGGTGCCGGCGCGGCACGCGAATTCCCATTCCACCTCGGTCGGGAGCCGATAGCCTTCCCGCAGCAGGATGTCGCTTGGTATCCGCATTCCGGGCCCGTATTCACCATCCTGGTTCGGAAGGTAGCACCATTGGTCACGCGGGATTCCTTCTTTCCCGCTGAGCCAGTTACAGTAGGCGGCGGCTTGATACCACGTCACGTTGGCCTGGGGGAGTTCCTGGCGGCGTGTTGCTCCGCCCATCGCGGTTCGCTCCGCGGCGCCAGCCACTTCGAACCCCATGTCTTCAGCGTTGTGTAAGAAGGTGGCGAATTGAGCGACGGTGGTTTCCCGGCTTCCGATGCAGAAACTGTGGCGGATTTGTCGCGTCCGTTGGCGGATGGCGTCTCCGGGATTCAAGGTGTCCGCGCCAGCGCCCATCAGGAAGCTCGTCCATCCCGGGACGACGACCATGGTATGGCCGCTTGAATTCACATACCAGCGACGATCACCGGTTGGATACGTGGAAATCAATTCGGCATCGATGCGGCGGAGTTCCGCGCTCTGTTGAAATCTCGCGAGGGTCCATTCGGCGGCGGCATGCAGTCCGGGATCGGGGGCGTTTCGGTAGATCCGCAGCAGCGGAAGCGTCAATGGATTCTCTTGCCGCAAAGAACTCGACCTCAGTGATTGCTCCTCTTGGGCTCCCACCAGCTCGCCCGCCACCAGCACCATGCCCCGCTGAATCCCAACGTCCTCTTGCCGATCCACCTCATCGAGAACCTGGGTGGGATCGAGTACCGGCGAGCTTAATTGGTGGATGATTTCGGTCCGTAGCGTGGGATCGGGGCTGGAACGTAGGAGCGGCCAGACCGCGTGTTCTCTTCCCAGTGCCATTGAGAACAGAGTGCCGCGGGCGTGAAGCGTGGTTGCGAGATGCCGGACAGAGTCCGTCGCGACGCCACCAGCGAGGAGCATCGTGGCCAGCATCGCCAGAATGAACAGAAGTGATCGCCAATAATGCCGGCCGGCCGCCCGCATCAAGTGCCGTTGGGAAGCGGTCCAACGGCAGGGTTGGGTGAACAACCGGATTGAAACGTACTCCACGAGCGAAGGCAATTGCCGCCGTTCCGGCCGGTCTTTCCAGAATCGCGCGCGTTCGGCGAGTCGCAGTTCCATGCGCCCGCCGCGCGTCGATTTCTGCTTGGCGGTCAGCCAATGGCGCAGGCTGGGAACCAAGTAGTCGTGGGTTAGTTGGTAGTAGCGATGGCCCGGTGACGTATTGAGTTCATGGGTGTCGAGCGCGTCCAGGTCCATGGGGGTGAGCAAGCGGGTTTCGCGGTCCAGGATCCGCATCAGCTCCTTGAATTTTCGTGGTTCTTTCCCATAGCCGCTGATGTCGAGCAGTTCGGCGTTGGAGCAAAGGCGTCCGCGAATATCGGAACCCCGATCGGGCAACAGGGCTGCCAGCAGCGAACGGGCGGCGGTTTCGTGAATACGATAGCGGGGATTCGCGGTCCTGGCACTGAAGGTCTCGTCCAAAAAGGAAATGCCAACGCCTTCGGCCCCCCCGACCACCCGCAACGTCTTAGGGGTCCAGTTCCGATCCTTGACCATTTCGGCAAACAGAGCCAAGCGGACCGGGGCCACGCGATCCTCGCTGGCCAACCCTTGAACGGCGCGCTCCAAAAACATCGCTTGCCGCGCATCGAGGGTTCGCAGGTCATCCGGCAAACGGCCATATGCGCGGCCGAATTCAGCCAGCACGTCGCGAGCGTGGTTCAGGTCGAAGAGGTCGACCAAGGATGCGTTGACGCCCTGCACCAGATTGATTTCCAGGTCATCCATGAAACGGCCAACCGCCAGCCAGAAGTCGTCGCGCACCAGCAGGACGCACATCAAACGGTGGCCATCGCACTGCCGCAAAGCGGAGAGCAAGTCGCGCTGATCCTTGGCCTTTCGGCCGTGCAGCCATTGTTCGAATTGATCAATCACCAGCAAGAGTTTTTCATGTTGCTCCAGGCCGTGACCACGGCGTATTTCCGCCAGGGAGCCAGCCAGGTCGGTATTTCGCGAGAATTCCGGAAACTGGTAAGCCAGCCGGTGCTGGAGTCGCTGCTCCGTGTCGTCGCCCGCTGCCTGTACGTAAATCGGACGAATGGTGGGCGCCAGCCGAGGCAGCAGGCCGGCACGAATCAGCGACGACTTTCCACAACCCGAAGGCCCGTAAATTAGTCCGACAGCGAATGCCGATTCCGGTTCCGGCTTCTCAATCTGGCTCTTCCACTGCCGAATCAGCTCGGGCAACCCATTTCGATCTCGCGGACCCGGCACCAACGCCGGATAAAAGTCCGCGTCATTGGCGTCGAAGTTGCGGAGCCCGCGAGGAATGATTTTGGGACGGTCCGATCGGCCCTCATCCGCCAGCGGTGACTGGCGCGACGCCGTGGAAGGCGCCATGGCGAGTGATCCGGCACCGGCGGTATCCCGGCGGCAGTGGCGCAGGTCATCGATGAACTGTTCCGCCGTCGCGTAACGATCGGCGGCCCGTTTGGAGAGTGCCTTGCGGCAGATTCGCTCCAATTCCTGATCGATCGATTTGTCCCAGCACCGCATCGGTGGCGGGTCTTGCCACAAGACCTGTTCCAACAATTCGTCGTATGAATTGGCTTGAAACGGCTGTCTTCCCGTCAATAACTCGTACAGAACAATTCCGAGGCTGAAGATATCGGACCGCGCGTCCACCCGGTGTGCTTCCCCGCGAGCCTGCTCGGGGCTCATGTAACCGGGCGTTCCCGCATAGCTGCGTCCCCGCGGCGCGTCACACTCGGTCAGCGCCAGACCGAAATCGACCACGAAGGGTCGACCTTGAGCGTCGAGTAGAATATTGGCCGGCTTGATGTCACGATGCACCAGCCCTCGTGAATGGGCGTACCGCAGGGCATCGGCCACCGTCAGAACAATATCAATCGCCTCCGTGCGGGTTATGCCGTCGCCGGTCGGCTTGCTTGGACCGGGAAAGTGCCGGGCGTGATCCGTCATCCGGTGAGTCGGACTTGAAGCGGGCGGTTCCTGTCGCGATCCGTAAAGTGGCGACCGTTTCATGCGAGTCGCAAGGTTCTCGCCTCGGATGAGCTTGGACACCACATAGCAGTATCCTTCGCGCGTGCGTCCCACGTCATACACGGGAACAATCGCTGGGTGGTCCAATGCCGCGACAATTCGCGCTTCAGCCCAGTAGGCTTCCATCTGCTCGGGATCCCTGCCGCGGCGTCGAGATGGAACTTTAATCGCCACGTCCCGTTGCAGTTCGTCGTCCTTCGCGTGATAGACGCGCGCGAACCCTCCTTCACCCAATACCCCCAACACCCGGTAGCGGCCGATCATGGAAAGCGTCGCGGATGCGTCACCGGAAGCCGATTCCCGTGGATCGAAATCATCCGTGTTGGATTCAGCCGCAAGGTCCCGCCGCGAATCATTCTCGATCCGTTTCCAGGCCGACAGATATTGCCGCTCCTCGGCGTCTTCGATTGCCTCGTTGATGCAACCCAGTTTTCGCAAGGCGTCCGAAAGGTCCGGCAGCAACTCGGGACACCTGGCAATCACGTCTTCATCCAAGACGCGGGTGCCCTCCGCGCGCCGGCGAGCGACTTCACGCACGATACGCTGGATTTCCAGTTCGCGACGGATTGCACGATGATGGCTGGATGATGTAGTGGACATGGAATTGCCAATGAGGCCATGCCTCTCTCCAATTGCCCGTCTCCGAACCCTAGTTTCCACTACTGAAATAAAGTGACGTTCGACCCATCGCGGCCCGTAGATTCTTTCGGGCCCGGAAGCAGAGGCCCCGGACCCCATCTTTCGATCGCCCCAGCGCCGCCGAAATCTCCTCGAGCGTCTGATTCTGGAAGTATCGGCGCCGGAGCACATCCTGCTGCTCCCGCGACAAGCGGTCCATCGCCGCCCTCATGCCGCGAGCAGCCTCTTCCTGGGCCGCTCGCCCGCTAGGCGAGGTGTTTCCACACATCAGCTGCCGCAGGCGCGATCTCCTTTCACTGCTTCTCCCCGGCTCGACCCGTCGCTCGCGCCGACGTCGCTTCTCGGCGTCGCGTACCAGATTGTCGGCGATGGTCTTCAACCAACCGCGAAACGCCCCCTCGTGCCGGATCTGGAAGGCGCTAATTCCTTGAGCAGCCTTCACGAAGGTCTGTTGCAGAACGTCGTCAGCGCGAAGAACCCCCTGTAATTCGCGCGATATCCGTAGCTCAATATGGCGATGGAGCTCATCGTAGTGAGCGAGCAGGATCCGCGCCAGCGCTGCCCGATCGCCGGCAATCGCTTCACGAATCAAGTCTGGCTCGGATTCCATCGCGGTCATCAGGCTCGGCCGCCGATAAGTCAGGGAAGAAACCACAGTAGAAAGAGACTCTCGCATTGTACCGATTCGGCGGGGCCCTTGCAATTCATTGCCCTGAAAGCGTATTCCGAAGTGCGGCGCCGCTCGTAACGTGCTCCACCTGCCGCCTCCGGCTCACTCGAGCACCGTGACCGGCCATCGGCTGCGTTGGCCGAGCCAACGAGCTTCCTCCACCGTTGGAACAAACAACGTCCCTGCATCGCTCGGGAGGTCCGTCAGGTCAACATCGCCCACGTGTCGCCATTCGCATTCGACCGACCAATCGATCTGGTCGTGTTTGCCACCTCGCCGCCGCTGAAAGAACGGGCGTTCGGACGCGGTGAGCTGATTCCACAGCGAGGGAGCCCCATAACGGACCCTGCGGGTTCCACGCTGTTCGAGCCATTTTCGGCTGATGCAAATGCCGTAGGGTTCGAAATCCCATCGTCCTCGATGAGCGCGAAAGGTGCGGAGGCTTTTGAGCTGTTGCAGTGGGACGGCGGTGAAACAGACCACGCGTGCTCCGCCGCGAATGGCCCGGCCAGTGGCGAGCAGCTTGGATTGGGCCGCGATACGGGCCAGCGTGGCCAGGGCGGAGTGATCCGCCTCTTCACGGTCCAGGATCAAGGCGTCGCGGTATGCTTCCACCGTTTGGTCGGGCCAAGGGCCAGTCGCCGCGCGGGTACAGTGCGTGAGGTAATCGGCGACGGCAAGCTGCCGCAACGGTACAATGCCCGCTCCTTCGTGCGTCGTGCCGGGTGGCACGGAGACGTTTTCCCGCACCGGTGGAGCCTCCACATCCAGCCACTTCGCGGTGGGCAGCGAGTTGGCGAGCGGTGCGGGCACCAGGCCCGGGCCGATGGCCAAGGAGACCTCGGCCCACGGAGACAGGGCGTCTTCCGTTACACGCCGTCGTACCAGTTGTTCCGTGTACCCGCCGGCTCGCATGCGGAGCGCGAACACGCGGTCGCTGGCCGCCACCACGAGCCGGTCGCGCAACGGCGGCTCGCTCTCGGGGTCGGTGTCCAGCGGGGGAGAAACGATGGCCAACCAGGTCCGGCTCGATGAGCTCGGCGTCCGTGCTGGTCTATTCAGTCGTGGCGGGAACCACTGAGCGACCCGCTGGCGGGGGCGGGGCAATTGAAATCGCAGCAGCGGAATCCCATAGAGCTCGCTGCAACGTTCCAAATACACGGCGGTCGTGGTCCCGGCGGAGGTGATCATCACGGTCTGATCGGGATCCAGGCCGCCACAGGCGTGGCGAAGTGCCGCGAACCAGGATCGCTGCTCTTCCAGCCGGCGGTTCAGTCGCGAACTGATCATACCAATCCACCGGCCCGAGGGTACTCCAGCGGGCCACCAAATCAATCGGTCGTTCGCCCAGTCCCGGACCCGTTGCCCACCGGGCCCCGGCATGCCCCAGGAGAGAACGCCGGGCCCCGCCCTCTGCCGCTCAAGCCACGCCACCGTGCGTCTTGCCAGCCGCCGCTGCTGATAGGCCGCGGGTTCCGAGAGCGACTTGGTCCACGCGTGCAGCAAGAAGGGCACCAGGTCATCGCCTGGCGCGAAGGCCCGGGCGCGGGTGGGGCGGGCCAAGTCGGGCGGAAACACCTGATGGTGGCGGAGACAGTCGAGTTGCCTGACGAGGTTTTCGGTATTCACGGCAGCGCGAACGTTAACCCTTCACCTGCCGCTTTCTTTCATTTTCGGTCATTGGTCAATGGGCGCGAGCTTAGTTGGACAGCGCCACTTTCCGGCGCAACTGCGGGACCCCAACGGCCTTGCGCCGTTGGTGAACCAGATGGAAAGCTACGACGACCGCCCCCAGATACTGTCTTCTCTGTCCCTGGACCCGCCGCAGGAAGCGGCGGGTCCAGGGACAGGACGACCGAAGGGGCGGCAGTGCCGGGCTTAGCTCTCCATCTGATTCACCATCCAGGCAAGCTGGATGGGGTCCATTTCGCCGTATGTCTTGACCACCAAAGCGATTCGGCCTACCGACGACGGCCAAAGTGGCGCTGTCCAACGGCCGCGTACGTCGGATTCCACATACGTCAGCCTTTCCAGGTTGACGCCGGCTGGCGGACAACTCCGTCGCGTCTCGCCAGATTCACGGCTGTCAGGCGACGCGGGAGGACTCCGATTCTTGTTCCAGTCCGTCCGATTTCGCAATCACGACGATGCCTTTCGGGCTCACGACGAACCCTCGGGCCAGATCCTCCTCCACGTTGTATCCAATTTCCATTCCCGCGGGGATGGCGACGCGTTTGTCAATAATGGCATTACGCACCTTGGCGCGCCGTCCGATGTCCACGCCTTGGAAGAGTATTGAATCCTGGACGTTCGCGTAACTGTTCACGCGTACGCCCGGCCCCAGGATACTCCGTTCGACACGGCCGCCCGAGACCACGGTTCCCTGGCAGACAATGCTGTCGAGCGCGCACCCTTGGCGATCGACATGTCCCAGGCTTCCGAACACGAATTTGGGTGGAGGGAGGTTTGGCTGATAGGTCCGGATGGGCCAGCGGGAGTCGTACATGTTCAAGAGGGGATCGATGGCGACCAGGTCCATGTTGGCGTCATAGTAGGCATCGAGCGTCCCCACGTCTCGCCAATACGCGTCTTGTTTTCGGTTTTCATCCCGGAAGGGAAATGCATAGACAGGGTGACTATCGATAATGGACGGAATGATGTTTCGCCCGAAGTCCCGGGCACTACTTGGATTGGTGGCGTCCTGGCATAGTTGTTCGAATAGAAAGGGGGCCGTGAACACATAGATGCCCATGGATGCCAGGCAGCGTTGATCATCACCGGGGATGGTTTTGGGGTTATTCGGCTTTTCCTGAAACCCGATGATTTGCCAATTCCTGTCAACTTGCATGACGCCGAACTGCCGGGCCTGTCGCGTGTCGACTGGCAGGGCTCCGACGGTCAACTCGGCGCCGGTTTGCTTGTGGTACTCGATCATCGGTCGGTAATTCATTTTGTAGATGTGATCACCCGCCAGGATCACCACGTAGCGAGGGCGTTCTTTTTCGAGGGCGTAAATGTTCTGATAGACGGCGTCGGCTGTTCCCTGGTACCAGTGTTCGTCGATCCGCTGCTGAGGTGGCAGCAGGTCAATGAATTCATCAAGCTCCCGGCACAAGTAGTGCCGCCAGGCGAGGTCGATATGCCGATCAAGGCTCATCGCCTTGTACTGCGTCAGCACCAGCATTCTGCGAATGCCGCTATTGAGGCAATTCGACAGCGAGAAATCAATGATCCGATATCCACCCCCGAACGGCACGGCCGGTTTCGCTCGATCTCGCGTTAGCGGCTCAAGTCGCGACCCCTTGCCACCCGCCAGTACAACGGCCAACGTGTCTAACATCCCACTACTCCATGAACTTAAAGTTGGCATCCCGGTCGGCACGGCTCCGAGCGTTGTCCGAAAAACACAGCGATCACGAAAACGTGTCTACCTCCAAGTGACCACGAAACTCGTTTCCCAACCTTCATTGCCCGCTCCCGCCCCACTTCAACGGGCCGGAGTGCACCCCAAAAAGCGTTGCGCGTACGTCCTGTTTATTGACCGATCTTCATTGTAGCCGTTTTGGGCACTGGGCTAAATAGGAGAATCATACCATTGCTGGGCCCAAAGTTCGAAGATCAACAGGGCCCACAGTCGATAGGCGTGATCGAACTCGGATTGTTCATGTTGGCGAATCAGTTCGGCCACGCTTTCATGGCGAAAAAAGCCGCGACTTCGAGCTTTCGTGCCAAGCAGCACGTCGTGGGTCAGCTCTCTGAGTTCGTTCCGGAACCAGTGATCTAGAGGGACTCCAAATCCCATTTTTCCGCGTGACCAGATCGATTGGGGCAACAGCGTCCCGAACGCCTTTTCCAGCATTCGTTTTCCGCTGCCGTGCCTGAATTTCCATGTGACGGGAAAAGAAGCCGCCAACTCGACCAGGCCCACGTCCAAAAACGGTTGGCGGCATTCCAGCGAGTGTGCCATGGAGCACATGTCGACTTTCGTCATCAGATCACATGGCAGATAGGTTTGGAGATCCATCAGCGAGACGGCCGTCACTGGATCGCGGCCCGTTATTCGTTCCCACGTCGCCTGCAGAAACTGGATCGGATTCTCGCCCAGAAGGGATTCCATGAATCCGGCTTCGTATAAGCTTGCGCGCCGCGCGGTGTTGAAGATGCAGATCCAATCCAGGTACCGTTCCAGGGGCGAAAGCCGCAGCGCCTCGCTAAATCGCTTGAACTGGCGCACCTTCGACTTCTGACGAGCCGAGGAGGGGAGCGATTGCCAACAAGGGGCTCCGAGGATTCGCTTCAACAGTCCCAGCCGGTCGAGATGTTTGGCCAGGGCGGTGGCTGAGTACCGCGGATATCCAATGAACAACTCATCGCCCCCGTCGCCGGTAAGCGAAACGGTGACATGCTCGCGAGTTAACTGCGAGACGTACCAGGTTGGAATCGCCGAGCTGTCGGCGAACGGTTCGTCGAAGTGCCACGTGAGTTTCGGGAGTATCTCCAAGCCGTTGGGCGTGACCTGGAACTCCTCGTGGTTGGTCCCCAAGTGACGGGCGACCTGCCGAGCATAATCCGTCTCGTCATATTCTTTCACCGGGAATCCAATCGAGAACGTTCGGATCGGCTGGGTGGAAAGCTTTTGCATTAAAGCCACGATGAGCGAAGAGTCCACCCCTCCGGAAAGGAACGCGCCCAGCGGCACGTCACTCTGCATCCGCAGTTTCACCGAGGACTCCAGCGTGGACCGCAACTGCTCAATGGCCTCTTCTTCCGTGCCCCGCCAGGTGGAACTGAAGTCAGGGTCCCAGTATCGCTCAACCGTTAATTGCCGGTCGCCATACACGGCGTAGTGCCCGGGAGGCAGTTTCCGGGCGCCGCGAAAAATGGTGCGCGGATGGGGCACGTACTGGTAAGTCAAATAGTGGTCGACCGCGGTCGGATCGATCTCGCGAGGAAACCCGGGAACTTGCAGCAAACTCTTTAATTCACTGGCAAACAACAGCCGATCCGGCTCGTGGCGATACAGCAACGGTTTCTGGCCGGACCGATCCCGTCCCAAAACCAATTGTTGCTTGCGGGCGTCCCAAATCGCGATGGCGAACATGCCGTTCAGGTGCGAGAAGCAATCAACGCCCACATCCTCATACAAATGTACGATCGTTTCTCCGTCGCCCCGAGTGCGAAAGATGTGCCCGGCACGTTCCAAGCGTTCACGGAGGACCGGATAATTGTAGATCTCGCCGTTGAAGACGACTTGAACCGAGCCGTCTTCGTTCGACAGGGGTTGGCGGGCAAGCTCCACGTCAATGATCGACAGTCGGCGAAACCCGAGCCCCACCCCGGGCACGTTATCGCCGGCCTCGCGCACACCACATTCACTGAGGTACGTGCCCGAATCGTCCGGACCACGATGCCGAAGCACGCGAGCCATCCGCTCCAATAGGTCCGCGTCGATGGCTTTCTCGGCAGCTGTCCAGACGGCACCGGTGATTCCGCACATTGCAAACCGTTCGATTCCTGTTTGTTGAGTTCTGGGCCAAGTGCGGTGTATCGTACACGGATCGGAAATAGCGCGAAAGCCCGAATACCACCAGGATGAGCTGCATGGGTCGCTGGTGCCATGGTCCCGGGATCCCCTCGACCATGGCGGGAAACAGGGGGCGGGCCAGCCAACAACAACGGTCACTGGCGGTGACCGCTGGGCCGTTCCCCGCTGCAAGCGCCGGGCGGTATCCCGTCTGGTTGCCACTTGATCCGGGCGGGGAACCGCGCTACCATGAATACTTAGTCTTGATGTACCATTTAGACGCGGTGTTGCGTGGCCCCATGAGGGTGGGGGATGGCGGTTCGCGAGGGAGTGCAGTCCCGGTCGCCAAGGGAATCTTCCGTTGCTGGTCCGACCGAGACCAAGGGGAGGGCCGGACCGCGGAGGGCTCTTTGCCACTGGCAGGTTCTCGTCGAAAGTGATAAGGGAAGCCCTCACACCCCGAGGGCGCTTTCGTACCACCAAGGAAATCCTGGCAGCGGGAACTAAGTTTTGCTATCGGTACGTGGTTGAGTATTGTTTCTGGCATTGGGGCTTCCGTTTTTGTAACCTTTTAGCGAACTGAAGTAAGGCTCTTCCAGGCAATGAGGGTTGGAAAATGGCCCTGTGGAGCGAGCAGGCCGCCGTCATGATCCCTGCCGATTCCAACGCATGGCCGAGCGGACTCTGGCCTTGCGGTTAAACGGGGTATGTCATAAGGGCTTTGTGATCACGAAGCTAGGATTCTACTTCAGACGGCTAAAGTGTTACCCGTTTTTGACCATTTCCTGTTACTGACGAGGCGCAGCTCATGACACACACGCAAGCGAACTCCACGGTCACTCGACGCACGCTATTGCAGCACGCGGCCGGCTTGGCGGCTGGTGCCGCCGCCGTTGGTCCCTCGGCCCTCCGGGGCGCTGCCATCCAAGAGGCGCGGACCCCGATCAAACGCGGCCGGGTCAAACAATCGATGGCCTTTTGGTGCTTCAACGTGGCGGGCGACAAATGGGATATCCAACAACAAGCCCAGGTCGCGCGTCGTTTGGGGTGCCAGAGTATTGAACTGGTTGACCCCGAGCATTTTCCTGTACTTCTGGAGAACAACCTGATCTGTGCCATCACGCCGAACGGCATGCCTGGAGAACCCTTTTCCAAAGGATTGAACAACCTGGAATATCACGATGAGATCATCGCTCGAACGCGGCAAAGAATTGATGCCAATGCCGAAGCGGGGTTCCCGAATGTGATTGCCTTCAACGGTTACAAGTGGCGCGACGCGAACGATCCCCAAAGCGGTGAGATTCCGGCGGACGAAGGGGCCAGGAATTGCGTTAAAGGCTTGAAGAAACTGGCGAGTTACGCGGAACGTCAAAACGTGACCCTCTGCATGGAAATGCTCAACACCCGCGATGATTCCCATCCCATGACGGGGCACCCGGGCTACCAAGGCAATGATATGGACTACGTGGCCGACATTATCAAGAAAGTAGGATCTCCTCGCGTCAAGATCCTGTTTGACATTTATCACCTTCAAATCATGAACGGCGACATTATTCGTAGGATCAATCAGTACAGTGAACTGATCGGGCATGTGCACACGGCGGGAAATCCCGGGCGCTGCGAGCTGGATGAGGACCAGGAAATCAATTATGCCGCCTGTATGCGGGCGCTGGTGAAAGCCGGTTATGACGGCTATGTGGGACATGAGTTCATCCCCACCCGCGATCCGATGAAAGGGTTGATCCAAGCGGTTACACTTTGTGACGTGTGAGTGTCCGGAGAAGGTCGGGCCAAACGCGAGAGAATCCGGCGTCCCGGCCGCCGGGGGCCGCGTGAAAACCCGATCCACGCCGCACCCGTGAACGGATACTCTAAATTGCATGGCCCGATGTCGGGGCATGCTTGCAGTGTTTGGATTTTTGGATTATCGTCGCACCGCCCGAGAAAGAAGGAGATGACGGATGGAATGCCGCCCGCTAGGCGCTTCGGGGATTGATGCTTCGGTCGTGGGCTTGGGCACGTGGGTCACCGGTGGGGGGGCCACTTGGGGCGCGGATCCGGATGACCAAGAATCAATCCGGGCGATTCACGCCTCGCTGGACGCCGGCGTCAATCTGATCGACACGGCACCCGCTTACGGATGGGGGCGCAGCGAGGAAGTCGTGGGAAAGGCGATTCGAGACCGCCGTGATTCAGTCGTGCTCGCGACGAAATGTGGGTTGATTTGGGAAGATGATCGCGGATCCCCGTTCGCGGTGCTTGATGGAAAAATGCTGCGTCGCAGTCTGCGGCCCGACACGATTCGGGAGGAAGTGGATCGCAGCTTGCAACGTTTGCGGACCGATGTTATTGACCTCTATCAGACTCACTGGCCCAGTGTTGAACCGGACAAAACGGCCCTGGAAGATACGTGGGCCTGTCTGCTCAAAATCAAGGATGAAGGCAAAGTGAAGTCGATCGGAGTTTGCAACTGCACTTTGGAAGAGTTGCAGGCGAACGTGAAATGCGGCTTGAAGGCCAGTCATCAGCTTCGTTACAGCATGCTGTTCCGAGCCCCTGAGAAGGATATCTTTCCGTACTGTCAGGCGCGGAATCTGGCGACGTTGACCTATATGTCGTTGGAACAGGGGCTACTGACCGGAAAGATTGGCATGGATCGCCAGTTTGACGAAGGCGACTTTCGCCGCAACGAAGCCTGGAATCCGTGGTTCAAGCCGGAGAATCGCCCCAAGGTACTCAACATGTTGGCCAGCTGGCGCGATCTGACTGAGAAATACGACTGCACGCTGGCCCAATTGGTGATCGCCTGGACCGTGGCTCAGCCGGGGGCCACCCACGTTTTAATCGGCGCCCGCGATACGACTCAGGCCGCGGAGAACGCGGCGGCGGCGTCGCTCGAGATCGACGATCCCGACTTGACTCGGATTCGCACCGACGTCCAGGCCCTGAAAGATCCCGCTTGACGCGGAAATGGGGAGACTCCCCTTTTTCGGGGCAAAATGGGCCACGGCGTGGTGGAGCCCGCGATCCAGTTGAGCCAGGAAGGTTTGTACCGGTGGCGGATGAGTTTATCCGCCGCGAGTCCGACCAACGGGAGGACGGCTTGCGTCGGGCAGCTTTCCACCCGGACAAATCCGACCGCCCGAAATATACAGCCGGTCACAAAACGCCTTGAATCACGGAAAACGTGAATGGTTTTGTTATGGCGCTTTAGCGCCGCTGGAGAAAGTTGATGCCCATTCGCAATGCACTCGCGATTTTCGTTACCGCCGTGGTCTCCCTCGTCTGTTACGAGAAGGCGACGCACCATCGGTATCTCTCGACGATTTCCCACGCCATGGATCTCATCGAAAAGAACTACGTGGAGGAAGTGGAGCCCCGGGAGCTGTTTGAAAACGCGATGCGGGGGATGGTTTCGGGGCTGGATGAGTACTCGAATTATATTGATGCGCGGCATGTGGAGGAATTCGAGCAGCAGATTGATCAGGAATTCGTGGGGATCGGGATCGTCGTGGAGGGCCCTCCGGAAGCTGATCAGTTGAGGGTGGTTAGTCCCGTGTATGATAGTCCGGCCTATCGCGCGGGCATACGAGCTGGTGATGTGATCGTGGAGATCGACGGCGACCCGACCGCCGGCCTTCCGCTCACCGAAGCCGTGCGGAAGATAAAGGGGCGGCGGAAGACGGAGGTGGAACTGGTCGTTCGCCATCCTGGCGAGGAAAAGACGGTCACGGTGGAAGTCACTCGGGATCTCGTGCGCACCAAGTCCGTGTTGGGAGACACATTGCTGGAGAACGGCCAATGGAACTACTTCCTGGAAGAGAATCCCCGCATCGGCTACATTCGCGTTACCGCCTTCGGTGAACGTTCAGCGTCCGAAATGGCCCGCGTGTTGCCGTTCGAGAATCATTCGATCGATGCATTGATTCTGGACGTGCGAGGCAACATTGGCGGATTGCTCAAAGCAGCCGTGAAGATCTCTGATATGTTCATTGACCAAGGGCTGATCGTGCGGATTAATGGCCGCGGTGGACGGGAAGGCGAAGTGCATCGGGCCTCGAGCGACATGATCTTTGATCCGTCCATCCCCGTCGTCGTGCTGGTCGATCGCTATTCGGCCAGCGCGTCGGAAATCGTGGCGGCTTGCCTCAAGGATCATGGCCGAGCGGTGGTGGTGGGAGAACGGACATGGGGCAAGGGAACGGTTCAGAGTATCATTCCTTTGGAAGGTGGCGAGAGCGCGTTGAAGTTGACAACCGCGAGCTACTGGCGACCCAATGGCAAGGACATTCACCGAAAACGCGAGGCCACCGAAGACGATGACTGGGGGGTGCGTCCCACGCAAGGCCTCGAGGTCACGTTGACGGAGCAGCAGTATCAGGAACTCTATCAGCGGCGGCGCGAAGAGGATGTGTTGCGCGATAAGGACGCGTCCGGGAGCCAAGAGGACTCGGATGAGGAGTCCATCCAGGATTTGCAGCTAAAAAAAGCGGTCGACTACCTGGAGAAACTGCTGGACTCGGCGGCCTGACGTCCCGCTTGGCTTTCTCGAGGAGCAGGTGGCGGTGACCCGGTGTGGCTCGGTTCTCCGCGGCCAAGACCCAATTAAACCGATATGTGGTTGTGGCATATCATGTTTCGGGGCTTGAGCTTACCTCGACCGAGGCCGGCGAGTTTCATATCGTTCAACGTCCGACGTTCCATTGTGCTCGGTTTTCCGCGGTTCTTGCTTCCTCGACGTGACGTGTTTGTTGTTGTATATGACAGAAAGAAACTGTTTTGGCCCCCTCTCTCTGTCCATATACACTAACGAGCCGGCGTGAAACTTACCAACACGGAAGCTCGTGTCGTCGGCCGCTGGGGTCTGGTCGGGTGTTGTACCGTCTGTAGCTCACGAGTCTGATTCACCCACGAGATGAACTCGTGGGGGTCTGGTCGGGTGTTGTACCGTCTGTAGCTCACGAGTCTGATTCACCCACGAGATGAACTCGTGGGGGTCTGGTCGGGTGTTGTACCGTCTGTAGCTCACGAGTCTGATTCACCCACG
>JBNJEM010000098.1:0-15917 GCA_051745935.1 Planctomycetota bacterium
GGTCGTGGATGACTTGGTCCGCCGCGAGTCCGACCAACGGGAGGACGGCTTGCGCCCGGCCGCTTTGCACCCGGCAGAATCCAACCGCCTGAAAGATATGCCGGTCGTGGATGACTTGGTCCGCCGCGAGTCCGACCAACGGGAGGACGGCTTGCGCCCGGCCGCTTTGCACCCGGCAGAATCCAACCGCCTGAAAGATATCATGGCTCGCATTTTGATTACCTCCGGTCCCACCCGAGAATATATCGATCCCGTTCGGTATATAACGAATGCATCCAGCGGTCGGATGGGCGCCGCGCTGGCAGCGGCTGCACTGGCGTGGGGAGACGAAGCGGTAATCGTCAGTGGACCGGTACACATCGCCTACCCTGACGCCGCTCGTGTCATTTCGGTAGTCAGTACCCAAGAGATGTTACAGGCGTCGGCCGTTGAGTACGAATCGTGTGACGGCTTAATCGCCGCGGCCGCCCCCTCGGATTATCGCCCCCAGCAGCTCGCGACGAAGAAGATTTCGAAAACCGGACAGCCGCTACGGCTCCAGCTGATTGAAACGCCGGATATCGTGGCCACTCTGGCAAAAGACAAGCGAAACGAACAATGGGTGGTTGGCTTCGCTTTGGAAACCAATGATCAATACCCGCGGGCGATGGCCAAACTCAAGAAAAAACGTTGCGATCTTCTGGTCCTCAATGGTCCGCGGGCAATCGACGCCACGACAAACCACGTTGATATCTTGCAGGCCAACGGCCGAATCGTTGAATCGCTTGAGGGCGCCAAGCCCGCGGTGGCGGAGGGTATCCTTCGTGTCATCCACTCGCGCTTGATTCGCCAGTAAACAGCGTGGCCTCCTGGACACGGGCGCCGCGCGGCTATTGATCGCCCTCCCGCTTTGTGGTTTCTTCCTTCCAGCCATACGTGACTTCCATCGCCTCGCGCACCACGTTCGCGATCTCTGGAAAACGGATCGGCTTGCGAAGAATCGAGAACGCATCACTACCCGCTTCCTCAACCAAACGGTCGTCCGCGGCCGCTGAAATCAAGATGCAGGGGAGTGATAATCGAGCACGGCGAATCTGGCGGATGATTTCCAGCCCGGTCATACGGGGCATGTGCATGTCGGTCAGCAACACGTGCACGAGCTGTCGGCGGACAATGGCCAAGGCTTCCTGACCGTTCGGGGCTAGCAACGTGTTGAAACCACGAGGCGCGAAGACACTGGCCAGCGTTTCGCGAAATGCCTCGTCGTCATCGGTGATCAACATTGTGGGAGGAGGTACAAACACTCGTCCAAACCCTCATGCAGCCGCCTTGCGAAGTATCCCCGTGCACACGTACCGAGGTCAGCTTGCTCGCCGAAGTGAATCCGCCGTAAAGCATCGCCACCAACCGGCAGGCCCCCGTCGCAATCTCCCCTCCCTCCCCGGACCGAGTCCGCGATAAAGGGCGCCCCCCCTGTATTCTAACGGTCGCCCGAACGAGGGGACCAGGGAACAAAGCTCTACTGAAGATTAGACTACATTCACCAGGCCGCAAATTTGACGCTTCCTTCTCCCGACCTAGCAATTTCAATGCCACGTCCATTCCAAAATACAGTTGAGTCTTGGGAGGGGGGCGACCCATAGCCATAAGCTGTTTTTATATAAGCATTTACTGCCGTCGCTCGCCGGCGCTCACCCCGCGCTGCCCACCCCGCGAGACGGCGAGAATCGCTGAGGGAGGTTCCGTGCACTGCCAAAACGATACGGGGCCAACTCGAAGGGACGGAGACGGCGATTTCCCGGGCCGAGGGGTGGGATGGCGAAAAACTTTAGGTGCTTGTGGCCGGTTTTGTTGCGCCTTGCGTCCTGGCCCGCGTCGAATCAAGGACCTCAGGGACTGAAAGGAACAAAGGGAACACGGCGGACGGGGCGCGCCTGCGGGAAAAAAGCCGCGCGGCGTCTTCCGTTTCTTCATCCGTGGGTCCGTACTGCCATCCGTGGGCCTATCATGGCGCCCCGAGCACCGTTAATGATTGTCACGGCGTGGGTGGGGAGAGGTCCAGTGTTTGAAACGAGGAGACGCAACAAATGCTGTAAGCCTGCTTCCGCTAGTTTGCCCAATTTCCGGGATTTTGGCCAGCCCAGCCGAGGGGGGGGCTGATGAAAATCTCGACGTTTTAGGCAGACTGGGGCCACTAGGATCGGGGCGTTCATGGGACGCATTTCGTTCTCCATATACCCTATTTATCTCATATTAACCGCGTTCGATAATCGCTTTGGTTGCGATCAGGAAAGCACCATCGATCGTCCGATATCCAATGTGAAGGACGCCTTCATCGGCGGTTAGTGAACTGGAACTGACATGGAAAAAGGGCGAACGTTGGCGTGCCGGGACCAAGCCCGGAGACCTGTGTGTGCGACCATTTCCATCCTGCCGGGCCGAAACCGGGGCGCGGTGCCCGAAACAGAGACGTCTCCATTTGCCCCGGATCGTAGTATCTTTCAGGCGGTTGGATTTACCGGGGTGGAACGCTGCCCGGCGCAGGCCGTCCTCCCGTTGGTCGGACTCGCGGCGGGCAAAATCATCCGCGACCGGTATGTATTTCAGGCGGTTGGATTTACCGGGGTGGAACGCTGCCCGGCGCAGGCCGTCCTCCCGTTGGTCGGACTCGCGGCGGACCAAGTCATCCGCGACCGGTATGTATTTCAGGCGGTTGGATTTACCGGGGTGGAACGCTGCCCGGCGCAGGCCGTCCTCCCGTTGGTCGGACTCGCGGCGGGCAACGTTATCCGCGACCGGTGTATCAGACAGAGGGAGCTATGAGAAGGACCTTGGCCGTTTTGGGTAACTGTTTCGTTGTTTTGCTGTTTGTCGCGCGCAGCGCGGCGGTACCAGCCGGGCCACCGGATGGGGAGGTCGGGCTGTTGGCGGAGAAGCCGTCGGGCGCGAATTCAAGCAACGCGGGGGCGGATCGCGGCGAGCACATTTCTGGTCGCGAAAATCGAACCGTCAATGGGGCCATATTTCCCGTCAGCTCGCGGCGAACGATCCAGGTTCCCCCCGACATCTCGCGAACGCATTCGGCCGTTATTACGTCGGTTAGTATTCATCCCGACGGCACGCTGGTGGCGGCGGCGGGCGACGACCATGTCATCCGGTTGTGGGATTTGAAAAAAGAGACATGGGTAGCTCGGTTGACTGGTCACCAGGATTGGATCCGAGCGGTCCAGTTTTCACCGGACGGCAAGACCCTGGTTTCTTCCGGCAATGACCGTCATGTGATCATGTGGGATGTGGCCACGGAGAGGGCGAAGAGGACCCTCGCCGTGCGGGACCAGGCAATGAACGCGATCACGTTCAGTCATTCGGGACGTTGGGTCGCGACGGCCGGTTTTGGCGGCGAGATCTGCATTCTGGACACCACGGGGGAGGCGTCGCGGCGGTTTCTCGAAACGGACTGCCGTGACATTCGGACATTGGCGATCTCGGATGACGATCTGTATTTGGCGGCGGGAGGTCGAGACGGAATTATCCGGCTTTGGAACCTCGAAACGCGGCAGGTGACCCACCAGGTGAACTCTCATCAACAGCGCATTCGCGCCATGACCTTCGCGCAAGACGGCACGCGAATTATTTCCGGGGGGGAAGATGGCATGGTGCGTATTTGGAACTGGAAAACGGATAAGCAGAGCGTTGAGCTACCCAGGCTACCCTGCAAAGTCATGGCGCTGGTCACGTGTGGGAGGCAGATTCTGGCGACGGCCGGCAGTGACAACATGGTTCGCCTGTGGAATTTGGCTACCCGCGAGGAATTGGCACGAATGAGCGAGCATACCGGAAGCGTCGTCGCGTTGGATTATCGCGACGGAACGCTGGTTTCGGGAGGGTTCGACACGTCGCTACGAGTCTGGACGGTTCCCACTTCCCTGGACGAGGGAATCCGTTCCGCTCATCGCCCCGAGTAGTCGGGGCCGCGAACTCGCCACACATGTTTTTCCAGCCCGTAACCAAACCGAAGCGGGTTCAAGCATGGGGGGGGCATCGGCCTCCTCCATCCCGGCTGGCCAGCTCCACATGGCTCATTCAGCTCTTTTTGAGCGTCTCCACTTCGGACTCCAGCTTGGCGATCTCCGCCTCCAGCCGTTCGACTTCGCCCGGTTCATCGTTCTGTTTACGGGCACCAGCCAGGTTCTTCTGCAGAACCTGCAACCGTTGCCGGACAACATCGAGTCTTTTTTTGGTCTTCTTGTCCATGGTGTTCCCAGCGGAAAAGATTCGAGTATACAACGAGTGAGCCAGAGGGCGCGCATTCTAACATAACGGGTGAACCTAACCAAAGAGGAGCCTGGTGGGACGGGGTCGCAAGGGTGCATCTCAGCTTTTTCAGGGCTCGGGCCGGCGGAAAAATGTCAATAGAAGAATCTGGGAGCTTGTTGCGGAATTGCTATCGGTGCAATCGTCGTCATTGGCTCGCCTATCTTCCCGTCAGCCTCCACAAGCGCGAACATTGCGTTCCCATTCCGATTCAGAGAAAAGACGACGCACTTCCATGAAACGACAATCCATCGCCATCGTCTTGCGCTGGGCTTTCGCAATGACGCTCCAATACCCGATGGGCCCCGATTGTTATTCGCCCTTCGATTCGAGTAGACTGGAACCTTCAGATGGCCGCTAACGGTAATAAGGAACACCCGATGAGCAGCCACAACCAGGCTCGTGCGAAGGATGAGAAGAATGGGAATGATGAACGTCATGATTCCCATCATTCCCGTGGCTCCCATGAAGCACCGCCGCCCACCGACCGGTTGCTTCCGCCGCGTGGCGACTATCAGACGCTGCTGTCGTTCCAAAAGGCCGAAGTCATTTACGACATCACGTTTCGTTTTGCTCACTGGTCCTCCTCTCCCTGCTTCGCGACAACAGCAGCCATCTCCAGTGCTTCCCGAGGCGTGGCAATGCGACCTTCGAGCTGCGCGGCTCGCACGTGCTGAAGAATCCGACGAAACAGGGGGCCCGCTTGAAATCCCGCTCGCCGCAGATCATTACCGGTAATCAGTGGCGGCGGATTCAGTGTGCCTGGCGGTAATTCGAGTTTCCGGCGACACAACTCGATCTGCCGCGGGCTGCCGTCAATTTGAATTGCGATGGCTTCGGCGAGGCACAACAGTTCATCGATTCCCGGCGCAACCAGCACTCGCTGCAAGCGTGGCCAGGGAACGGACTCGGCGGCGCGCACCATCCGCTCCCGCTCCAACATCCAGATCACGCCGTTCTTTTCGTGGTTGGTGAGTTTCCAGCGCTCGCAGATGGACTTCACGGCATCGGCTTGCCGGGCGCGAGCGTTAACGGCCCATAACAGGCCCGCCAAGGCCACGCGAAACGTGGGTTGATTAAGCTTCTCCAGGATACCCAGCGTGTTTTCCCAATTCGCCGGCTCTAGCTCCTCCCCTGCCCGCGCCTCGGTCTGAACAGACGCCCTCGGGGCCCACAGCCATCCGGATTCGGGCAGGATGACCTGCAAGAGTCGAACGTCGTGGAGCAGCTCAGCGGCACGGCGTCGGTGAGGATGCACCAGCATCTTCCGCAGCTCCGTGGCAATTCGCTCGGCGCTGACCATGGTAATGCCGTGGGCTTCGCTTCGCACGGCCGCTTTTGTGCCCGGCTCGATGTCAAAACCAAAGGTAACCGCGAACCGCACGGCGCGCAGCATGCGCAATTTGTCTTCGGCAATACGGCTATAGGGATCACCAATCGCGCGGACGATGCCCGCATCCAGATCATCGCGGCCGCCAACGTAGTCAATCACTTGATCATGCAACGGATCGTAGAATAATCCATTCATGGTGAAGTCACGGCGTTTGGCGTCTTCACGGGCCGTGCTGAAAGACACCTGATCCGGATGCCGTCCATCGGAATAGCCCGCGTCGCTGCGAAACGTGGCCACCTCGACATCTCCTTGATCGCGTCGTCCCCTAACCTGAACGACGCCAAAAGCCGCGCCAATGCCCAGCGTCCGCCGATGCCCGAAACATTCCCGCACCTCGTTTGGCTTCGCGCTGGTTGCCACGTCATAGTCGCTTGGCACCACGTTCAATAACTCATCGCGGACACACCCGCCGGCCCATAATGCTTCGTGCCCCGCATCGCGAAGTTTCCTGACCACCCACCACGCAAACTCACGAGCGCTCGCGGGATTCACATGACTGGGCATGGTTAGCTCTTCCGCTGAAGTCCAACGATCGCATGAACCTGGAATTCGTTTGGCCGCCTCGAGCTCCCGCGTCTGACCCGAGTACGCCTCGTCCGACATGGGACCGGGGACCGCTCGACGTCGCAATCCCCCGCTGTGCCCCCCTTCGGGAACACTTTAGCCGCCCGACGTCGGGAAACCACGCGCCGAACGCGGGCAACGGCGAACCACAGCCAGCAGGACACCGGCCGCTAGAGGAATCCACGACGATTGAAACCGGTGGCCGACCGGACTCCGCTCTTGCCGTTAAACAGATGTGCACGATAGGCCTCGCGGGATCACGATTCTCCTGTTCGGCTTCGGATGGCTCCATGGATACCCCCGCTCGGCCGGCGGGAAGGTCCGGCGAAGTCCACCCGGAAATCGGACACTGATTTCCCGAAGGATGCCACACCCGTTGCAACTTTTCTATTCTTCGAGCGGATTGATCACCAGCCCGCTCAACAACTTGGGGTAGAAATAGGTGCTCTTGGCGGGCATCCGTTGACCTTGCTCACTGATGGATCGAATGTGCTCGAGTTTGGCGGGCATCACTAATGCCGCCAACGGATAGGATTCCCCGTTCTGATCCCCTCTTTCCAGCTCCAAAATGACCTCTTCAACCAGATGGACGTATTTCGGCTCGGGCAGCTCTTTGGCCTCGAGCAACGTGTCCACCACCAGTTGATGCAGCAGGGCAACGCCCAACCCTTGCCAATCGTCGCAATAATCAGCGGAGATTTGAGCCATTCGCTGCCGGCCACTCGCGGTGACCCGAGCCACGACCCAACGCTGATCAGCCGCGGCGAAGAGTCCCATCGTGCCTTGACTATCCTCGCGTTCGATCGTTTCCCAAACGTCACGCGCCACCGTGGTGCCAGGCTCGCGAACCTCCGTGTCAAAGCAATCCCCCAGCTTTTCAACGAGTTCCGCCGCGGTTAGCGCCGGTAAGCCACGGAACAACCGATGAGTCGGCAAGACGATCATCCCCGGATCGCTCATGCCAACACACATCATCAATACGAAGTTGGCGGGATCCAGCGGATCCAACCCTCGAGTGGCTGCCAATTGATCTCGATAATTGCAGGCCGTCTCGTACCGATGGTGTCCATCGGCCACGAACAACGGTTTGGCCGCCATCACGGCCGCCGCCTCCACGATCGCTTTTTCGTTCGTCACGGCCCACAGCCGATGGGTCACCCCCAGCTCGTCCGTGGCTTCCAGAGGCTCGGCCTCGCCCACGGCCCGTTCCAGGATGTCCTGAGCCACGTTGTCTGGATCCGGATAAATCCCGAAAACTTGACTCAAATTCGCCCGGCACGCCTGGATCAACTTCAACCGATCCGCTTTCGCCGCCGGATGCGTCTCCTCGTGCGGATGAATCGTGCCTTCCCCAAATCGCTCTAAACGTACGCGCCCCATGAATCCTCGGCGGGTGTACTGGACGCCCTCATGCTCGAACCCCTGATGGTAGACGTACAACGCCGGTTTGGGTTCCCTCCGCAGCACCCCCCTCTTTACCCACTGTTCCAGGCATTGAGCCGCCCGGACATATCGATCATCGTCACTTGCGTCGCCCGGCTCGGGACGATTGAGAATCAACCGGATTACGTTCGCTGGATGTTGCTCATACAACCGATTCTGTTGTCCGGCATCAATGACGTCGTAAGGGGGAGCGACCACATCACTGAGTGACGTAATGTGCCCGGGATCGTATCGCAACCCTCGGAAAGCGTGCAGTTCAGGCATCGGAATCAAGCGCCTTAGAAAACAAGATCGAGATTTGGTTACGGCCCGGATGGACCCGTTAACGACCCATATCTTAGGGACGAAAGAGCAATCGGGTTAGCCGCCCCCCCAAGGCGAACTAACGAAGGCGGCAAAACCGGCCGGTCGCGTCGCCCCCCTCCTTAACGAGCAAGCTTGATTTCGCCGCCCGCGTTCAGGGGAAGAAAGCCTGACGCAGCCCGGGGGAAGCATGAATGACGAAGCACGAAGTGAGTCCGAATGAGGAACATGTCGCGTTAGAGCTCATCGTCATGGACGCTATTGGCGATTCCGCGTGCACGGTGAGAACGTATCGAAGGGACGCCGTACATGGGAGCATCCCCGTAAGCATCCTCCTAATCCGGCTGCTTGCTGGATTTCTCCTCCACTTCCCCCAATGCCTCCATGGCCGTGATGACGAATTGGCGCATCTTGCCGATATCCTTTACGCCAGGCCTCAGCTCCACGCCGCTCGCCACGTCCACCCCATCGCACGCCGTTTGATGGATCGCGTCGCGAATGTTGGTTGGATGCAATCCACCGGCCAAGATCAGCGCACAATCTCCGAGCCTCGCTTTGAGATCCTTAACTTGCCCCCAATTCACTATCGTGCCTGTTCCGCCAAAACTTCCCTGTTGATAGGCGTCAACCAGAATCGCTGCCGGTGGCGCACCCGACGTTCGAGCGGCCGTCAGAAACTCGGCGATGGAATCTTCGTGGTCTCGGCGAAGCCGGAGGGCACGGATCGCGCGTCGCGGCGCCAACTCCGACAGCTGACCAGTCGGTTCATCACCGTGCAATTGGATATAGTCCAGCGGTAACTGGTCCGCGAGCCGAGCCATTTGACCCGTGCTTGCATTGACGAACACCCCCACGATACCGAGCCGCCCCCCGACCGCCGACACGATCTCTTCAGCGGTGGCCGGATCGATACAGCGAGGGCTTTTTGGATAAAAATTCAATCCAATGGCATCAGCTCCCGCGTCCACCACGGCTTCTGCCTCGGCAACGGTGGTAATCCCGCATATCTTGACTCGAAACATGGTGCGTCTTCTCCTATCGTCATGCTCTGTTTGGGACATTATACCAGAGGGCCGCGACCGGAAGGCCGAGACGCAACCGTGTAGATCTAAGTCAGCGAGGGCCATCACGCGTGACTGTCCGGTGGTGATGGTCACGGCGTGGGGGCGAGATCTTCCGCTTCTGAAAGAGAGGACGCGCGACAAGTGTCAAGAAGCCATGACAAAACCAGTCAGGTTTCCGTTCACCGAGGAAATCTTGGGAGCGGGCGCCACGTTTTGTCACGGGCGGTAAAAACCTAGCAGCTCCAGTTTTCCCAATTTCCCGGGGTTTTCCTCGGCCCGGGGCAACGGGCCTTGTTACCAGCGGTTATACCGCTTGCGGATGACGTTGTCCGCCGGGGCTTTCGCCTGCCGGCACAACCCGTATAACCGTCGCATTTTAACTCACGTTTCAGTCTGGACGAAGACGATGATAACTTTTACAACCGGTCATGGGACGGTGCCGCCGCTCGCAAAACACCTTTCCGACACTGCGAGACGGCTAGCCAGCTATACCGCCGGGGGTTTGATCGAGGGGTTGAGTGGCCCGAAATAAGCGGGAGAACTTGGTGTTCACGGTCCGGCGGCCGTGAAAAAAGCCGGCGGTCTGTTCCGCGGTTCCTTTCCGTTTTCGGCATAACTCTGTTTCCAACCGTCCATGGCATTCAAACAATGGCAAGTCGATCACGGCAAAGCGTTAAACCAACGGAAGCCATTTGCCGGCTGCTTCCACCGCCGCTCTATGGCGGCGCGGTGGTGGCTTTGGCGATCTTCTTCATCGGGCTGGCCGTGGTAACGCCTTCCATTGAAAGACATATTGTGAGCACCGAGATAGCGGGAGCCCCCGCGAAGGCTCTTTATTCCGGTGGTGGCGAGGGGATCGATGATGGAAAGGGGGGGGTCGCCAAGGTTGGTTCGCAGCACATCGCGGCCGCCGCTCGGGCAGCTTGTTTCCAGACCCGCGCGGGCGAGGATACCGGTTCAATTCCCAGGTTGACCTTGGGGCGCCTGCGAAAGATATCAGAGCGGTTGGATCTGGCCGCGGCAAACGAGGGAGGGGAAGAACAATGCATTGCGTTGACCTTCCAGGATCCGGACCTGCAATGGGCCAAGGCGTTTGTTGATGACTTGGCCCAACGGCTCGTTAGAGAGTGGAACCGGCTTTCCCACGCAACGCCGGCAATGGAGGGCTCCATCCGGAAAGCCAAATGGCACGTCCAACAGGCTCGTCATTACGAGCGCAAGGCCCGCTTTGACATGGAACAAAGCTTAAACGCTCACTTCGAGCGGCTTCGGAGCGTGGTCGACCAGACAGCGGGTCGTGACGACTCTCGAGGGCCTGGCCAATCCGGGAGGATCCAACAGGGGGAGACGAGGGGCACGTCGGCGCGGAAAGAGAATCCGCAATGGAGACGGCTACGAGAGGAATTGGGAGCACGGCGGGGTGAGGGGGCTGGAACGACCGCGGTCAAACCGGCGACCGCGAGCGGTCAGTCCCAAACGGGGGGCGCGGTGGCTTATGCGTGGGCCCAAGAATCCGACGGCGGCGGCGAGGGGGCATCCCTTGTACCGGCGGATTATCGACGGTTGCGTAACCGCTACACGGAGGCAATCCGGCGGCGAGAAGCGGCTGAACGCGGGTTGTCGGAGTTGGAGGCGATGGGCGGCCGTGAAACGTCCCAAGCCCCGGCCCACGCGGCCCATATTCCGCGTTCCGCGGTTTCGGTTGGACAACTTGGGGGCGTGCCGCCCGCTGGTCCAGTACTAACCCTCGGCACACTGGCATTGCTCTGTGGCGCGTTTGTGTATGGCTGGATTACAACCCTTGGCCGCGTACCGCGGATCTATTCAGCGGAGCAATTGCAAACGGCGGCAGGGCTTCCGTTGGTGGGACGAATCTCGATTGAACCCATGCCCTCGCGAGTGCGGCGACGAGCATATTGGAGTTGGGGCGTGCGTGGGAGCATTCGCGCGAGCGAAATCGTCTTATTGGCGGTGATTCTGATCTTTTTCTGGTCGGTCCTGCAGGAGAGTCCGGTACTGGATCAATGGGTCACCAATCCCCTGGGGACGATCGCGAATCGAGTATCCGGTGTCTACCGCGGCTAGCGAGCCCCGGGAATCTTGGGGGCAAATGGCCTCTCGCGTTGGAGGGGCGTGCCCGCTTTGGGGGAGTCGCGGTTAGGAAGCCATGACGAAACGTTTGGGCTTCGAGTCAAGGAAAAACTGGATTGGGGGCGGGGGCTGGGATGGCGAAAAACTTTAGGCCTTGTAGCCCATTTTGTTGCGCCTTGCGTCCTTTCCCGCGTCGAATCAAGGATCCCAGGAACTGAAAGGAGCAAGGGGAACACAGCGGACGGGGCTCACGCGTGAAAAGAGCCGCGCGGCATCTTCCGTTTCTTCATCCGTGGGTCCGTACTGCCATCCGTGGGCCTATCATGGCACCTGGCGCACCGCTAATGATCGTCACGGCGTGGGCGGGGAGAGGTCCAGTGTTTGAAACGAGCACGCGCAACAAATGCTGTAAGCCTACTCCCGCTAGTTTGCCCAGTTTCCGGCATTTTGGCCAGCCCAGGCGGGGGCTCCCCGGCCTTTCTTGCAACCGTGATGTATATTGTCAGGCGGTTGGATTTTTCCGGGTGGAAAGCTGCCCGACGCAAGCCGTCCTCCCGTTGGTCGGACTCGCGGCGGAGAAAGTCATCCGCGACCCGTATAACGCGACCTCGGATTGAAGTGGTCAGCACGTAAATGCCGATCTTAACGAAGGTCGTGTGAATTCGAGTATTGCGGATGATTCTGTTTAGGGACCCTGGCGAATGTATGAATCGTTTTTCGAGCTGGAAGGCCGTCCGTTCTTGGCGTGTCCGATCGCCGAGCGATACTATCCAGCGGCATCAGCCGAGCATGCCCGCAAGAGTGCGCTGCGTTGCATTGAAAGAGGTGGCGGATCGAGCGTGATTCTTGGATCGGCGGGCACGGGAAAATCAACTCTCTGCCAGGTGTTGGCTCGACAGCTTCAAGACCAATTTCATATTGCCATGTTGACCAGCGCGCGTCTGTGCACGCGGCGAGCGCTGTTGCAGAATATTCTATTTGAATTAAAGCAACCTTACCGGGACCGCGAGGAAGGGGAACTTCGGCTTTCACTGATTGACTTTCTGGAACCCAGCGAAGCATCTCCCAACGGCATGGTACTGCTGGTTGACGAGGCGCACCTCTTGCCGCTGCGATTGTTGGAGGAGCTGCGGATGCTGACTAATCTCGTACGCAACGACCAACCGCGAGTGCGACTGGTCCTGGCCGCCAGCCTGGCCCTTGATGAGCGTTTGGCGAGTCCACGGCTGGAATCATTCAACCAGCGCATTGCCGCTCGCTGCTACCTTCAGTCGATGAATCGAGAGGAGACATGCGGATATGTGCGAGCGCAGATCAGTGCGGTGGGAGGCACTCTCGATCGCGTGATTACCGAAGATGGTCTGCAGGCCGTTTACCGCGCGACCGATGGGATTCCCCGTCTCGTGAACCAGCTGTGCGACCACATGTTGATCATGGCGGCCGTCGGACGCCGAGCACCCGTCGACGGTGATGGGGTCGAGGAAGCCTGGGCTGACCTCCAGCAACTACCTTCACCGTGGACGCCCCATGAGACAACCAGCAATGCGGCTGAAAGGAATTCAGACATTCTGGAATTTGGTGAATTGGATGAACCCGTGTCTGGTGAATTGGATTCGAACGAAGCATCGGCCGCGACCGAGGACGCCGTGGAGCCCCAGGTTGCCGCCCGTTTGGAAGAGATTGAGACGGGGATCGCCGCGGTATCGGACGACAACGCGCCCTCCAATCACGCCCAACAGGAGGACGACGAGGGAGGGCAGTTTCAACCGCCGAGCGGCGGACAACCTGAAATCGAACTGATCTTCCATCATGCACACGATCCCTTTAGTGAGCCGTTCGACGATGAAGAAGTGATTGTTGATTCGTTCAGTGCCATCGAACAGCCCCGGGAACCTCGGCAGGCAGTCGCGTCGAGTGAAGAGGGCGTCTCCACCATTCCGTTTCACGCGTCCCAACGGCCGTGCGAAGAAGCCGCGCAGCCAGCCAATCCCAGCCCCCCGTCGGCCGCGCCGGCGGGCCAAACGTCGGAATCGGTTGCGGAGTCGATTGCTCACGCCGCTGACTCAGGCGACTCGCTGCCCGGAGATGATCGAGACTTGCTTGACATTCACGATGAACGCGATGAGTCCGTTTCCCAGCGCGAGGCGTTGGTTGAGACGCCGCCTCGCCGGCGGGCATACCGGCAGCTGTTCGCTAATCTGCGTCGCGGGTAGAACGGCATGACGCCACTCGCTTTCGCCACCGCGGAAAGGAATCCCATGATTTTCCGGCAATCGGACTCTTCCCCTTCCGCGGGCGCCACCGAAACGGCCGAACCGCGCCGCCAACGCTCACGGCCAGTCCATTCACACGAGCCACGCCTCGCCCGTCAGTTCGGCCGGCTGACCGACAATATCGTGCGAGAATTCCCGCCGGAGGTTGGGGGCACGATTCTCTTTACAGGGCTCGGTTCGAACCGGCACGTGGCGGAGGTTGCCGAAGAGGTGGCCCGGCAGCTTGCATTTCACCTGGAAACGTCTAGCGTGGCACTGGTGGACGGGAATGCCGACACCCCGATACTGACGGAACGATTGGCCGGCGCCCAGAAAGTGGGTCTAGCCGAAATCCTCCAACAGCGGACCACGGTCGCTTCCACCCTCTTTGACACCGGAATGCGTGGTGTCCGGTTCTTGCCGTTCGGCGATCGGCGCGAAGCTCGCAATCCCGTCACGTCCCAGGCCGTCAAATCCGCTTTCTCCGACTTGCGCCAGTTATGCCGATACACGGTCGTCACCATCGGCGCGGGGCAAACCAAACTTCACGCGAGGCTCAGCCGACATAGCGATGGAACCTATCTAATCGTGCAGCTCGGCGCCGCCAACTACCAAGACATGGCGAAAACGACACGCTATCTCAATCGTGCCGGCGCCCGTTTGCTGGGCTGTGTCGCGACGAGTGCGATCTGAATCGGGACTCATCCACCACCGTCGTGGCCGTCATCGTCTCGGGTTGTAAAGGACAGTCCAAAACGCGAGGTGATGTCAACTCCGCGTCGGAATCCGAAGGCCAAGCAACCGCCCGCCGACGGCCCACGCGAGAATACGTGAAGTAAACAACCCCTACGACGATCACAAACAGGGCAACCAAGAGGAACATGGTGGGATATTTCGGTAACCTCAATTCGTCCGCATAGTAGAGAATGTTGCCAATGGTTGGCTGGCCCACGAGTTTCCCGGAATCGAGTACCCCCAGCACTAGAGTCGTGGCTAACCCACGGTGGCGAGACGGAAACGAGGTGGTGCCACCGGAAACGATGGCGGGAAAAAGCAAGGCATGCGCGGATCCAGCAAATACCGCCGGAATGGCAAGTTGCCACGCCTCGCGCACCACTAGGTAAAACACCATGCTGGCCGACAATGAACCCAGCCCCATCAGGATCACCGGCCGGATGCCAATGTGCTGAGTCAGTCGCCGAGTTGCCACCCTCACCACGAACGCAACCGCCGCGTAGACGAGAAAATAACTTTGAATGCCAGTGATCTCTAGCTCCACGGCATAGGCCCGCACAAACACCGCCGGCAACCCGATCCCCACCCCCACCGCGAATGCCACCAGTAGAATCATGCCCGGCTGATAGCGACGAATCACCGGAACCAGAGACGAAGACGGGCTCTTTGCCTCGGCGCGAACATGCCCCCGCGTCGCGACAATCGCCGCCAACACGGCGACACCCCCGGCGAACGCAGCCAGAAAGAACATGCGATCAATGTGTCCCCGCGTGATCGTGGAAGTCCCAAATAGCAGATCCCCCAACGCCGGACCGATGGCAAGCCCCAAGAATCCAGAGGTGCCCAGCGTGCCGACCATCTCCGCAATCCGGGATTCAGGAACCCGCAACGAGACGTAGGTCAAGGAGGCGCCCACGCTGCCGGCAATGCCGATGGTCAACAGAATGCGGGCCGCGTAGACCGCCGGACTGTAAACCGTCTGAATGGATAAATGAGCCAATGCCGCCAGGGTGAACAGAAGCAGAGAACCAATCCAGATTCGACGAGGGCCGTATCGGTCAATGCCAGCGCCCAGCAGGACGCGCACCGCCAGGCCGCCAATCATGCCAACGCCCACGATAACGCCCAGGTGCCGCTCGTTCCCCCCCAAATGCATGACGAAATCGGCGTAGCGAAACAGCACGCTCACCCCAATCATCAGCATGGCGTTGGAGAGGTAACAGAACCAAAAGCTGCGACCAAAGACGTTCGGTTCCGCCGAGGCGGCAGCGAACGAATCAGCATTCAGTGAACCCTGGATGGTAGCATTCCCGACATCTCCCGTCATGTCCTCATCGCCGTAATTGCTGTCGTCTCGTTGAATCTCACAACCGCGTTCTTATGAGAGTGTTCTTATTGCAGCCACCTGTTTATGATACAGTGCGGGGTTCAAACTAGTTCAGCTTGCACACCATGGTGTTTCAGTCTATGTGACCTTACGTGTCAATGATAGCCAGGCGGTTCTGGAAGGCCGAGGAAAGGCAGCCGAGGGAAGGTACGCGAGAGCGCGTGTGCAAGCGACCGAGTTGGATGACGTTATACCGCTGCTGGGCAACCGTGACACCATCCGCGAACGGCCATAAGGCACGCCGTTCTGATCGTTCGTGCCGCAGGTGGCACGGCGCATTCGGGTCGTTTTGGGTCGGGTGCGGTATATATACCGGTCGCGGATGACTTTCTCCGCCGCGAGTCCGACCAACGGGAGGACGGCCTGCGTCGGGCAGCGTCCCATCCGGAAAA
>JBNJEM010000099.1:0-15913 GCA_051745935.1 Planctomycetota bacterium
AAGAAACGGAAGACGCCTCGCGGCTTTTTTTTTCACGCGTGAGCCCCGTCCGCCGTGTTCCCTTTGGTCCTTTCAGTCCCTGAGGTCCTTGATTCGACGCGGGCAAGGCCGCAACAAAACGGGCTACAAGGACTTAGAGTTCTTCCTCACCCGAGGGCACCGTCCCGCGTTGCTATGAGCCCGTTGCGTCCGTACCGACCTGCTCTTCGACGACCAGCTCGCCGGTTTTCTTGTTCCAGCGGATGGTGCGAGGGGAAAGCCGGTGTTGGAAGTGACAGTCGGTGCAGGCGACCGCGTCGAAGTTCGTCTTTTCCGGGCACCGTTTCTTCCATCGCGCTAGAACGTCCTTCGCTGGAGCATCGTGTTTCGGGTGGCACGTGCGGCAGAACGCGCCGACGTCCCCGGCGGCGATCATGCGATCGGGCGGCGTGGTGTTGTTTTCGTCGTTCCGGTGATCCAACGATTCGCCATGGCACTCGGCGCAGCCCATTTCAGCCTTGCCGTGAGCAACCACCAGTCCTTCGGTTTTGTAGTTTGCGTGGCAGACGTAACACGGGCCGTTTTCAACCTCCATCGCGGTTTGTTTTTTCGTCGTCTCGGGTAGTTCCTCTTCAAGGAATCCGTCCAGTGAAAGAGGGGGAGCCTTTTCCCGTTCCTGTTCTCGATCCTTTGCCTCTTGAGCCACAATCGGCCTTGTCAAAAGGAGCAGTGGTATCAATAGCGTGCAAATTCTCACGGAAATAGCTCCTATGGATGTTGCAATCGGAGAGATGTCGCGGAACCACTCCAGCTTCATGGTTCATAGCCCACCGACCAGCTTTTCACTCACCAATAAACCGTCAACGCCGGCTGTCTTCCACAAGTGAGATTACTCAAGACTTTGGGGGATAGCCGGCACCCGCGCGTTTTCCGCAAACACGGGTTCTCTTGCGCCCCGCTTCCCGCAGTGCGAAAAACCGGTGTCTCCGAGCGGGCCGGCCCCCGGGATCATATCTTTCAGGCGGTTGGATTTTTCCGGGGGGAAAGCTGCCCGACGCAAGCCGCCCTCCCGTTGCTCGGACTCGCGCCGGAGAAAGTCATCCGCGACCGGTATATCTCGTGCTCTGTGAGAGCTTAAACTTAGGGTTAGACGCTCCGGCCTTCGCCATTCGAATCGTACAAAGTCACGCAGAACAACACAGGCAGAGCCAGTGCCCCCCGAATTCTTGGCTTTGACAAGGCACTAGACCATTGCCAGCGCCGGGGAACGGATGATTTCGGGCGCCTTGCCGCTTGTCCTTCGCACGGGGCTTGGGGGCACATGCCCATGCCAACCCGAAGGGCTCAAGGCAAGCAGGTTGCCAACGGCGCGCTTACACGTACGTCCACTCGTTCAACCACTGGTAGTGATGAGGAAGATTCGCGAAGCCTTCTTCGGTTGCTTCGTCCAAACGGCTTTGTTCTTCGACATCGAGCGCTCGCCTTTGTGCCACGGCAATGGCAAGATTGTCAACTTGCTCCTCATTAATCACGCCCGGGATCGGGGCCGTAATGACCGGGTTGGTAAGAATGCTTCGGATGGTTAGTCGAGCCGTGCGGTTGTCTTCTTCTTCATGGGAATTCCCTGGTGAGCTGTCCCCTTTGAACACCGAGCCGCTGGCGAATGGCTTGATGCCGAACCAGGCGATATCGTTCCTTTGCATGGTTGCCCACAGGCTATCTTCCCACCCGCTATCTTCGACGGGGACGATTCGCGCGGCACGGCCCTCTTCGGTCACTTCAACTTTGGCGCCGGTTAGTTTGCTTTTCGCGGTGTACGGCGTGACGATCACCTCGAGTTCGTCCGGGGCGCGATTGATCCACCGTTTAATGTGTGGACGATCATGAGAAGAGATCCCGGTGAATCGGGCGCGGCCGCTCTTTTTAGCCCAAGCCAGCGCTTCCATGCATTCCTCCATTTGATTGTCCGTATGATCGCTGCTCCGTTCGAAGCACGTAATCCGCCAGACATCGACGTAATCCAAGCCGGTTTCCTTGAACCCGTGGTCCAAAGCCTGCTTGAGCATTTTCGTGATCCATCCCGGCGGTTTTGGTTTGCCCGCCTTCTTGGCCGCGTTCATTTGCCGGCACAAGCTGCGCATTTCCTCTTGATACCAGGAGAATCCCAAGTACATCTTGTCGCGGCGTCCCTTGAGCGCCTTGGCGTACATGATCACTTCCTGCTTGGTGCAGGCGTCGATGTAGTTGATGCCCCGGTCAATGCCCCGGCTGACCACGTCATACCGGTTCTTCTCGAATGCCTTGCTATTCAAGTCCGCACTTAACCAACTGCCACCCTGGAACAGGTCCGGCACCACTTTGTTGACCCGTTTCCAGTGCCCTCCCAGACAAACGGCGGACACCATCAAATCAGTCTTCCCCGCTCTCCGGTACTCCATGTCTTCATTGTAGTTTAGAATGTCGGAGGTTTCTTCTTTAGTGGGATTCTTGGCATAGACCGTACGAATGGCAGGGATCGTTGCCCCCGCAACGGCGACCGTACCAGCTTGAACAAAATCCCGGCGTGTCAAGCGGCTGTCGTTCATCTTTAACTCCTTCAAGATAATTCGCGGCAAGGATGAGGGTCACTCAGGCCGTCATGATACGATAGTTTTCCGCGAAACTCAACATCGAAAGAATGGCCCCGGAGCAAACACGCGCGGCAACCGGCCTTCACCCTCCGGTCACCGCGACTTCATCATCCGCCGATCTTAATTCTTGTCCGTCGCAAAGTGTCTTTCCAAAGGGAATCATGTAGACGGTTCCATTGCACGAAACCTCCACGCGTTGCGCGTGGATCTTCAGGATCTTGCCCGTTTTCGATCCCACCTCGAAGCTGTCCCCTTCGCTCAACTTCAGCACTTCGCCAGCGGTCCGAATGGTGATCCAAACTTCTCGTTTATCTCCCATCTCCACAATACCGGTTACAAACGCATACTTCGCCTCGTCAAAAGTCGGCTTGGGCGGAGGCCCCTCCTCCGGGGGCGGAGGTTCGGTCACCGCCAATCGAATTGTCTGTGACGCTTCTTTGGCGGGCATGCCATCGTCCTTCGCGTGGACCAGGATTTCGAACTCTCCAACCTCTTCGGGGGTCCATTCGATGCGGCCCGTTTCCTCGTCGACTGTCAGATTCTCCAAACCTTCGTGTTCCACGCGATACGTGAGGTTGCCGTTTTCAGGGTCCTCCACTCGTGGCGTAAAGGATATTGGCCGGTTCACGTAGCCTTGTTCAAAGCCCGAAGAGGCGAATCTGGGGGGCTCATTGGCGGGCGCGTAAGGGTTGCGTTTCACGATGACCTCGTAGTACCGATCAACACTTTCCAATGCCAATCGGTTCGACGGCATGTCTCCCAGTTCTCGATCCGGCACGCCGGGGAGTGCCAAGGCTTCGATCAGAACGCTGACTGCCAAACGCCCTTCCTTTTCCACGGCGGAGACCTTGCATGACTTGATGCGGTGGAGGTAATCTCTCGAGTAGAAATCGTGAAGCAGGTCGACCAACTGGCTCAGATCGGCTTCGCAATTCACGGAAAACGTATGTTTGTCGTGAACATGGTCCGTCCCCAACATGCCCCGCTGATAAGACACATATTTCACGTTCGCCCGGGAAATGTTGGCGGCCTGGCACCATTCGTGCAGCCAGGCACGGTATCGTGAGTTGGCAAGTTGCTTGTCCCCGGGCAGCGAGCGGTCGGCGTATTCATCCAGCACTCTACGCGCGACCACCCCGCGATGCCGGAGCAACTCCTTGCGGTCGGTTTCCTCCTTGAGTTCCAGGATTCTGTCGGAGCGCGTGGTCAACACGGCAGCCACCTTTTTGGCGCCGTAGACCAGTCCCGTCAAAAGCACCAACATGGCAACCACCGCGGCAAGAGTTTTTTCACGACGAGTCATCGTATTTGGCTCCTACACGTATCCCAAGAGGAATATACCGGTCGCGGATGATTTTCTCCGCCGCCAGTCCGACCAACGGGAGGACGGCTTGCGTCGGGCAGCGTTCCACCCGGAAGAATCCAACCGCCTGAAATATACCGGTCGCGGATGATTTTCTCCGCCGCCAGTCCGACCAACGGGAGGACGGCTTGCGTCGGGCAGCGTTCCACCCGGAAAAATCGAACCGCCTGAAATATATGCCGCCGCCAGCGCAATCAACGGAAGCACGGATGGCGCGGCGTTCCTCTTCAACCGGAAGACGCCGCCCGACAGCGGGACCAGTTTTCTGGCTTCCCCTGGTTGCCGTCCGTCGGCTTCATCAACGGTTTCCGTCTCGTCCTCCGGCGCATCGCGACCAGTTTTCACCTCCGTTTCCTCAACATCGGGCTCTTCGGTGTCCAACGTGCCAGTATCCGGCTCGACCCCGATCTCCCCGATCTCCCCGGCCGGCCCCGGTTCAGCCATGGGATCGAATTGCTCCGGGGCAGCGTTGGTAGCGTCCCGCTCCTGGCCCAACACCGTTTCCTCCTCCAGACCGGCCGTAACCGGGGTCGACGACCGCCGCTCGCCGGATTCCGGGTGATCCCGCGCCTGGTCGCTCGCCGTCAGCTCTTTGTCCACGACATGCGGGCGGCCCAATGAATGGCCGTTTTCCTGAACGTCCGGCGGCACAATGATGGTGGTATCAAGCTGATAGGGGTATTCGCGATTTGTGCGATCGACGACCCCCATTCGCCCCTCCACGACGTTGTCCCCGTATCGCAATGCCTGTTCCAGATCGGCAATGATTTCGGACGTGACCACGTTCCCCTTCAGGAGCATGCGTCCCCCGCGCTCCCGGTCCGGCCCCAAGTTGATTTCCCGCAGCATCAAATGGTCGGCGTCCGGCAATCGGCTGCATACTTGAGACAGCTCATCCAACCACGTGATGTCCCCATCGGTGAATACCTTGATCCGGTCCGCTTTGGCAACCAGTTTTTCGGCCTTTTCAACAGCCGCGTCAAGCTCCGTGGATTGCTGGGTCAAGCGAGCGATCTCGTCATCCAGTCCCTGCTTCCGCGAGGAAAACAACATGAAACCGGCCGCCAGTATCGCCGCCGCCCCGGCGGCAATGATCAGGTTGCGACGCTTGTTACTGGCAGGTTTGGGACGCCTTCGCGGATTCAAAAAATCAATGGTATGTCCAGCCCCGGACACCTCGGAGGCTAGCATGCCGAGCAGGGGAGCGAATCGTCCGGAATTCTCCGGTCGGTTCCGCTGAAGCTGCCGGGATAGTCGCACCGCTTCGAAAGGATCCAATCCCACGACGTCCAACGGGAGCGCATCCGAAATACTGCGTTGCAACACGGTATATTCCGGCTGAGCGCCGCAAACCACGACCTGCTCAATGCGATGGCCGCTCATCTGATTCTGGGCCGCTCCGATCGTCCGTCGCAACTCTCCCACCAATGCGACCGACTGAGCCTTGACATCGTCTCGCGATGGCAAGCGAACGGACCGCATGAACACAACATGCCCATTGCAGGTCGCCGTCAAATCCGCGCCACCAGGCAGCAAATCAACAATCAAGCTGCTGCGATACACATCGATCGACTCATAACGATGCAACAGGGATACGGCCGCGAATGGACGAAGCACAAGGCAGCGAGCATCCAGATCGCTGGCACGGCAGATCTTCTGAACCTTCTCGACCTCCTCCGGCGAGGTTACCGCCGCCAACACGTTGATTGACTCGCCCTGCGACTCAAGCTCGATGAAGTCCAGCGGCCAGTCTTCGGCGATCGAGGGAAACGCTTGCATGGCCTGGAACCGAACCATGTCCGGCAGCTCTTCCGGCGGCGCCTGCGGCAGGGATAACGTCCGCAGCTCGATACTCGATCGAGGCACCGCCACCAGTGCATCGCCACCCGACAAGCCGCGTCGCGCCAACTCCGCCGCCAGCTGCTGTTCGATTTCCTCCGTCGAAGGCGCCGCATTGGGCGTCCCAGCGGTCAGCTCGATCGCGAACGCCTCTTCCACAACCACGTCGTTGCCGCGAGGGCCGCCAACGGCCACGCGAGCTTCACGTGCATCCCATTCCAGCGCGATCAGCTTTGCCATGATCTCGTGTACCTCTTCAAACTACCCCGTTGGGCATTGGTTATTGGTCATTGGTCGTCGGGCATTCGTCATTCGTCATTCGTCATGGGGGGGCTCGTGCCTTTCGTTTCCGCCTGGCCTATGGGCTCGAGGTCATGCCACCTGTTTGCAGGCCCAGCACATCGAGCGGATAACCACGTCCCAAATGACTGATCTCTTTCCAGGATACTACGCGGGGCACCGCGGCGGTAGCATCAAAAATCACTTCCGCTCGGCAAGCGGCGATACCATTTTCATGGTACCCCACGATTTGCGCGCGAAAGACATCGCCTCCCGCGCAAATCATGGGACTCAACGCTTTCATTTCCTCCAAGGTGACGATCCCGGAGGTGAGCAACCAGGTTTCGTGCCGCCGCGCCATCGCCTCGTCCTCGTCCGCCGGTTCCAGCGCTCGCTGATTGATAATCTCGTCGACCGTCGTCTCTTCAATGCCGGGTATCCCCATCAAAAGTGGTCGCGGCGCGCGATTGATATTGAGCCGGCCCGGAATGACCGGCGCTCCCACAACGGTCACCGCATCCATCAGCATCGGCATATAGACTGCCATTTCCACCTCCGACTCGGGGAACACGGGCGCCACCACCGTGCCCTCGTCATCGCCCCCCTCGGGCACCTCGACCTTTTTCCCAATGAGGTCGAGTACCTGCGCGATGCGGGTTTCGCCCTCCTTGCTGAAATCGACGTCGACGACCGATACCGACTCCCCCTGTTCATCCCCGTCGTAGGGTCCGTATTGGCGATAGAGGACAATGAATCTGGCCCAGTCCTCGCTAACGGCAACACTGACGCTCTCGTACAAGGCTTCCAGGTCGTCCATGTTCAAATCGATACGCGGTTCCCCCAGCGAATTCACATTCTTCTCCTGGCTGTGCAGGGTCAAATAGCCGAGCCAGCCGCGATCCAAAGACCCCATCGACGTATCCACGCTCGTCGTTTCAGCGGTGGTTGACGCAGCATCCAGCATGGTCGTCGGGTTCATTTCATGCGTGTCGACCATCCCGTTCCGGTTCGTGTCGCTGCCAAAGAGCAACTCCGGCGTCACGCCGCGAACCAACAACAGCTCTTCCAGCGTGTCGAGCGGTCCGTTTTTGGCATGATAGGGCGGGTCGAGTTCCTGGTAGTACTCCGACTCGCAACCGTATTCCCGCGCTTCCTCGTCCTCATCCATCCAATCGAGAATGGCATCCGCCACGTCCTCCGTCATCCCGGGCAGACCCATCAGCAGCCCGCGTCCGTCGACCGATGGCAGTGTGTCAATCTCCACCAATGCATTGATGTTCAAACGCGCCGATTCGTCCTCCAGCCCGTACCGGATACCACTGAGATTCCCTTCATCGTCGATATTCGGCACCAGGACCGTGAAGTTTCCCTGGTCCATTGGATCGTTGCTCATGGCCACCGGCACCGCCTGAAAAAACATGGGGTTGTTAAAATCGCCCCCCGCCTCCTCACGCATCGCCTCGTCTCCGATCAGGTACATGCGCACGGCCTCGACGCCAGAGTCCACCAAGTTCCGGCTCCGCAGTTGACGGCCACTCAATTGAGCCGACTCGTAGTGCGTCAGCATCAGCTCCGCGAACGTATAGGCCGCCAGTGTCAGCAGCGCGACCACCACCAGCACGACCACGATGATCACGCCGCGGCGCCGCTCGCGACCCACGCGTCTTCTTCTTGTTTCGTTCATGTTCGTGTTCCCACCGGAAGCCCAACCAGGCAACGGCTAAGGGACCGAAATCCCCACGGCTGACCCCCGATCTAAAGACCGGTTCACTTTTCAAACACTCAAACGCGTAAAACGGATTCGCCACCTCGTCCATGATGGTGAGCGGTAGAGCGCGAGATTGTCGTCATTCGCTGATCCGTCATTCGCGGTGTTTTCGTGTATTCATCATTCATCACTCGTGATTCGTGATTCATTTCCGCGACCGAGTGTCGCGAAATCACGTTGATTCATTTACTCATTTAGAATCCCAGTGCCTCCATCCCTTCCGTTTCAGTTTGTTCGGTTAACTCGGACGGAACCGCCGTGGGTAATCGAACCACCACCGAATACGCCAGATCGGACGCCAAAAGCGACTCGGTCGAAAGAACCGAAGTGTCCGAAGAGGAGGTCGGCAACGCCGAACCGGAGGAGTAGCTGCCGACTGCCTCCCTCTCCATATCCCCGTCCTCCGGCATCATGACGATCGTCACTCGCACCGCCACGGGCAACCCGCCATTGGTCTCGGAATCCCACTCATAAAGCCATTCCACTCCATCGTAATACTGAAACTCGATGGCGGCGATTTCCGGAGCGATAATCTCTCCAACGTCCTCGAGCGACGTGGCACTGGCGGTACCGGCGGCATGAAGCGTCACCGCCCGATCCAGCGATCGTCGCACCAATCCCCTCTGGGGGTTCCCCGCTCGGTCGCGAAAGTCTCCCGTCGACAGCCCGCTATCGGGATCGTGGACGTAATAGGCCACCGTTTTCACGTCGCTGGGAATATCCTGCAAAGGCGTTTCCAAGCTGGACTCGATGATGCGTTGCATCTCGTCCTGGCGCGGGATCCGGCTGACGTCCAGCTGTAGTTCGTATTGGTTGCCATAAAGCCCCGGAACGGGTAGCGGTTCGTTGCTGCTGGCGATGGATCCACTCTCAACCGCGCTCGCGTCCTCCGCCAACGGATCATCGCTCGTCCCGGCCAGCTGGCTTTCGTCCTCCCCCATGCCTCCGCCGTCCATTCCACTAGCCTCTGCCCCGTCCCTCTCCGCTCCCTCACCCGACGCCGCTTCCCCGGCGATGGATGTCAGAACCGAATAATCAGTGCTGCACGGCTCGACGGTGGCGCGTAGATCCTGGGCGACAATCCGCAAAACCGACCGGGCCAATTGGACCCGCTCCACCTCGTCTCGCCGCTCGTCGACCATGCGAAGGTGAAGATCAATGGCCATTGAAATGGTGGCCAAGACCACACAGGTCAGGGCCAAGGCCAACATGACCTCCAATAACGTCATGCCCCGGGCCGCGATCCACTCCCTCCTAGCCACCCTCGCGAGGGCGATGCCGCCGTAGCGTGACACAACTCGCGGACGGTCATGACACCGCTCATCTCGCCCGTTCATGCGCGAAGCCTTGGCGTGCCATCGTCGTGTCACTCGTGATCGCGCGGCGCGTAACGGCCCGCGAGACAACTCGGTTCCCGGACCCGAACGTCCCTGGTTGAAAGCAAATCCGAGTGATCTTGTCATGGGTTCCAAGCGTTTGGAATTCACCGCTCACCTCCCGGCGCCGTGTTCCCGCCGGTGGAAAAGCCGCTGCCGGATCCCGTGGACGAATTGTTCGTTTCCATGTCCGCGGCCATCTCAGCCGCCGCCGCTTCCAATTCCATTTCCACCCCGGGATCGATCAACCACCGCGTCAGAGAATAACTAATGGGCTCCGCGGAAGACGCCACATCCTCCGTGACCGTAACCGTGATGACCAATAAGTCTTCCTGGTTCGCCGGCTGCACGTCCACCGCGTATGTCCACGAGGCTCCTCCAAACCGCTCAACCACCCCCTCGGTCGACTCCGGCGTCATCGTGCCGTCGGCGCACATCTCCGTGGCCAGTGAATCAGCCAGCAACTGGGCGGAGGTCAGCGTTTCCGCTCGGCGGCACGAGCGGGTGCCAACCCGCACCAGCTCGCCCAACACGGCCAATGAGCCACCGAGGATGGCGATCGAGAGGATCACCTCCATAAGCGTCATGGCCCGGCGGACGACCCGGCCCCGTTTCGATCGCCTGGCGCGCCCGTGGCGCCACGAACGCCGCTGTCCCGCCGCGAGTCCGTACATGTCAGGGAACCAATTCCACTTCATCGGCTGATACCAAACCGCTGACCTTGACCATGCCAGTCAGGCCGCGCAAAGAAACGACCACGTGTGATTTCCCGTGTTGATTCGTCAACACCAGCCGCGCGTCCGATGTCGTCCCGTCCGGATAGAACAAGATGGGCGGAATCTCCTGACAGCCACTCGTCATCTTACCCCCCGCCTGGCCGGCGCCGTACTGCTGTTGTGAGATGTCCTCCTGGAGTTGCATGGAGCGAAGGTCCGCCCGGACCTGGCTGGAGACGAAGACGATGCCCTCGGGCAGTGTTTTCGCTTGTGCCTCAACCCTATCCGCCTGTCGCGTGGCCGCCATTGCCGCCCCATCCGTCATGGCCATGCCGGCGGTGGAGGTTCCGCCGTGTCTGGCGTCCGCTTCCAAGACGTCCCGATCGGAATAGTGCGGCTGTGTAAAGTAGGTTTTCTCTTCGGCGTTGTAGTAAAACATCCGGGTCTGGCCCGTTTTCATCGCCTTGACGCGGGCTTTGTTCCAGGCCACCCGTATCACGTCACCCGCTTTCCGCAACTTTTGGTTGTCAAACGGAATCCGCAAGGATGGCATCGCTAGAGCGCCCATCACCACCAGCAGAGCGAGCACGAGCATCAACTCCAAGAGCGTCATGCCACCACGCGTTTTCACGTGCAAGCGAGCAAGGTCATGACGAGATGTCGCCGAGCAATTCCGCATCGGTCCAGTCCTAAGGCGGCAGGGCCGCCAACCAAATAAAGACACCGTACAGGGATGGGGCGCTCCCGTTGGTCGCTCATGTCAAGAACGCGCGCACCGTGCGCGCATGTTACGCCCGAAGTGCACTAAAGGTTCAGGTTGTCCACGTCGTCTTCCGTGCCGAGTTGTCCGTCGGGACCCGCCGAGGAGATTTTGTATTGGTTGGGGGCCGCGAGTTCGTAGACGTACTCATTCGACCAGGGATCCACCGGGATATCTTTCTTGGCGTATGGTCCTTGCCATTTCCCCGGATCAGCCAAATCGGGAGGGGCTTCGCGAAGCGCCTGCAGGCCTTGCTCATTGGTTGGATACGACCCGATATCCAACTGATAAATATCCAGTTGCGTTTCAAAGGCGCTGATTTGAGCCTTGGCGGCCTTGATCTTACTGCTGGCGAAAACCCCCGAGAAGTTGGCGACGACCAGCGATCCCAAGATCACCAGAATCGCCAACACCAGCAGGACTTCCATCAGCGTGAAGCCCCGTCGCGTCCGGCGTCGCCCACCCACGTTACTTCTTCGTCTCATGTTAAAGCCTCCCATCGACCTGTTTGTTCCCAAGGTTTGGCGTGGTCCGGTCCGATCGCCGGCCACGCCCGGTTTTTCTTCGTTCATCCAACACGCCAATTCCCTCCCGCCAGCTTCTGTAGCCGTTCACGGGTGTCGCTACACGGCCTGGACACGCAAAGCCCGCATGGATGCCACGGGCTTGTCCCGTGGTGGTTCACGCTCGCCGCTACACACCGACCAGACGCACCACTTCTGCCCGTCGGTAGCGTGGAACGTAACGAACCACGGGACAAGCCCGTGGCATTTGCACCTGGAAAAGTCTTTCCTCAATGTGTGCAACGGACGTGCGAACGCCCGCGGATATCCGTCTTTTGCCCGTGAACGCCCGCCAGCCTCTAAATCGTACTACTCATCTTGATGACCGGCATCAGAAGCGCGATAACCACGAACAATACCGCGCCCGCCAACACCAGCAGCAAGATCGGTTCCAACAGCCGAACGGCCAGCTCCAAACGCCGTCTCGTTCGCTTTTCGAGCCCATCCGCGATTTCGATCAGCACGTTATCCAAGGTGTTTGATTCTTCCGCCACGCTGATCATTTCCACCACCGTGATGGGGAAATGGCCGGAGGCCGCCAGCGGGGCGGCCAGCGACTCGCCGGCACTGATGTTCTCCGACGCATGTTCAATCGCCTCCGACAGCACCCGATTCCCGGACGTGTCACGGCTGATCTCAAGCGACATGAGGATGGGGACGCCATTGCGCAACAGGGTACCCAATACGCGGCAAAACCGAGCGACCGCGAGGTTTTTGAACACCACGCCCAATAACGGCAAGCCCAGCTTGATCCGGTCTCGCAGGCGACGGCCGTTTTCCGTGGCCATCTGAGCTTTCAATCCAAATCCGGCGAAAATGACGAGCCCCAGGAGCACGAGGCCCCACGAGTGCGACAACTTGCTGAACGAGAGCAACCAATCCGTCAACAGCGGCAGCTCACCCCGCTCCCGGAGCGACTCGAATAACTCCTCGAACTGCGGCACGAAGAAAATGATCAGGGCGGCTACAATCAATGTTCCGACACTGGCCAGAAAGGCTGGATAAGCCAGCGCCCCGACCGTTTGGGCTTTAAGATCCTCTTGTTGTTCGGTGAACTGGGCCACGCGATCCAACGCCTCTTCCAGAAATCCCCCTTCGCCCCCGGCTTTGATCATGTTGATGGCCATTTCGCTGAAGACGCGCGGGTAGCGAGCGACGGCGTCCCCCAGCGTGCTGCCCTGCTCCACATCGCTTCGCACTTCGCCCAACACGCGATTCAACGTCTGATTCGACGATTGCTTGCGGATCACTTCCAACGCCCGCAGCAACGGGACTCCAGCTCGCAGCAACGACGCCAGCTGGGCATACGTAACCGCCATCGTCTGCCCCTTGACGCGTCCCCCCCTTGATTGTCGCTTCGGCGTTTCCGCCGTCACCCGCAGTGGAAACAACGACTGGCCAGCCAAAAGCGAAACCGCCTCGCGCTGGCTGGCGGCGTTAATGGAACCGGCCGTTTTCTCGCCGGAGGTATTTCGGGCAACATAAGCAAAATCTGGCATCGCACACAGTATCGCGTTTGAAAGTCACGTGGTCAGCAAGCGGTCAAACCATCACGCTTCGAGCTCTTGTCGCCCGGAACAAAACCTGGCTCCCGCTTTCACAACTCCTTTGGCGGTCGGAACGTCGAAGGGTCCTGTTCGGCCTGTTCAGCTCGTTGGATTCTTGTTTTCACGCCCCTCCGTCATTTTCTCCAATTCGTTCAGATCGTGGTCTCCCTTGGTAATCCGCAGCACTTCGTCCACCGTGGTGATGCCGTTGATCACCTTTTGCCACCCGTCTTCGCGCAACGTCACCATCCCTTTCCGCATGGCCGATTTCTTGATCAACCACGTACTGGCGCGATCGTGCGTCAACTGCCGGATGTCATTGTCGGTCAGCAGCAACTCATAGAGTCCCACTCGTCCCGAATAGCCCAGGTGCCGGCACTCCTTGCAGCCCACCTTGCGATAAAGGGGGCGGTCTCCCAGTTTCTCCAACGGAAAATCCTTGGCCAGTTCGCCGGGGTCCGGTTCATAGGGCTCTCGACAATGGGTACACAATCGCCGTACCAACCGCTGGGCCATGACCGCTTCCACCGTGCTCGCCACCAGAAACGGTTCGACCCCCATGTCGGACAAGCGGGCAAAGGAACTGGCGGCATCGTTGGTATGCAGGGTGCTAAACACCAAGTGCCCGGTCAGGGCGGCTTGAATCGCGTTCTCGGCGGTCTCCAAGTCGCGAATTTCCCCGACGAGCACGACGTCCGGGTCGTGGCGCAGAATACTGCGCAAGGACGCGGCGAACGTGAGCCCGATTTTGGGATGGACCTGGATCTGGTTGATCCCCTGCAACTGGTACTCCACCGGGTCTTCCGTCGTGATGATCTTGATGTCCGGCCGATTGATTTCGACCAGCGAACTGTACAGGGTGGTACTCTTACCCGAACCGGTGGGGCCCGTGACCAAAATGATTCCGTGAGGCAAACGGATCAACTCGCTGAATCTCTCGTAGGTCGCGGGGCCCATGCCGAGGCTCTGGAGTTCAAACCGCATCGCGCCCTTGTCCAGGATACGCATCACCAGGCCTTCGCCGTGGATCATGGGAATGACCGAAACACGCACGTCAATTTCCCGACCCGCCACCCGTAACTTGATCCGGCCGTCCTGCGGCAGTCGCCGCTCGGCAATGTTCAAATGCGACATGATCTTCAAACGGCTGATAATCGCGGCCTGAAACCGGTTGATCTCCGGCGGGACCGGTTGCGGCTGCAGGATGCCGTCAATGCGGTAGCGAATAACGAGCCCCGTGGCTTGGGACTCGATATGCACGTCGCTCGCCTTCGCTTCCACCGCCTCCAGCAGGATCTCGTTGACCAGACGCACCACCGACGCCTCCTGCGCCATCTCGGATAGCTCCGACCCATCCGTCTCAATCTCGTCCAGCAACTCCACTTCGCGGTCGTTGTACTGCTCCATCAAACCTTCGACCGTTTCGCTTCCCACCCCCAAGTGCCGCTTGATGAGCGCGGAAATCTGGTCCCGGCTCGCCAGAACCGGTACCACCGACAACCCCGTCGCCGCACTCACTTCGTCAATCGGGTAGAGATCAAACGGGTCGCTCGTTGCCACCACCAATTGCCCGTTGTCGCGGCGGATTGGAAAGAGCGACTGGCGATGGATCAACTTGTGAGGGAACCCCTCCAGCAACGATAGATCCACATCCAAATCGCGCAGATCAACGTAATCGAGCCCCACTTCTTCCCCCAGCGCCTGCAGCGCCGCCTCCTCCTTGACGTAGCCTAATGCCACCGCCTTCTCCAAGAGAGAGACGCCGTCACCATTGCCGTGACGCAATTGATCCAATTGCGTCTCGTCCAGCAGACCGCGGCGGCTAAGTAGTTCGACAGCTTCCATTGACCTTCACTCTCAAACGATCTGTCACTCTGTCCAGTATTCCCGTAACTTGATTCCCGTAACATTCCCGTAACTTGCGCTGCCCGACGACCGAATCACCCGTCTGGTGTTTCATTCTAAACGAAGAGTGCGGCAGGGGGAGACCAATTCACCAACCCAGACGCTCGTGCCGCCAACCAAGCCTCGCCCTTCCCGCTTCCCATACGCCCTCACCGAAGGAAAACCTCTCCTGGAACCAAGTGCCGCCCGGTTTGAGCCGGGCGGCAACACAGACAGCTCCCTCTTTCGGCTCGTCCGTGCCCCAAGGGGGGACAAACCAGGGCGGCCCGATATCGTCCAACAGCGGATGCTCAACATGCGCTGAGTTAACGGGACCTTCTTTGCCGGCGAGGAGCCCCCTGCCCCCCTGGCCGCCTGCCCCGCTGATCATCGCCGGCACGACGGAATTGGCGGTTCCGACCATCATCCCCACGCGGGCCAAACTGCCGATTCGATCCTTCCTCAAACGTAAAAGGCTCTCCTCTGAGTTCCTTGAGCTTCCCCTGCTGAGCTGGGGTCAATTGCTGGATCAGCTCCGCTTGCAGCTTTTTCTCCAGCTCCTGCCGCAACTCTTGAGCTTTCTCCCGTAACTGCTCACCTTGCTGCTCGGAAATCCCCAGTTCCTCGGCGAGCTCACCCCTCAGGATACCGCCCACGCCACGCATCGAATACTGGACCGCCAATTCCTTGAGTCGTTTCTCCTGGTGCTTCAATAAGACCTCGCCGACCTCCTTTTCCACCTTCTTCTGAGCTTGCTGCATCGCCTCTTGCATTCTCTCCCGTCGCTGTTCCCGAGGCACGTCCTGAAGCCCCTCGAACACGCTCCGCATGTCAACGCCTTCCCGCAACCCTTCCAACTGTTCGATTTGCTCGTCAGTCAGTACGAGCTCTTTGCGAACGTCTTCGCGCGCCAGAAGCCTCGCTTGCGTTCCCCCGACCCCCATGCCAAAACCGCCGCCCGGCCTGCCGCCTCGCCCACCAGCACCCGGCTGAGCTTCCACCACGCTCCCGCAGACAGCCACCACAAGGGCCGCCACGCCACACACCAAAAGTTGCTGACCTCGCTTCATGAGACAGTTCTCCTGAAAAAGTAATGCTGAAAACGAACACTCTTTATACCGGTCGCGGATGACTTTCTCCGCCGCGAGTCCGACCAACGGGAGGACGGCTTGCGTCGGGCAGCGTTCCACCCGGAAAAATCCAACCGCC